>NZ_CP022522.1:112500-482500 GCF_002850255.1 Pseudoalteromonas sp. NC201
TGTGAAAGGCTGTAGGCTGGTGACTTAGGAAAATCCGGGTTGCYAAGGCTGAGAGTCGAGACGAGCCACTAAGGTGGTGAAGTTGTTGATGCCCTACTTCCAGGAAAAGCCTCTAAGCTTCAGTTCATACTGAATCGTACCCTAAACCGACACAGGTGGTCAGGTAGAGAATACTAAGGCGCTTGAGAGAACTCGGGTGAAGGAACTAGGCAAAATTGTACCGTAACTTCGGGAGAAGGTACGCTCTTGTTTGTGAAGGACTTGCTCTGTAAGCAAACGAGAGCCGCAGTGACCAGGTGGCTGGGACTGTTTATTAAAAACACAGCACTGTGCAAAATCGTAAGATGACGTATACGGTGTGACACCTGCCCGGTGCCGGAAGGTTAATTGATGGGGTTAGCTTAGGCGAAGCTCTTGATCGAAGCCCCGGTAAACGGCGGCCGTAACTATAACGGTCCTAAGGTAGCGAAATTCCTTGTCGGGTAAGTTCCGACCTGCACGAATGGTGTAACCATGGCCACGCTGTCTCCACCCGAGACTCAGTGAAATTGAAATCGCAGTGAAGATGCTGTGTACCCGCGGCTAGACGGAAAGACCCCGTGAACCTTTACTACAGCTTGGCACTGAACATTGACCCTACATGTGTAGGATAGGTGGGAGGCTTTGAAGCAGGAACGCTAGTTTCTGTGGAGCCGACCTTGAAATACCACCCTTGTAGTGTTGATGTTCTAACTTAGGCCCCTGAATCGGGGTTGAGGACAGTGCCTGGTGGGTAGTTTGACTGGGGCGGTCTCCTCCCAAAGAGTAACGGAGGAGCACGAAGGTTTGCTAAGTACGGTCGGACATCGTACGGTTAGTGTAATGGTAGAAGCAAGCTTAACTGCGAGACAGACACGTCGAGCAGGTACGAAAGTAGGTCATAGTGATCCGGTGGTTCTGAATGGAAGGGCCATCGCTCAACGGATAAAAGGTACTCCGGGGATAACAGGCTGATACCGCCCAAGAGTTCATATCGACGGCGGTGTTTGGCACCTCGATGTCGGCTCATCACATCCTGGGGCTGAAGTCGGTCCCAAGGGTATGGCTGTTCGCCATTTAAAGTGGTACGCGAGCTGGGTTTAGAACGTCGTGAGACAGTTCGGTCCCTATCTGCCGTGGGCGTTTGAGAATTGAGAGGGGCTGCTCCTAGTACGAGAGGACCGGAGTGGACGAACCGCTGGTGTTCGGGTTGTGATGCCAATTGCATTGCCCGGTAGCTACGTTCGGAACTGATAACCGCTGAAAGCATCTAAGCGGGAAGCAGGCCTCGAGATGAGTTCTCACTTTGACTTAGAGTCAACTGAAGGGCCGTTGAAGACTACAACGTTGATAGGCGAGATGTGGAAGTGCTGTGAGGCATTAAGCTAACTCGTACTAATTACCCGTGAGGCTTAACCATACAACGCCAAAGTGGTTTATAAGCGACAGAAGTTAATAGACTAAAGTAGACAAAGAATTTAATAGCTTTTTCCGGATTTATATTAATGAAGGATACTTCATTAATGAACAGAATTTCCTGATGACCATAGCGTTTTGGACCCACCTGACCCCATGCCGAACTCAGAAGTGAAACAAAACAGCGTCGATGATAGTGTGGGCTTCCCATGTGAAAGTAGAACATCGTCAGGGCCTTATAAGAAAAACCCGTTGCAGTAATGCGACGGGTTTTTTTGCTGTTTGGGGTATAGAGATTTGAGATTTAAAAATCTCGCGAGGTAAACTCGCTCCTACCATAGACTCGCTCCCACCACAGTATAAACATGTATCGTGGGAGACGGTTTACCCGCCGATTTGTGAATTCATAATATTCTGTGGGAAAGTATTTATTGATCCCAAATTACCATTACTTTTTAATGTACTGTCCCGGTGGTTTGCCAAAGACTTTTTTAAACGCATTGCTAAATGCGGCGGTAGATTCAAAACCCAAATATTCGGCTGCTTGTTGCTGAGAATATCCATCTTTCAAAAGCTCAATTGCTTTGATAGCTCTTAGTTTTTGGCGCCAATCACTGAAGCCCATCATAAAACATTTGTGGAATAAGCGGTTGAGTGTCCGGGTTGATGCGCCGACTTGATCACTCCAGGCCTCCAAGCTTATTTTGCATCCTGGATTTGTATGTAGCTCGGTCACAATGGGTAAGATCCGAGCATCCTGTGCACTTGGAATAAAAAAGTGGCACGTTGCAGCTGACGTTAGCCTATCAATAAAGACCGTAATAAATCGCTCTGTTTTTTCATCTAGGTGGTACTCTTCCTGCCAAGTACAGATCTCCAGTATAAATTGCTTCAGTAGTTCATCTACCGCAATTAGCTTCGCTTTATTCCCTAGCAACTCGGTGTATTTATTGTCGATATAGACACTACGAAAATCTCCACCGTAGCGACAATACGTCTCATGTGGAAGGCCAGGAGGTAGCCACAAAGCTTGGTCGGGAGGGATCACGAAAGTGCCTTCAGGAGTCACAATTGTAATGACTCCATTGCTTGTATATGCAAGCTGTCCCCACTCATGTTGGTGCCGTTGAACATGCTCCCACTCTGCTTTTTTTACCGCTCTTGGCAGGATTGGCCGGCCAAGTGTTGGCTTTAAGAAGCGCTTATATTTGGGTTGAATACGCCAAGGAGAAGTTGTCTGTTTTGATAAAAAACTTGGCATAATTGTGTATATCTGAAATTGACGTGTGGCCATATTATAGCCATAACTTTTTAATAGTTGTGCTTTATGTGGAGATAATCATGAAGAATGCCTCTCAAGGATGGCAAAGTCCTTTTAATTTCTTAGTGCTCGCTACCATTGTTATGGCAGTTACATTCGCAGGCTGGATGGCCATGCTCAATAACTTTGCGATTGAAGCCGCAAACTTCAATGGCGCTAATATGGGAATGTTGCAATCTCTGCGTGAGATCCCCGGATTTTTAGCGTTTACAGCGGTGTTTGTTTTATTGGTGTTAAAGGAGCAAACCTTCGCACTGATCAGTTTATGTTTGCTGTCGCTTGGCGTCGCCATTACCGGCTTGTTGCCTACTATTTATGGTTTGTATGCAACTACAGTGTTAATGTCGATAGGTTTTCACTATTTCGAGACGCTGAATCAATCTCTCAGTTTACAATGGTTCAATAAAGATGAGGCACCGGCCAAACTAGGTATCTTGCTCTCTATTAAATCCATCGCTTCTCTGATCACCTATGCGGTAATATGGCTGGGTTTTAGCTACTTCTCCGCAGACTATCAGTGGATGTATCTGCTTATTGGAGGGGTTGGCTTTATCATTGCGCTATTTATGTTTATCGGCTTTCCAACCTTTGAAATGCATACTACGCAGCATAAAAAGCTCATTTTGAGAAAAGAGTACAGCCTATATTACGCCTTGATTTTCTTCTCGGGCGCGAGAAGACAAATATTTATGGTGTTTGCGGGTTTCTTAATGGTGGAAAAATTTGGTTTTGATGTTGCACAGATCACCGCGCTTTATATGTTGAATCATTTGATAAACATATTTATCGCCCCCAAAATTGGTCAAATGATTGGGCATATTGGTGAGCGTAAAACACTGACAATCGAATATGTGGGACTCATTTTTGTATTTATTGGTTATGCATTGGTAGAGTCAGCAAGCTTTGCAGCAGCGCTTTATGTCATCGACCATCTGTTTTTTGCGATGGCCATTGCACTCAAAACTTATTTTCAAAAAATTGCTCGGCCAGAAGATATCGCAGCAACAGCAGGGGTTAGCTTTACTATTAACCATATTGCAGCAGTAGTGATCCCAGCAAGCTTTGGCTTAGTATGGTTATACGATCAATCCTTAGTGTTTTACTTTGGTGCTGCACTTGCGGTGTGCTCATTGGTGTTGAGTCAATTTGTGAATACAGCCAATGTGCAGGAAAAGCTGGCTAAATCCGTGTGATGCTCCAGCATCACACGAATAGTGACATTGCAGTTTAGATACTGCGACCACACCAAACAACACGCCCTGCAATGCCGTGACTGTCGGCATTATCAGCGGTGATCTCCCAGCTCGGGTAATCAGGGTTATCACTGATCACTTTGAGCTGAGAGTGCTTTTGTTGCACTCGCTTAGCCATGAGACCCTCTTCTGTTTGAATGATATAAACCGCATCTTTACTGGGTTGATTCTGTGAAAGGTCAACGAGTACCATGTCGCCGTCTAGCAACGTGGGCTGCATACTATCACCACGGATAGAGACAAAGGCGAGCTTCTCTGAATACACGCCAAGATGGGAGTTTAGCCAACGACGGTTGAGTGCAAACTGCTCGGTAACTTCTTCATGACCAATTACACTGCCCATACCTGCACTGGCCTCAATATCAAGTTTAGGTATGAGGGTAAGTTCATCTTTAAGCTGACCTTGTGGTTTATCTAAGGGTTGTTCACCGGTAAGTAACCAGTTCAGATCAACGGCAAATAGGCTATAAAGGTGCTCAAGATATATCATTGAAGGGCGACTTAAGCCGCGACAAATACGGTAAATATGGGAAGGGGATTTACCTGTTAACTGGGCAAATTGGCGCTTATTGCCGCCTGCAAATTGCTCGACTAAGGTTACAAATCGTCTTGAAAATGCCGTACTCATCTCTTAATTATTCTCTTTATAGCGCCTAAACCCGCAAGCATACTGAGCTAAGCCTTATCTGTACAGTCTCGCTGCACTAGTTGGACATTTTATAAACGAGCATAATCAAGGACGAATAATGGCCTAAAGAGAGGGGTTATTTCATTAGACTAAGGTCGTAGTGAGTTGGGTTGTACGAAATTTGTCCATGCTGGTAGGCTAGAATCGCAAGTTAACATTTATTTAAACTCGGCACGACTTGCTTTAGCCGACATACAACATGGAAAAAGGTAATGAAATATACAAATTTATTAATTGCACTTCCGCTCTTGGGCGCGATGGAAGTTGCACTGGCGGTTGACTGTAGCAACTTAACGCAATGGCAATCACAGCAGGTATATACAGGTGGTGATGCTGTCACCTATCAGTCAGCTAAATACACCGCGAAATGGTGGACACAAAACCAAAACCCAGCGCAAAATTCTAATACTTATGATGTCTGGCAAGCAAACGGTAGTTGTGATCCTGTAACGCCATTGCCCCAGGTTTCGGTCACCTCTCCAAGCAGTAACGCACGAGTGTTAGTGGGTTCATCAGTTAGCCTAGCTGCGGCGGTAAGCCATCCGCAAAACACGGCTATCGACAGTGTTGAATTCTATCTCGATGGCACGCTGGTCGCCTCTGACAACAGTGCACCTTATGAGGTGATGTGGCAAGCGCAGGGGCTAGGTAATCGCGCATTAACTGTCTCTGCAACTGATGTGTCTGGGGCACGAGGTGAATCGAGTGCGGTGAACTTCAGTGTCGTGTCTGACGAGGTTCCTCCTGGCGACCCTAATTTTAAAATTGTCGGCTACTTTCCAAGTTGGCAGGGTGCCGTGAGTGATATTCAGTTTGATAAACTCACCCATATCAATTACTCATTTTTACTACCCAATGCAGATGGCACACTGAGACCACTTGAAAATTTGAGCAAAATGACAGCGCTAGTAAATTCGGCTCATGCCAACAATGTGAAAGTGGGAATTGCCATTGGTGGCTGGAACGGGGGGGACGATAGTGCATTCGAGACATTCGCCAGTTCACAGCAAGGTAGAGCCCGTTTCGTGCAAGAGGTCATTGCGTTTGTAGAGCAGCATAATCTAGATGGTGTTGATATGGATTGGGAATATCCAGATCCCGGTGCTTCAGCAAATAACTATGCATTACTGATGAAGGAACTAAGCGTTGAGTTACGCGCCAGAGGTAAATTCTTGACGGCAGCTGTGGTGGCGCTTGGTTATACTGGTGGTGGCGTGTTGGAATCTGTATTCCAAGATATCGACTTTTTAAATTTGATGGCGTACGACGCGAACAATACTGATCATGCTTCTATGCAATACGCCAAAGACTCAATAGCTTACTGGCAAGGTCGTGGGCTTAGTAAAGAAAAAACGGTATTAGGCGTACCATTTTATGCAAGACCTACTTGGAAAGCGTATCGCACCTTACTGCAGGAGAACCCTGCCAATGCCTGTCGCGATAGTGATGGTAGCAGCTACTACAATGGTATCCCGACGATCCGCGCAAAAACGCAGTACGCTAAGCTCAATGCCGGTGGCATTATGAATTGGGAGCTATCCCATGACAGTAATGGCCCTGCGTCGCTATTAACAGCGAAATGGGAAGTTGCTAATGGTGTAACACCAAGCTATCAATGTCAGTAAATTATTACTTATAACTCAGCTCGGCGGCGAGTGAGAGCTGGCCGTTGAGCATATAGAGAGTTTGACTGAGAAATAGGCTAACTACATATTTTTATAATATCTAGCCTATATATGGTGGGAAATGCTTATAAACAGCGTTCCATTACGCTGCAGGTAACAGCCGGTGAACTTGGACGTTGGCACCAGTAATCGTTATTAGTCGTTTCGCACATAACGCCGGTTTCTGGTCCTCTACCACCGGCTGCTTGCGGTGTGAGCTTTGCGGCTAGTTGACTCTGTTGATAGTCTAATTGTTTTAGTTTTTTCTTTGCTAGGGTAAGTTTCATATTATTTTCCTTTGAAATAAGAATGTCTTAATAGACTATTTCACCCTACTGTATAGTTTACTAAATGTACAGATTAAAGCGGTGACTACCCAGCTGTTGGGTAGTCACCTTATGTTTAAAGCGCTTTAAAACGAATAGCAACGCCGCCGCCAGCAGCCAGTTTTAATATCAGTTTGTCGGCACTTGTTACCTTTTTGCGGTAAATATTCATTTCATACGGGTTTTGTTTCCATTCGGCTTTATTACCGTCCGCGTAGATTTGCGCTTCAAAGGTTTTACCTGACTCAAGGAAATCTAAAGTAATAGGAATTTCTCTTGCTTCCTCGTCAGTTACTGCGCCTAAGAACCAATCGTTACCACTATATTGTTTATGCTTGCGCTCCTTTCTGGCAAAGACAACATAGTCACCCACTTCTCCTGCAAGTGCGATACTGTGTTCCCAGTCGGTGGGTACGTCTTTAATAAACTGAAAAGCATCTGGCTTAGCGAGGTAATTTTCTGGCAAATCGGCCGCCATTTGAATTGGACTATAAAGCACAACATAAAGCGCTAATTGTTTGGCGAGGGTGGTTTGTGGGCGGTTGGTTTTATCGCCAAGGCCGTTGAAGCCCATGTCAAAAATACCCGGAGTAAAGTCCATAGGGCCTGCTAACATGCGGGTAAAGGCAAGCATTGGCACATGCTCTGGTGGGTTTGGTGGCGTGCCCCATGCGTTGAACTCTTGCCCTCTTGCACCCTCTCTCGCGATCCAGTTTGGATAGGTACGACGCAGGCCGGTATCTTTGATTGGTTCATGTGTATTGATACTGATCTTGTGCTTGGCCGCAAGTTTGACGTTGTCTAAGTACTCATTTGCCATAAATTGACCGTCGTGCCATTCGAATCTGGCATTGCCCTTGGCATCAATGCGTTTGATGTTGCCACCATCGGCTACGTAACCGGTTTTAACTTGGCGAACGCCTGCTTTTTCGTAGAGTGCGAAAGCCGCCTCCATTTGATTGCGATAGTTGCTGACGTTACCAGACGTCTCGTGATGACCTATTAGGCGTGTACCTACTTTTTCTCCGTGCTTGGCTATTTCATCAATATTAAAGTCAGCATAGGCGTCGGTAAAGCTAAAGACATCACCGTTGAAGAACCAGTCGCCATCCCAGCCGATGTTCCACCCTTCAACCAACACGCCATCAAAGCCATGGTCAGCGGCAAAGCTCAAATATTCTTTAGTACGCGCCGTAGTCGCTCCATGTTTATCGCCGCTGCCCCAGGTATTTTTGTTGATGTGCATGCCCCACCAAATGCCGATGTATTTACCCGGCTCAACCCAAGATACATCGCCGAGCTTATTTGGTTCGTTGAGGTTTAAAATAAGGTGAGAGTTCAACAAGTCGGTGGCTTCATCGCCTATTTGCAGGGTGCGCCAAGGTGTATTGAACTTACCATTGGTTTTGACAGCAACGCCGTCTGACCAAGGTGTTAGATCGGCAACAAATGTTCCTGGGCGACGCTGGTTTAAGGTCATGCCCGCATAGTCAATTAGGGCCGCTTCATGCACACTGATATGAACCCCGTCTTGATTCTTTAAAGTAAATGGGGTGTGCACATGTGGGGCATCGTGCAGTGGTGTGGTGTTGTATACATATTCATAGCGATTCCAGCCACGAGCAGGGATCCACCACGCTGTACTTTTATCACTTTGTGCAAAGGCGAATTCGGTCAATTCTCTGGTGATATTAAGCGCTTGATTTTGAGCAACCTCATAGCGAAAGCCGACACCGTCATCAAATACTTTTACACGCACAGTATATTGCGGCGATTTGTCTGCCTGCTTAGCAAAGGTGACAGCAAGCTCATTGTGCTTATCTTGGATCACTCGGGCTTCGCCCCAAGGCTGTTGCCAACTGCTATCGACGCTATTACGCTGATGTGTGGTGATACTTAAGCCATCGCGCATCGATGCAGCTGTTGCGAAATCAAAACCAAGTTTAGACGGTTGAATAATGGTTTTGTTGTTAAAGCTGACTTGGTAGGTCGGCTGGCTATTATCATCACTCAAGGTAAAAGTGATTTTGCCATCTGGCGAACTCACAGCTAAAGATGCGGCAAAGCTCGTAGTCGTAAACAAGCTTAATCCGATCAGGGAAAGTGACATGGGGCGCATAGTTTTTCCTTCTTGTTGTCGGCACGAAAATTCGTGTTCTTTTGCACATAAGCTAAGCTTACTGTTGTATGCTAACGTTCACGTAAAAGTTGCATACGTATTCATGCTGTAAATGCGATGAATGTAATAATTATTCCGCTCGGTCTAGTGTAGACAAGCTAAGAAAAATAATAAGGATAGGTTGAACTGCTTATGCTAAACCTAACAATTTTTGGGCGTATTGCTGTTGTGATGGCAATGCTACAAGCCGGTCTAGTCAATGCCCTTGAAGTGCAAATAGTCGATGCTGATAAACAGCCGCTCGCGAATGCCGCGGTGTGGTTGCAAGGAGATAGCTTTGATAACAAAAGAACGATGCTAGATTATAAAATGGAGCAAAAGGATAAGGCGTTTGTGCCCCATATCTTGATGGTGCAAGCTGGCACCCAAGTCTCGTTTCCGAATTTAGATCCTATTCTGCACCACGTCTATTCGTTCTCTGCTGCAAAGCCGTTCGAGCTTAAGTTGTATCGCGATGACCCGAAACAAGTATTATTTGATCAAACTGGTGTGGTTGAGCTTGGCTGCAATATTCACGATTGGATGCTGGGTTATATCGTGGTTGTAGATAGCCCATTATTTGCGGTAACGGATAGCAGCGGCAAAGTATCAATCGACCTAGGTGCTCAGCAAGCCAGCGCACTAAAGCTGAATGTATGGCATGAAAGATTCGAAAATATAGACAAAATAGAACAGCATCCGCTCTCCATCGTGAATAACACTCAAGCAATTACCTATCAAATTAAGCAAACACTGGTTGCTCCACTTCAGGATTTCTCCGATGGCTTCGATGATTACTAAGCTAAGCGCCGCTTTGGCATTATTCGCCATAGGGCAAGCAGGTGCCGTTGAGATTTCTGGACAAGGGCAACTGCAAACGACCTGGCAGCATGATGATAATCGTAAAGCTTGGTATCAGCCTGGATGGGGCGTTACGCGTTTTGGGAAAGGGGAGTCAGATATTACGCTTAGTCGAGGCGCTATTGATTGGCGTGTAGATTTTGCTAGCGCTTGGTCTTTGCACGGGGTAACACAGTATGTGCCAGACCCAGATGACAAGCTCGGTTTTACAGAACTGTATTTGCAATATCGAACACTACCCAAAAATGGCCATCGCTTGATTGTTCGAGCTGGTGGCTTCTATCCGAAGTTTTCTATTGAGAACCCAGATATTGGTTGGTCATCACCCTATACATACCAGTATTCGGCTATTAACGCTTGGATAGGTGAGGAAGTGCGGGTATTTGGCGGTGAAGTCGCGATTGAGCAGCCGCAGACGCGCCGTAGCCGAGGTCAGGGATTCAAAGGTGTGTTTGGTGTTTTTAAGGGGAATGATCCGGCTGGCACTTTACTCGCATGGCGAGGCTTTACCGTGCATGATAGGCAGTCGGTGTTTAACGAAAGTCTCCCCTTTGCCGCGGTAGAGTCGTTGAACACACCGCAGCTACAACATCAAGCACAGCATGTTGAACCGTTTTCGGAAGTAGATGGCCGATTTGGTTATTATCTTGGATATCATCGCGAATTTTCAAACCGCAGTGAGATCAATGTCTATTGGTACGATAATAATGGCGATCCAAGTAAGATTAACTACCGAACTGGGCAGTATGCGTGGGACACTAAATTTATTAGTGCAGCTTGGCGTTACAAGTTAACCCCGCAGACGCATATACTCGTACAAGGCATGCTGGGTAATACCGCCATGGGTGTCAATCGCGGCGTTGATAATGACTTTAATAGTTGGTTTTTGCTACTCACACATCAGCGTGATGAGTGGCGCTTTTCCTTACGGGGGGAGCAGTTCAAAGTCATCGACAAAGATGATTGGCAGTTCGACCCAAACCAAAGTGATGGCCATGCACTGACCGCTACAGTGAAGTATCGAATTAATAGCAATTGGCTGGTGGGCGGTGAGTTTTTGAGTCTGACAACCACAGTTGCAAACCGCGAGGCCTTTAACGGAAAGCCCAAGCAAAGCGATAATGTGTGGCGACTCAGTGCGGAGTATCGTTTTAATTTATAACAATAAACGTGACGCCCAAGGTGTCACGCTTATTCATGCCATACGATACGTTAGTCCAGTAGACGATTAATGCCGTTTAAGGCTGCAACGCGATAGGCTTCGGCCATTGTTGGGTAGTTAAAGGTAGTATTGATAAAGTACTCGATATTATTACCCGTTCCTTTTTGTTCCATAATGGCTTGGCCGATATGGATGATCTCGGATGCACGTTCACCAAAGCAGTGAATACCTAATATCTCTTTGGTTTCTGCATGGAACAAAATTTTCAAGCTGCCGACTTCAGTGCCTGTGATCTGTGCACGAGCCAAATGTTTAAACTGGGCGCGACCCACTTCATAGGGAATGCGCGCAGCGGTGAGTTCTTGCTCAGTTTTACCAACAGAGCTCATTTCTGGAATGGTGTAAATGCCGGTTGGGATATCGGTGATCAAACGATCATCACAGGCACCATGCACAATCGCATTGGCCGCAATACGCCCTTGATCGAACGCCGCACTGGCTAGGCTGGGATAGCCAATCACATCTCCTACTGCGAAAATATTATCCACTTCAGTTTGATAGTGTTCGTTGACTTTAAGCTGGCCACGGCTATCAGCCTTTAGACCTACGCTTGCAAGGTTGAGTGTTTCGGTATTACCGGAGCGGCCATTGGCCCATAAAATGCAGTCTGCGCGTACTTTCTTGCCAGACTGTAGATGCACAATAACCCCTTTGTCATGGGTCTCTACTTTCGCAAACTCTTCGTTATGGCGAATAACAATACCATTATTCCAAAAATGGTAACTGAGTGCGTCAGAGATCTCGGCATCCATGAAGGCCAGTAAGCGGTCGCGGGTATTGATAAGATCTACCTTTGCGCCCAGTCCTTTAAAGATTGATGCATATTCACAGCCTATGACCCCTGCGCCGTATATCAATACGCGCTGAGGATTATGCTCAAGGCTTAAAATAGTGTCACTGTCGTAGACGCGAGGGTGGTTAAAATCAACGCCTGGTGGGCGGTATGGACGCGAGCCTGTGGCTATTACAATGGTTTTAGCGGTGAGTAACTCTTGCGAACCATCTTGGTGAATGACTTGTACTGTATGCGCGTCAACAAAGCTGGCATCTCCTTGAAACAAGTGGATGCGGTTACGACCATAAAAGCTAGAACGCAATGTTGACTGTTTTGAGATCACATCACTGGCATGGTGCAAAATATCTTGAAAGGTATGGCGCTGCGGGCGCTCGGTAAAACGATAAAGTGGATTCGCTTTATACTCAATTAAACGACTGACAGAATGGCGAAGCGCTTTTGAGGGAATGGTGCCCCAGTGAACGCAGCCACCGCCAACTGCATGCTGGCGTTCGATAACCGCGACTTTCTTACCACTTTTAGAGAGGTTCATGGCGGCGCCTTCGCCGCCAGGTCCGGTGCCTATAATAATGGCATCGTATTGATAGGATTGTGGAACAGTTTCGGTTTTTTCTGCAGCTTTTTTGCTCACGGCCTCACCCCTTTAGTTATTGAGGCCGCTGAACGTTATGCCGTTTTCAGTAGCCTCGAATTTAGTGCAATCCAAGCTTGTTTTTGGCTTTCCCAAGCTTGTTCTAGCTCTTTATATTGTTGCATCAGTGCGGAATGTTCGCACTGTGCAAGTACTGCCTCTTTCTTCGCTTCGAGTACCTGCTTTTGCACAGTACAGTAGTTTTGAAGCTTTTTAAGAAGTAAATCATACTCTTGTTGTAACAATGTAAGCTTATCTTGCGCCAAAGGCAATTTTGCGAGACTGACTTTAGTCTTATTCAACAAGGTCTCCGCTTTGGCTTTTTCAATGCGCTCAACCGGAGTGCGTTTTAGCTTACTGGCAAGGCCTAGTGCTGCAAAAGTGCGGATCAGCCATTTAGTTGGGTCATAGTGATACCAGCGAATACCATTACGGTAGTCGCTGGCAAAAATATGATGAAAGTTATGGTAGCCTTCACCGTAAGTGAATAGGGCTAGCAAACCATTGTCTCGCGCGGTATTTTTTTCGGTGTAAGGACGACTACCCCAAATGTGCGCCAGTGAATTGATAAAGAAGGTAAAGTGTTGACTGAGTACGAGTCTGAGTACGCCCGCAAGTAACAACATGCCAAACACATTTCCGAGTAATAAACCTAGCACTAACGGGATGCCGATATTCGTAAGTAACACCAATTTCATATAGTGCTTGTGTTGCCACATCACGATAGGGTTACGTTGTAAGTCTCTGGCGTTATTATAATCACCGTAAGTCTCGCCTTGATAATCTCTCAGCATCCAACCGATATGGCTATACCAGAAGCCTCGTGTTGCGGCGTACGGATCTTTTACTGGGTCGTCGACTTGGCCGTGGTGTACACGGTGATCGCTACTCCAATGTAATATACTGTTTTGTAACGCGAATGCGCCACCCAACGCAAAAATAACTTGAATCACAGGATGGGCGTCATAGGCTTTATGCGCCCATAAACGGTGATACCCTGCGGTGATCGACAGACCGGCGTAAAACATACAGGCAACAAAAGCTACCCAGTGGCTGGTGGTATAGCCGTATTCAAAGCCATACCAAGGCACCAAAGTGATCGCAGCTAAAAACGATAAGCTAAAGAACAGCACATTGGTCCATAAAATGGGTGGTTTTTTCATCAATTAATCTCAAAATCTAATTTCAGCGTACAACTGTACGCTAAAATAGTATTTCATTCTTGCTGCGTCAAGGTTTAGACTGCGGTTTATTGTTCTTATTTTTCGAAGCGAATTGGGGAAAGTCCATGGCTGGTGTACGCGCCCAACAAAAACAGAAGACCCGTCAAGCGCTTATCGAAGCGGCATTTAATCAACTAAGTGCTGAGCATAGTTTCTCGAATTTAAGCCTGCGTGAAGTCGCGCGAGAGGCGGGTATCGCACCTACTTCTTTTTATCGACATTTTAAGGATATGAACGAGCTCGGGCTGACTATGGTAGATGAAGCGGGTTTAACCTTGCGACAATTAATGCGCCAAGCAAGACGTCGCATCGCTAAAGGTGGTAGCGTGATCAATACTTCTGTGCACACCTTCATGGAATTTATTGAGCAGTCGAGCAACCAATTTCGTTTATTACTGCGTGAACGTTCGGGTACGTCACCTGCGTTTCGTGCCGCCGTGGCTAGAGAAATCAAACATTTTATCTTAGAGCTTGCTCATTACCTTGAAACAGAAACGGGAGTAGATACCCATCACGCCCACATGCAGGCTGAAGCAATGGTCACCTTAGTATTTAGCTCTGGTGCTGAGGCTTTGGATCAAGACCCCCCACAACGCGCTGAACTGACCGAGCGTTTGAAGTGGCAGTTGCGGTATATCGCAAAAGGTGCCTCTGGTTATGCAAAACATCCAGAACCAATAAAAAAATAGCCTAAATTGGCTATTTTTTTATTGGTAATTAAAATTCAAAAATACCCTGCTCACTTCATATCCTATCTGTGTTCACTTCTGATCTTGAAATGTATTTTCTAAATTTGGCGTTATTGTGATTTTATTTGCCAATAAATCGAGATTTAAACTCTATTTTTGGGATAATTTATGCTTGATTGTCGCTTTTGAAGCATGTTAAAACATAACCAATTCATCAACAGGAACACTTAGCTCAATGAAAATGACTGCGCGTATTTCACTCCTTCTTAACCTCCTACTGGTAAACCAGAGGGGTGGGGTGTAATTGCGCGAATTGAGCGACATTTACTGTAGACACCCCGCACTTGCGGGGTTTTTTTTGGCTGAGGATAAGGGTATGCAAGATAAAGTCTGGATTTTCGATACAACATTAAGGGACGGTGAGCAGGCGTTAAAAGCCAGCTTAACAGAAGAAGATAAAATACAGCTGGCGCATACCATTAGTCGTCTCAATGTGGATGTTATGGAAGTGGGTTTTCCAGTATCAAGTCCGGCTGATTTTCGTGCGGTACAACGCATTGCTGCCGAGGTAAAAGGTCCAGCGATTTGTGGCCTTGCGCGTGCGGTTAGTAAAGATATCGACGCATGTGGCGAAGCCCTTAAAGGCGCTGAGCAGCGCCGCATTCACACCTTTATCGCAACCAGCCCTCTGCACCTAGAACATAAGTTAAGAATGAGTCTAGATGATGCGACTAGCATGGCGATTAAGGCCATTTCTCAAGCCAGAAAGTACACTGATGATGTTGAGTTTTCATGTGAAGACGCCGGCCGTACGCCACACTCAGACCTGTGTCGTATTGTTGAAGCGGCGATTAATGCCGGTGCATCTACGATTAACTTGCCTGATACCGTAGGTTATGTCACACCAGACGAGTATGCAGCGATGATTTACCATATTCGTAATAATGTGCCTAACATCGACAAAGCCAGACTAAGTGTCCATTGTCACAACGATTTAGGACTTGCGGTGGCAAACTCAATCGCGGCGGTACAAGCCGGTGCAAGACAAATCGAATGTACCATCAATGGTATTGGTGAGCGTGCAGGTAACTGCTCACTAGAAGAAGTGGCGATGATCATGAAGATGCGTCAAGACCACCTAAAAGTGCACACCGATATTCGTAGCGAAGAGATTTATCGCGCGTCACGTCAAGTTGCTAAAATCTGCAATATGCCGGTGCAGCCAAACAAGGCAATTGTAGGCGAAAATGCCTTTGCACATAGCTCGGGTATTCACCAAGACGGCGTCTTAAAAGCACAAAACACCTATGAAATCATGGCACCAGAAACCGTTGGTGTGCCGAGTAATCAGTTAAATATGACTTCACGCTCTGGCCGACATGTTATCGAGCATCGTCTTACCGAGCTTGGCTATCAGAAATCGGATTACGATATGGATAGCCTGTATGAAAGCTTCTTGGCGTTAGCCGATCAAAAGGGCACGGTTTACGACTATGACCTTGAAGCGATGATTTATTTCAACCAAATCAAAGATAAAGACGAGCGCTACCAATTACAGTTCGTCAATGCATCTTCTAACTCTCAATCTATCGCGAGCGCGACTGTGGGGATTGCCTTGAATGGTGAGCTTAAGCAAGAAGCGGCAACCGGCAACGGTCCTGTGGAAGCGGCGTTTGTAGCTATCGAGCGTATCACTGGCATGGCGGTGGAAGTGGTGGAATATAACCTTGATGCGACGGGTAAAGGGGCAAGTTCACTGGGCCAAGTCGATATTATTGCCAAGTTTGATGGTAAGCAATATCACGGTGTGGGACTTGCGGCCGACATCGTCGAAGCGTCAGTGAGAGCCATGATCCGAGTATATAACCTAATTGATAGAGCACAAAAAGTGTCTAGCCTAAAACAACAAAGGAAAGCAGGATGAGTCAAACAAACTACAAAATCGCAGTATTAGCTGGAGATGGAATTGGTCCAGAAGTGATGCAAGCCGCTGAGCTGGTATTAGATAAAGTGGCGACTAAGTTCAACTTTGCTTTAGAAAAATCACCACAAGCGATTGGTGGTGCGGCCATAGACCAATTTGGTGAAGCCTTACCCGCGGCGACATTGGCCGCATGTGAAGCCGCTGATGCGATTTTATTTGGCTCTGTGGGTGGGCCTAAGTGGGAGCATTTACCACCAAATGAGCAACCAGAGCGGGCATCCTTATTACCGCTTAGAAAGCACTTTCAGCTATTTTGTAATCTGCGTCCTGCGCAGCTATTACCCGCATTAAGCGCTGCCTCTCCACTACGCAGTGACATTAGCCAGCAAGGTTTTGATATTTTATGCGTCCGTGAGCTTACTGGCGGAATTTATTTTGGCGAAAAAGGTCGCCAAGGTGAGGGCGAAAGCGAGTCGGCGTTTGATACGCAAACCTATTCGCGCAAAGAAATCGAACGCATCGCCCGTTTTGCTTTTGATGCAGCGAGACTTAGAAGCAATCATGTGACTTCTGTAGACAAAGCCAACGTGCTGGCAACCAGTGTACTGTGGCGTGAAGTGGTCAATGAAGTCGCGAAAGAATACCCAGATGTGGCGCTTGATCACATCTATATCGACAACGCTGCGATGCAGTTGGTAAAGCAACCAAGCCAGTTTGATGTGCTACTGTGCGACAACCTGTTTGGTGACATCCTTTCTGATGAATGTGCAATGATCACGGGTTCCATGGGGTTATTACCATCGGCAAGTCTAAATCAATCGGGTTTTGGCTTATATGAGCCAGCGGGCGGCTCAGCACCAGATATCGCCGGTAAAGGAGTGGCAAACCCAATCGCACAAATCTTAAGTGCCGCGCTGATGCTACGTTATTCATTGGGGCAAGACGAAGCGGCACGCGCAATTGAAAAGGCAGTAGCAGAGGCGGTGAAAGATGGTGTAGGTACACCGGATATCTATCCTCAAGCAGGATTTACTACTATGGATGTCGCGCAAGCGATCGTCGACAGGGTTTAATAAAGGTAAGAGCAAGTGGCAAAAACATTATACGATAAAATTTGGCAATCCCATGTGGTTGCTAAATTAAACGAGCAAACCGATCTCTTGTACATTGACCGTCATCTAGTACACGAAGTCACTTCACCGCAGGCATTTGCGGGCTTAAGAGAGCAGAATCGTCCGGTAAGGTGTCCAGAAAAAACCTTTGCGACAATGGATCATAATGTCTCGACCAAGAGCCGTTCGATTGATGCTGCCAGTGAGGTGAGCAAAAACCAGCTACAAGCGTTGGCACAAAACTGTGAAGAGTTCGGCATTGTACTTTACGATTTAAATTCGATTAACCAAGGTATAGTGCACGTAATGGGACCTGAGCAAGGGATCACTTTGCCGGGTACAACGATTGTATGTGGCGATAGCCATACCTCAACGCATGGTGCATTTGGTGCGCTGGCTCACGGTATTGGTACATCAGAGGTTGAACACGTGCTGGCCACGCAAACATTACAACAGAAAAAAGCCAAATCGTTAAAAATTCAAGTGAATGGCGTATTGCGCCCGACCGTGACTGCAAAAGACTTGATCCTCGCTGTGATTGGGCAATTAGGCACAGCTGGTGGCACTGGTTATGTGGCTGAGTTTTGTGGGACGGGGATCGAAGCGCTGTCGATGGAAGCGCGGATGACGCTCTGTAATATGAGTATTGAAATGGGGGCGAAAGCTGGCTTGATCGCACCTGACGAGAAAACCTTTGCGTATTTACGTGGTCGCCCATTTGCACCTCAAGGCGAAGACTTTGATGCTGCGGTGCGCTATTGGCAAACCTTGCATAGCGACCCGGATGCTGAATTTGATCGTGTCGTGGAGCTGGATGCTGACAGTGTACAACCTCAAGTAACCTGGGGGACCAGTCCAGAGCAAGTCATTGGTATTAATGACTTAGTACCGAACCCTGACGATGAACCTAATTTAGTCAAAGCGGATGCGATGCGCAGCGCGCTGAAATATATGGGCCTCGCAGCAGGACAAAGGCTAAGCGATGCCAAAGTCGACACCGTATTTATTGGCTCTTGCACCAATAGTCGTATTGAAGATTTGCGTGCGGCGGCACAAGTGGTGGCAGGCAAGCACGTAGCGGCAGGCGTTGAAGCGCTAATCGTCCCAGGATCTGGATTAGTAAAGCAGCAAGCCGAACAAGAGGGCTTAGCCGATATTTTTAAAGCTGCGGGGTTTGAGTGGCGAGAACCGGGCTGCTCTATGTGCTTGGCGATGAACGATGATCGGCTTGGCGCAGAAAAACGCTGTGCATCGACCTCAAACCGTAACTTTGAAGGGCGTCAAGGGCGAGGCGGTCGTACGCATTTGGTGAGTCCAGCAATGGCTGCCGCAGCGGCAATTGCAGGTCACTTTACTGATATTCGAGGAGAGGCGTCATGAGCGTGTTTCATCAGGGCCTAGTTGCGCCATTAGACAAAAACAATGTTGATACAGACCAAATTATTCCCAAGCAGTTTTTAACTTCAACCAGCCGCGATGGGTTTGATAAAGCGCTGTTTTATGATTGGCGCTATCTTGACGATGGCCAGCCAGATCCGAATTTTGTACTTAACTATCGACAATATCGGGGCGCGTCAATCTTGTTAACGCGTGACAACTTTGGTTGTGGCTCGTCTCGTGAGCATGCTCCTTGGGCACTAAAACAATATGGTTTTACCGTGATCCTAGCCGAGAGTTTTGCCGATATCTTTTTTAACAATTGTGGTAATAACCAAATGCTTTGCATTGCGTTACCAGCCAGCACGTTAGATACGCTCTTCGATGCATGTGAGCAACAATCACAAGTGCATTTGAGTATTGACCTAGAAGCGCAGCAGATAAGCGGAGCGGGTATTGCACCAATTGACTTTGAGGTGCGAGAAGACATCAAAGCACGCCTCTTGAGTGGCCTTGACTTTATCGGTGAGACCGAATTATTAAATGCCCAAATTGATGCCTTTGAGCAGCAGCTTGCTACGACAAGACCTTGGCAATAATAGCTGTTTACTCAATTTAGTCGAATAATTTTGCCACAAAGCCAGAAGCTGATTAAGCTCTGGCTTTATTTGTTTTAGGTGTCTCTAATGAAAAAATTAACTTTAGCGCTACTCGTAACCTTGAGCTGTGCAGCCTTCGCGCGTCCTGCCCCGCTGGTTTCCATCCCAAGCCATGATGCATTTTTTGACGCTATTAAAGCGCATTGTGGTAAAGCCTACGAAGGCAAAGTAATGGTGGATAATCAAGGCCCAAGCAGCTTTAGCGATGCGCGTCTTGTGATGCACGTTCGTAAATGTGGCGACGCTGAGCTTCAAGTCCCATTTCATGTAGGAAAAGATGCTTCAAGAACTTGGATCATCACCAAAACAGGGAGTGGTTTGAGCTTAAAGCACGATCACCGCCATGAAGATGGCAGTGACGATGTTTCTACTATGTATGGTGGTCATACCCTAGATGCGGGATTTAATACCGTGCAGTCGTTCCCTGCTGATGAATACTCAAAACAGTTATTTGTCCAGCAAGGGATCCCACAGTCAGTCGGAAATACATGGCAGATGTATATCTATCCGGAGCAGTTTACCTATCGTTTAGTGCGTGAAGGGCGAGAGTTCCGAGTGGACTTTGATTTAACAAAACCGGTAACCGCACCAAAAGCGCCTTGGGGATATAATACCAATTGAATTAATTCTCTAATCAATTTGAAGGGTGAAATATCATATTAGCTTCGTTAAAAATTTCTCATTTAGAACAACTAAATAGCAAAATTTTTGCCTAGCTACTAAAACTATTTTCCCGCTTCAAAATAGATCATTTACTTAATACAACTGGTATAAAGACTAAACCCAGAGCGGGTTACTGAAAAAGATTTATAGCGCTAACAAAAATGTGTGGCTATTTGGCCACACATTTTACGTCTACTGTTAAGTCATTCTGGTAAGGTCTTGGCTCTAATGGCATCTTATCAAAGCCTTGGACGCCACCAAGTAATGTCAATTGTGGGTTACTGCCTTGGCATAAGCGTTTGGCATGGCGCAGCAAAAATACGCTTTGTTGCCTAAAATGCGCATAACTATCTGGCTTAATTGCCAGTCGAAAGTGGTCATCGTTATACGTGGTTTGCTCATAATGTACTTTGTGGTCAAAGTCATAGAGCTTTTCAGGTTCGCCTCGTGGAACCGGTGTATATTGGCATGCCGAGAGCAATGTTGCACCTACGACTAGGGAACTTAGCTTTAATGAATTTAGTCTCAATGATAACTTACGCATAACCGTCCTTTTAGTCTGCTACATTTACAGTATATCACATGGGAGATTAGCCACTTGCTTAACCAACTTAAAAAACTATTTCAAAGCTTGCAGGAGTCGTCACCGAAACAAGAAATCGACTTTAATACCGCGCTTGCTGCATTACTGGTTGAAGTGATGCGAGCGGACGGCAAACTACAACAGTCGGAGTTCGATAAAATTGCGGAGCTACTCAAAACACGTTGTGAATTGCCTGAACCACAAGTCAGTGCACTGATAACGCAAGCACAGCAATTGGTGGAACAGGCGGTAGATATGTATTCTTTTGCCAAGCAAGTGAATAACCACACCAGCGACATTGAGCGCATCGAGGTCATTGAACTATTGTGGCACGTTGCTTATGCAGATGGTGAACTCGACAGCCATGAAGACCATATCATTCGGAAAATAGCCGGGCTGTTTTATGTTGCCCACCCTGATTTCATTGCTGCGAAGCTACGAGTACAACAATCAGCTAGTGTATAATCCTCTATTCTAGTGAGCTAAAAACTCCTTTTGGCAGCTGTGTACAGCCTCTTTTATCATAAAGTTAACCAAGGTTGGTGAGATTTTATAAAGCTTCGCAATTTCTTTTTGTTTGAATCGACCAGTACGATAAAAGCTAATGATATTTTGATGGCGAGTTGACAGTTTTTGGATTGTTGAGTCCATGCGTCTATCCAGTTGCGCCGACTCGACTTTGTTTTCGATATCTGAATCTGTGTCTGACATGTACTCTACATGCGTTGCCTCAAGGGCAACTAAGCTTTCTCGACTTTGCTTTCTAAGCATATCGATTGCAATATTCCTAGCCACTTGGAAGCAGAAACTCGTTGTGTTATTGATTTGCGCATTTTGTGTATGTGACATGCTGCTAAGACGGATAAAAGTGTCCTGTAACGCATCTTCGGCAAGATAGGGGCATTTTAAGATACTGTTGAGATACGCGAGTACCTTCCCTTTGTTGTCTGAAATAACGTTAGCCCACTTGATAGCAAACTTGGACACAGATCACACTCCTATGTTAATTATATTTTACCATTGCAAATGAAAACACTTATCATTTACTGTGCGATCTTATTTTCTGTTATGGGTTCATGTCAAGTTAAATTAATACTTTTACGCAATTTTTTGCACCATATATTAACATTCTATTGTCATTACAATTACTGAGAAAGTTGCTAGCAGATTACGGTCAACATGGGCTTTATCTCTACAAGGTGAGCTTGGTGCTCTCTAACAATGGAAGTGTTTAAGTTAACAAAATGAAAACTAACTGTATGGCTGTTCGTTAGGGAGCGGTAATCACAATGTGCTTTGTTGGGTGCTTGGAAAAAAGAGTCGGCTTTGAGCTGCTCTTAATATTGATGGTGTTGGTATGATGTTAAAGGGATATCTGTCTTGTATAAGAGCAACCTGAGCAATCTACTTTTATTAAAATTAACTCACACCGCAAAGTCAGATAAGTTACCCTGTATTTGATAACAATAAAACTCGGTCATGAGCATGAAAGTATTCGAAAAAATTTATCATAGAGCTGCCGAGCGCAAAGGCTCTGAGGCGGCGCTAAAAGCTAAGCTTAACCAACCATTGAGTGCCGAATCACTATTGGCATTAAGTGATGATCAATGGCTAGAAGAATTTACTCGCAAGATTTTCCAGAGCGGGTTTTATTGGGCGGTGGTTGATAATAAGTGGGATGGCTTTAGAGAAGTATTTTGGCAATTCTCAATTGAGAAGTTGCTTATGATGTCACCTGAAATGTATGAGCAACGTAGTCAGGATGAACGGATCATTCGTAATGCTAAAAAGGTAAAAAGTATCGCTGACAATTGCCATATGATTTTTGCAGTGCAACAACAGTATGGTCGCTTTAGTGATTTCGTCGCACACTGGCCTGAAGACAATATCGTAGGTCTGTGGCTGTACTTGAAAAAGCATGGTTCGAGACTCGGTGGGAATACCGGGCCTTACGCACTTCGTGTGTTAGGTAAAGATACGTTTTTACTGAGTAAAGACGTCGAAACGGTGCTACGTGCCGAGGAGATCATAGACGGAGGCTTACAAAGTCAGAAGTCACTGCAATCGGCGCAGCAGTTTTTCAATGAAATGCGTCAATATAGCGGGCTTAGCTTACAAGAGTTAAGCCAAATTGTGTCAATGAGTGTTGGTGATAATATTCGCTAGGCGCTAAAAATAGAGATGATCGCATGGTATTTTTTCAGCCCTATCAGGGTTCTGCTCTGCTCTTTAAGGAGCAACCAGCAAGATTTAATCAGCCCACATTACTACTATCTAATACGCCGTTGCTAGTTAAGCTTGAGCTAAAGGAATACGACACTACAGCGCTTGCTGAGCTGTTAAGTGGTCAGCGCCCTTTAGGCAATATTGAACCTACGAGCTTAGCCTACAGTGGTCATCAGTTTGGGCAATTTAACCCGTTACTTGGTGATGGCCGAGCGCATTTAATTGGCGGGGTGAAGCTCGATGACGGACGTCAATACGACCTGCACTTGAAAGGCTCTGGAGCGACGCGATTTTCTCGAGGTGGTGATGGCTTTTGTGCGCTAGGACCTGCGGTACGTGAGTTTATAATGAGCCAAGCTATGGTTGGCTTGGGGGTTCCAACTACGGAATGCCTAGCTGTTGTAACCACTGGACACCATGTTTATCGTCAAGGTGAAGTACCTGGCGCAGTTGTATGTCGTGTGGCAAAAAGTCATATCCGCATCGGTACCTTGCAATATCTGGCTACACAGCAAGATAAAGATGAGCTATGGAGCCTACTTAACTTGCTGGGCGAGCAATTATTTGAGGGATTTAAAGTTGAGACCGAACAGGATGTACTCGAATTGTTCCGTGAAGTGTGTGAGCAGTTGGTTGACTTAGTTGTCGAGTGGATGCGGGTTGGCTTTATTCATGGCGTGATGAATACCGACAATATTTTACTCAGTGGTGAAACGATAGACTTTGGCCCTTGTGCAATGATGGAAAAGTTTGATTTTAACGCCGTGTTTAGCTCTATCGATCGCCAAGGCCGCTATGCGTTTGGTAATCAGCCAAACATCATGAATTGGAACTGTGCGCGACTTGCCGAGGCCTTATTGGTGTTATGGCAGGATGAGCAAGTGGGAATTGAAGCGTTTAGTCAAATTTTGGCGGAGTTTTCTGAATCGTTTAATCGCAAATACAAAGATATGTGGGCGGCTAAGCTTGGTATTGATGAATGGAGCGACGCAGACGACATTCTACTTAGTGACTTACTCAAGTTGATGACGGAGCACGAACTAGACTTTACCAATACCTTTGCGGCACTAACTAATAGCTTGCTTGGTCATCCAAACAAAGCTTTATCCGTGCCAACGGAGTTGGAGAGCTGGCTGCGACAATGGGCGCAAAGGCGTGCTCACGATGACATTGCGACTAACTTGATGAGTCAAGCTAACCCGATACTTATCCCCCGTAATGCGTTGGTGGAGGCTGAGATTGCGCTGTTTAATCAGCAAGGCATGAGTCAAACGCTAGAGGATTGGCTAACTGCGTTGACGTCGCCCTATGATTACAAAGACTATCCTGAATCGTGGATCAGCGCGTCTACACCGGCCCACTATCAAACTTTTTGTGGAACCTAAATGGCAGAACAGCAGCTTTCTTGGCAAGAAATTAAACGTAAAGTCCTTGAGCACAAACGGCCGCTTATTAAGGCACATATCATCGCCTTGTTTGCCGCGTTGGTGAGTGTCCCTATCCCTTTGATGATGCCGTTGCTGGTCGATGAAGTCTTACTAGACACACCAGGTAGAGCAGTGGCTTGGATGAACTCGGTATTGCCCGAGCAATGGCATGGCCCCAGTGGCTATATCGTGGTTATTTTGTTGGCTGTAATAACCATGCGCTTGGCCAGCTTGGTGCTAGGGGTGATGCAGTCACGCCAGTTTACTATTATTGGCAAGGACATTAGTTATCAAATCCGTGAGCGCTTACTTACGCATTTACCTAAAGTTCAACTTAAGGAGTACGAAAGTCAAGGTGGTGCAGCAATTAGCTCTCGTTGTATTACCGATGTAGAAACCTTAGATAAATTTATCAGCCAAACCTTGTCACGCTTTTTAATCGGTTTACTCACAATCATTGGCACTGCGGCGATTTTGCTTTGGATTGATTGGATGTTGGGGCTGGTGATCCTGTTGCTCAATCCGGCGGTCATCTATTTTTCTCGGCAGTTTGGCAAACATGTTAAAGAGCTGAAAAAGGAAGAGAATGCTGCATTTGAAGCATTGCAAACTTCATTAGTCGAGACGCTAGATGCTATTTCTCAACTAAAAGCCGTTCGTCGAGAGATTAACTACTTTGCACAAGTTAAAGTAGCCGCCAAAGATCTCAAACATTACGCGGTGCAGTCACAATGGAAAACGGATGCCGTTAACCGCTTAAGTTTTACTGTGTTTTTGGTGGGGTTTGAGTTTTTCCGTGCTGTCGCTATGTTTATGGTGGTGTTTTCTGACTTAACAGTCGGCCAGATATTTGCAGTATTTGGTTACCTTTGGTTCATGATGGGGCCTGTACAGGAAATTCTTGGTATTCAATATGCGTACTATGGTGCTTCGGCGGCACTTAGTAGGTTAAATCAGGTTTTTAATTTTGCGACAGAAGCACAATATCCCGCTACAAAAACCGTCTTTGATTCATCTCAGGTTGATATCAAATTTGCCAATATAGACTTCGCTTACGTTGCAGAGCAACCCGTGCTCAAGCAGGTATCTTTGCATATTCCTGCAGGGAAGAAAGTAGCGTTAGTAGCGGTGTCTGGAGGTGGTAAATCTACTTTGGTGCAATTGCTTTTGGGATTGTATGAAAAGCAAAGTGGCGAGATTCATATAAATGACACGCCAGTAGAGCAAATTGGTTACGAAGCAGTGCGAGATAATATAGTGACCGTATTGCAGCAGCCGATACTCTTTAATACCAGCATCCGTGAAAATCTAGCAATGGGACGAGAGGTATCTGACCAAGTGCTGTGGCAGGCACTCCGAGTTGCAGAGCTAGCTGATACCGTACTTGCTCTGGCTGACAAATTAGATGCGCAAGTTGGTCGCAATGGGATTAAATTGTCCGGAGGACAGAAGCAAAGGTTAGCCATTGCTAGAATGGTTGTTGCCGATCCTAAAGTGGTGGTGCTGGATGAAGCAACCTCGGCACTTGATATTGAGACTGAGGCAAAAATTCATCGCAATTTGCAAGCGTTTTTGGCTGATAGAACGACTTTGATTATTGCACATCGACTGAGCGCAATAAAACAAGCCGACTTAATTTATGTTTTAGATGATGGTGAAGTGTCCCAGTATGGAGAACATAAGGATTTGTTAAAGGAACAAGGTCTGTATCAAATCCTATTTGGTCATCAAAATTAATTCATAAATAGCAAAAATTCCTTATGTAACGTTAAGTAAACATTAATGGACGAGCTAATATTATCTATGCAACGTAATCAGTAGACGCATTTTCTGGTAGACTATCCGAGTCAATACTCAATGCGTTAACTAACAGAGATGGGAAGGAATGATGAAAATTAAAACTTTGAGCTTACTAGTTGCGATGGCAGTAACAGCCAATGCAAATGCAAACACCACTGAACCTACTGAAGGTGTATATCTTGGTGTATTCGGTGATTACTATGATGCTGACTGGCAAAATCACCGTGATATGGCTGGCTTAGACGTAGAAGAGTCTACTGGTTGGGGTGCTGAAATCGGCTACCGTTTTGATAAATATTGGAGTGGTCGTCTTGAGTATGCAGACATGGATTTTGATCTTGGTGGGATCAGCAATGGTTCACTAGACGCAGAGCGTTATGGTATCGATGGTTTATATCACTTTGATGGTGGCCCATTCTATGGTCTAGTGGGTATCAAAAAGATGAATCTGGACGTCATTTCAGACAACACTTTTGCTAACGTTGGTGCTGGTGTTCGTCACTACTTCACCGATCACTTGTTCGTGAATGCAGAAGCGGCAGTTTACCAAGGCTTAGAAGCAGGTTTTACTGATGTTGGCGGTAAAATTGGTATCAACTACTCATTCGGTAGCACGGCTAAAACGGAAGAAGTTGCACCTGCTCCGGCACCTGTAGTTGCAGAAGCACCACAAGACAGTGATAAAGACGGTGTAGTGGACAGCGAAGACAAATGTGCTAATACACCAATGACGGATGCTGTTGATGCGTCAGGTTGTACTTTATATGAAACGAATGAAGACAAAGTAAATCTACTTGTTCGTTTCCCGCACGATGATGCTTCTTTCTCACAGCAATATGTTGATGATATCAACGCGGTTGCTAAGTTCTTAAAAGAACATAAAAATGCAGATGTAGTGATTGAAGGTCACGCATCAGCAGTAGGTGATGCGGATTATAACCAAAAGCTTTCTGAGCGCCGCGCGAAAAACGTTGCTGAGAAACTCGTAGATATGGGTATTGATTCAATGCGTATTACCACAGTAGGCTACGGTGAAGAGCGTTTGAAAAACCCAGCTAATACGCTTGAAGCGCATGCTGAAAACCGTCGCGTAGAAGCGCACGTTTCTTCTAAAGAGAAAGTAAAAGTTAAGCGTTAATTTTTACTTAACTTATGCAAAAAGGCTCCTTCGGGAGCCTTTTTTAATCCTACCAAGCGTACCTTTTCGCAAAATTAAAATGATTCTCGTTTGACTAATATTCATCAAAATATACTTGTTTCGGTATGCTTATTCATTGTATTTATAGTGACTATAAGGCGAGGTATCGCATGCAAGATTTTCATCTATACTCAAAGACCTTATAATTGTTCATTATATTTTATGGTCAAGGGAATGGTTCAGCCGATTGCATCAATAATCGCAGCCAGATCATTTACTTGTCTGTCCACGTCACCAAGAGGGCAATATTGTGCTTCAAGAATATCGTAAACACGTAGAAGAGCGTGCCGCGCAAGGTATCGTGCCTAAGCCGTTAGACGCGCAGCAAACTGCTGACCTTATCGAATTACTAAAAACTCCACCTGCAGGTGAAGAAGAGTTCATCGTTGATCTATTTATCAACCGTGTACCGCCAGGTGTAGATGATGCCGCTTACGTAAAAGCAGGCTTTTTGGCTGCAGTAGCGAAAGGCGAAGCTGAATCACCACTCATTTCAAAAGAGTATGCAGCTGAACTACTTGGCACTATGCTTGGTGGTTACAACATCGCGCCTATGATCGACCTACTAGACGACGCAGCACTTGCACCTATCGTTGCTAAGGGTTTATCTCATACACTACTGATGTTTGACGCATTCTACGATGTAGAAGAAAAAGCAAAAGCAGGCAATGAGTTTGCTAAGCAAGTGATTGAGTCATGGGCAAATGCAGAATGGTTTCTTGAGAAGCCAGCCGTTGCAGACAAGATTTCAGTGACTGTATTCAAAGTAACGGGTGAGACAAATACAGATGACTTGTCTCCAGCACCAGATGCTTGGTCTCGTCCAGATATCCCATTACACGCACTGGCTATGCTTAAAAACGAGCGTGACGGTATCAACCCTGATAAGCCAGGTGAAGTAGGTCCAATTGCACAACTGGAAGCGCTTAATGGTAAAGGTTTACCGCTAGCGTACGTAGGTGACGTTGTTGGTACAGGCTCATCTCGTAAATCTGCAACTAACTCCGTACTTTGGTTCATGGGTGATGACATTCCATTCGTACCAAACAAGCGCGTTGGCGGTGTGTGTCTAGGTGGTAAAATCGCGCCAATCTTCTTCAATACCATGGAAGATTCAGGTGCACTACCGATTGAGCTTCCAGTTGACGAACTAAACATGGGCGACCAAATCGACATCTTCCCATACGAAGGTGTGGTTAAGCGTCACGGTACTGACGAAGTTATCTCAACGTTCTCACTGAAATCAGACGTAATTCTTGATGAAGTACGTGCTGGTGGCCGTATTCCACTGATCATCGGTCGTGGTCTAACTGATAAAGCTCGTGCTTCACTAGGCCTAGAAGCTGAAGATATCTTCCGTAAGCCTAAGTTAGTGGCTGATTCTGGTAAAGGCTTTACGCTTGCACAGAAGATGGTTGGTAAAGCATGTAACATGGCAGGTGTACGCCCAGGTCAATACTGTGAGCCAACAATGACAACAGTAGGTTCTCAGGATACTACGGGTCCAATGACGCGTGATGAGCTTAAAGATCTTGCTTGTCTTGGCTTCTCTGCTGACCTTACAATGCAGTCATTCTGTCATACCTCAGCTTATCCTAAGCCAATCGATGTAAACACACACCACACACTTCCTGATTTCATCATGAACCGTGGCGGTGTATCACTACGCCCTGGTGACGGTGTTATCCACTCATGGCTAAACCGTATGCTACTTCCAGATACAGTAGGTACAGGTGGTGACTCACATACTCGTTTCCCGTTAGGTATTTCATTCCCAGCCGGTTCAGGTGCAGTAGCGTTTGCAGCAGCAACGGGCGTAATGCCGTTGGATATGCCTGAGTCAATCCTTGTTCGTTTTAAAGGTGAAATGCAGCCGGGTATCACATTACGTGACCTAGTACACGCTATCCCTTACTATGCAATCCAGCAAGGTCTATTGACGGTTGAGAAAAAAGGTAAGATCAACGAATTCTCTGGTCGCATCCTTGAAATCGAAGGTGTTGAGCATTTAACGGTTGAGCAAGCGTTCGAATTATCTGACGCATCTGCAGAGCGTAGTGCGGCAGGTTGTACTGTTAAGCTTTCACAAGCGTCTATCGAAGAGTACCTAAACTCTAATATCGTGATGCTTAAGTGGATGATCTCTGAAGGCTATGGTGATGTACGTACCATTGAGCGTCGTATCACTAAGATGGAAGAGTGGCTAGCGAATCCTGAGCTAATGACTGCTGACGCGGATGCAGAATACGCGCACACCATTGAGATTGATCTTGCTGATATCAAAGAGCCAATCCTTTGTGCACCAAATGACCCTGATGACGCTCGTCTACTTTCAGCGGTAACTGGTGAGAAGATCGACGAAGTATTCATCGGCTCTTGTATGACTAACATCGGTCACTTCCGTGCAGCTGGTAAACTACTGGATAATTTCGGTGGTCGTCTACCAACGCAACTATGGGTTGCTCCACCAACGAAGATGGACCGCGATCAGTTAACTGACGAAGGTTACTACGGTATTTACGGTCGTGTAGGTGCACGTATCGAAACTCCAGGATGTTCACTATGTATGGGTAACCAGGCACGTGTTGCTGATAAAGCAACGGTTGTTTCTACCTCGACTCGTAACTTCCCTAACCGTTTAGGTACGGGTGCAAACGTATTCCTTGCATCAGCAGAGCTTGCAGCGGTAGCTGCTATTCTTGGTAAACTACCAACACCTGCTGAATATCAAGAGTATGCAGAGAAGATCAATGCAACGGCTGCGGACACTTACCGTTACTTGAACTTCCATAAGATGCCTCAGTACACTAAAAAGGCAGACTCAGTGATCATTCAACAAGCGGTTTAATTACTCGCTCTAGAATACATTGAAAGAAAAAAGCCAGCGCATGCTGGCTTTTTTTATGCACATAAAGCACTCAAGTTAAATGGTGTTATCAAGCATTATTTTAAATCTAGATAAGTAATCTATTAAAGTGGCTATAAGTGGGTTTTTATTGCGTTTTGCTTGTTAAAATCCCGTTTTTTTAAACAGTAATTTTCTCTGGTTTTATTAGAATTGTCGGCAAATTCTCATCAATGGGCGAGAGGATCATGACAACAGTAAACAACCAGAATTTATTACAACTACGCTTTTTACCGCAGTCACATATCGACGCAGTTAAGCCTTTCTTCAATCAACTTCCAGATAACCCTTATGCCGATGGTGCATTCAGAAAGCGCCGCTATTCAGTGGTTAAATTCACTGACGGTGAAGTGACATTGCAGCCGACTAAGGCTTTCGTGCAAGACGACTCAATTAATACTTTCCAAGGTAATATTGAGCGTGTTTACGAAAACCTTGAGCAGGACATGTTAAACACCGATGGCTTTAAGCATATGCTTGCTGAATTTAAAGCCATGACGGGAATTGCAGATGATACCAGCATAGAAGTGCATCAGTTTCGCATGTTAGCGATTGAAAGCGATACCCCTCCTGCGCCAGAAGGTGTGCACCAAGATGGCTTTGACCATGTCTGTGTCTGCGGTGTTTCTCACGAAAATATTGCTGGTGGCGAGCTATTGGTTTATGAGCACAAAGAAGCTGAGCCCTGTTTCAAAATGGAAATCAAAGATGGTTTATTTGCACTGGTGAATGACCGTGAAGTGTGGCATAACGCAACACCGATGAACAAGCTAGATGCCGAGCAAGTCGGTTACCTAGACTGCTTCGTATTTACAGCCTAAGAGGGTAGTATGGATTTAAATCAAGTGCGTCGTCAGTTCCCTGCGCTTATGCAAAGTATTGGTGGAGCCGCGCCAATTTTCCTTGATGGTCCGGGTGGCTCTCAAGTACCGCAATCCGTATTGAGCGCGATGTCTGCTTACCTTGGTTATTTTAACTCTAACTTAGGTGGTGCATTTTTCTCGAGCGATAAGACCGTCAGTTTGATGAGTGAAGCGCGCCAAGCGGTTGCGGACTTACTCAATGCGCCAAGTGCAGATCAAATTGTATTTGGTGCCAACATGACTAGCTTAACCTTTAGCTTTAGCCGTGCGCTATCTCGCGAATGGCAAGCAGGTGATGAAGTTATTGTGACCAATGCCGATCACTATTCAAACGTTTCTTCATGGCGTCAAGCTGCCGAAGATAAAGGTGCGACGGTACATGCGGTGCGTATTAATGAAACCGATTGCACGCTTGATCTTGCGCATTTTGAATCACTACTAAATGCCAAGACTAAGTTAGTTGCGGTGACGTATGCATCGAATACAACGGGCTCAATCAACGATATCAAACGCATTGTGGAGCTTGCGCACCAAGTTGGTGCATTGGTATATGTTGATGCTGTGCATTATGCACCTCATGAGCTAATCGATGTACAAGGTTTGGATTGCGACTTCCTTGCGTGCTCTGCTTATAAGTTCTTTGGTCCGCATGTGGGCATTGTTTATGGTAAGCGTGAGCATTTAGAAGGTTTTACTCCGTATAAGGTGGAGCCGGCAAAAGACATTATCCCAGGCCGCTGGGAAACTGGTACGCAGAGTTTCGAAGGACTAGCGGGTGTTGTTGCGGCGATTGACTACATTGCTTCACTTAGCGAGATGAGTGTAGATGCACCACGCCGTGAGAAACTGGTTGAGGCGTTTGCACGCACAAAAGCGCATGAGATGCAGCTTAGCCAGCACTTCTTAACGCGTTTAGCCGAATTTAAAAAGATTAAACTTTTTGGTATCGAGTCACGTGAGCGACTCGCTGAGCGTACACCAACGTTTGCTTTGACATTTGATGGCATCGAGCCACGTACCGTGTCGGAATTCTTAGGTAAAAAGCACATGTGCGTATGGGATGGTAATTTCTACGCCCAAGGGCTTTGCGAGCAGCTAGGGGTGATGGATAAAGGTGGGGTTGTTCGCATCGGTTGTATGCATTACAACACCATAGAAGAACTAGATAGCTTGTTTGATGCATTCAGTGAGTTGTTAGCATAATACAAAGTGGGAGCTACGGCTCCCACTGCTCATTTAGGTTTCTTGCCCTTCAATAAATGCATTGAGCTTAGCAATGCGATGGCTCATACCTTCAATGAGCTTATCTTTGATTTTTTCCCGGATCACATTAGGCAAGCGTGTTAATGCATCTGGGGTTATCGCCAATATGATGCTGTCTTTTAACGCTTGTGCGCTAGTGCTGCGTTCTCGGTTAGTGATAAATGCACCTTCACCTAAAAACTCTCCAGGACCAACTTTACCTAAATCATGGGCCGCATCTTGTTTAAAAATCAAAAACTCACCGCTTAATACAATATACAGGCGATTGTCTTTTTCAAAGCGTTTGAAAGCATGACGCTCTTGTTGCACCAGATATAAGTGACCAAAAGACTCAAGCAACACCTGGCGCTCGGCAAGCGTAAACTCTTTAAAAAAAGCTAAGCGATTGATGATCTCTAGTTGTTTAAACAGTGGGACATTTTCAAGTAACTTCATGCAACCCATTCGGTAATCAAATTTATTCATGAATATTGCGTGCTTTTGACTTTCTCGTCAATGATTACCCCCCATTTGCAGGTTGATTCTGAGGTATGAATACAAGCTGCTGTGAATAAATCAACTCACCAGTTGCAGTTGAGTAACTTTTTGACCCACACAGGATCTGCTTTTGAACTACTCAGTGAAAACGCGTTTTGCTTAAATGCTGATGCATCTAGACGCACATTCATTGGTATAGCTAAGTGTGTTTTTAATAATCGCTTCAAGCCTAAGTCATCTATTTTCAAAAAAGATGCCGCTAACTTGGCTTTTTCTGATCCGTTGAGGTGGCTTCCTTGGGAAAACGCCTGTCCTGCTTTTATCCAGTCAAGATAAGCCGATCGAGACTCATTTAAGTAATCCTCTGTTAGTGCTTGTAATCTAGGCTGGAGGCGTTGATAAAGGGCTTCATCTTTGCTTAACACCGCGACGAGTAGAAGATTGAGACCGGAATTTAAAACGGCTGACTTGACTGTGGCTAGCTGGAAAAGTTCAAAAGCATGCTGAAGGGCTGATTTTGCATCTGTTAAGCTATTGGCATCTAGATGCAGCACCCCTAAGTTGTTGTAGATAGAAGCCATGGCTATATTATCAGGGAGTTGCTCTGCGACCTTGATTGCTTGAGCGTAAATGGCGCTTGCTTTTGGGTATCGTCCTTGTTCTCTGAGTGTATTTGCTTGTCCATTTAATACCCTCAGCTGTTGCTTCAAATTAGTTGTGTATTTAAGTGCGCAAGTATAGGCTTGTGTGGCGTCTTCCAGGCGATTTGCACGTCTAAGCAAAGTTGCGGATAAAAAGGTGATTTGGAAAAGCTCGCCTCGAAACTCAGCAGTCTGAGAAAGCTCAAAAAGCCGTGCCACAGGCTGTTGCGCAACATCATTGTTTCGCAGCAGCATTAGTGCTGTAGCTTCTAAAAGCTGTCTTTTGATATATTGAGCTTTATTCGTTTGCCTGTCTGGCTCAACCTGCTGAATGATTTGTAAAGCACGAGCAGGGTCTTTGTTGAGAAAATACTCGGCTCTATCATATTCATAGGTATGCTCTACCTTAGCTTCTCCTGCACCTAAAGCACTTGAGATTATTATTAAAGCGACTATAAAAGATGACACACTAGCACTATTTAACTGGACCTAACTTAGAGAGTGTAGACTGTTCTGATGGATTTTTAAAGTCACTTATATATCATTAGGTTAAGTTATTTTTCTGACTTGATTGCTGCCCACGTAGCGGAACTATGTGACTCAAGCAATCGAGTCAGTCCTGAATATTTCTCTCTTTTAGTTTTCTGGTCAATGTATTGCGTCCCCAGCCTATCTTTAACGCCGCATCTTGCTTATGACCATGACAGGCATTGAGTGCGGATTTGATCAGTCGTGTTTCTAATTGTGCCTGTACATCGGGCCAAATATGGTCTTTTCCTTTACGTAACTCTGAGTCTAACCAAGTTTGGAATGCGTCCAGCCAATTGCCATGCTCTAAGGCGTCAATCTGTTGTGGCTTTTCTAGCTCTTCGGGCAGATCCGCAGGGGTGACAAGTTCACCCGGGGCCATTACCGTTAACCAACGGCAGGTGTTTTCCAATTGCCTAACGTTGCCAGGCCAATGATACGCCTGCATTTTTTGCAGAGCATGTTTGGAGATGATTTTTGGCTCGGCTTTTAGCTCCTTTGCGCTTTTTGCAAGAAAGTGATCGCACAGGGCGGCGATATCTTCAGGGCGTTCACGTAAGGCTGGTAGTTTTAACCTGACGACATTGAGGCGGTGAAATAAGTCTTCACGGAATTTACCTTGCTTGACCAGTGTCTCTAAGTCTTGATGGGTAGCCGCGACGATACGGACATCGACTTTCACACTGTTGTGGCCACCAACCCGATAAAACTCACCATCGGCGAGTACGCGCAATAGCCGAGTCTGCACGTCCAGTGGCATATCACCGATTTCATCTAAAAATAGGGTGCCGCCATCGGCTTGCTCAAAGCGGCCACGGCGCATGCTGTCAGCGCCAGTAAAAGCGCCTTTTTCATGGCCGAACAACTCAGACTCGACGAGATCTTTGGGAATGGCGGCCATATTGAGCGCGATAAAAGAAGCCTCTTTGCGCGGGCTGTGATTGTGCAGTGCGCCTGCCACAAGCTCTTTACCCGTACCAGATTCGCCGTTAATCAATACACTCATGCTTGAAGCGGAAAGTTTACCGATGGCGCGGAACACTTCCTGCATCGCTGGGGCTTCACCAATAATGTCGGGGCTATTGGCTTTTTCACTTTGGCGCTTTTGCTTTTTAGTTTGCTGGCCTGCACGAAATGCACGTTGCACAAGGGAAATGGCCTCGTTTAAGTCGAAAGGTTTGGCGAGATATTCAAACGCCCCTTTTTTAAATGCGTTGACCGCAGAGTCCAAGTCCGAGTGCGCGGTCATAATGATCACCGGCAAGTTTGGGTAGAGCCCTGCAATTTTATCTAACAAGGCCATGCCATCGATACCTGGCATACGTACATCTGAGATCAGCACCGCGGGTTGCTCATATTCAAGCGCGGTCAATACATCTTGACCACTGGCGAAGCTCTCGGTTTCAAACTCAGCTCGCTTTAATGCCTTTTCTAAAACAAATCGGATTGAAGCGTCATCATCGACTAACCAAACTGATTTCATTGCACGTTTCCTGTTTCGGTGTTGTCAAAGGGAAGGTAGATACTGAACTCAGTGTGTCCTGGCCAACTATCGCATTCGATAAATCCTTGGTGTTGCTCTACCAAAGTTTGCGCGATAGAGAGCCCAAGTCCAGAGCCTCCTTCTTTATTCGTGATCATCGGAAAGAACAATGTCTCTTTTACCTCATCGGCGATCCCTGGACCGTTGTCGCTGATACGGATGAGTAATGCTTTTTTCAATAGTCGCTCACCATGATGAAGACGGTGTTTAATGCGCGTTGTTATGGTGATCGTACCGTCATGCTGTAGCGCTTGTTGAGCATTGCGTAGCATATTCAGCAGAACCTGCTGAATTTTGGCTTGATCTATCACGATAGCCGGAATACTGGGATCATAATCTTTTACCAAGGTGATATCGGCATCGCGCTCCAAGGTGGTTAACTTTATCACCGATTCTAACGCCTGATGGATATTACACGGCTCTTTTTGTGGTAACTGATTGGGTCCAAGCAATCTATCTACCAACTCGCGCAATCTATCTGCTTGCTCAATAATGAGCGTGGCACATTCTTCCCGTTCTTGTTGATCAGTTTCGTACTGCAATAATTGCGCCGCACCGCGGATCCCACCAAGTGGATTTTTTATTTCATGAGCAAGACCACGAATGAGATTTCGAGCTGCTTGAAATTGGTGCATTTGATTGGATGCTTGGTCATAACGCAGGGCATCATCAACACGGCGACATTCCACTAAAATGAACGCCTCTTCTGCAAGGTAAACTCGTCTGGCATGCAGACTTAGTGTCGCAACACGATTATCTACAAATACCACGTCTACCCTGTGTTGCTGGCAGTCTACACCATCTTGTAGCACGTATTTAGAGAGCCGTGGCAAGTCTATATGATGATGATTAAACACACTATCAATCGCCAGTCCAACAAGCCGTTTAGTGCTGAGTCCCAGTAGTTCACTACTGCTGTAATTGGCATAGTGGATCATTAAATTTTGATCGAGCACTAAAATCGCGGTTGAGAGAGATTGCCAAACTTTATCCAAGTCAATCGAGTTATGTTGATCCATATATGTTCACCGTGCACCAATGTGGTGCAATGAGAATAGCATAGCTTTGCATCCATTGGATTAAATTATTACCTGAGCTCAGAAACTAGGGGTTTTCGAACTCGTATCCTAAACTTGGTATTAATAAAGCATGCCAACTTTAAGGTGCCCACATTATTAATGCTTTGTGTCAAAAAATACATCTAGCTTGTGCTTGCGGGGGGAGCCTTTTTGTCACGTTCTGCATGAGTGGTTGTGACTTTCAAGGCGCTAGGAATGTTACCGAGTATACGGGTTGCTTTCCTCCTCACACCGCTAATTTACATCGGGCTACGAATGGCGAGAAAACCACCCTTACAGGCGTAATACGGGTCGTTCAACCTAACTGGCGAGATAAATATCTACTGCAAACAAAGGCTGAAGTCTACTATCAAATCCAGGTGGGTGAGCAAAGGTTGTGGATTGAACACAATGAAATGTCGAGTTTGGCCTCCTCAATAGCAGGAGGGATGAGTATGGTGTGTTTGCAACTACTGGTTAAAAGTCAGTGTAGGTAAGCAATATCGCTCTAATTATTCACGGTATTGCGGTGCAAAAAGAACTTATGAGCATCGCTTTGGGCGACTAACATACCTTTTTGATTAAACACTTTCATAACCAAAGAATGCTCGCCACGATTGATACCACGCAAAGAAAACTGAGTATTACTTTGTTTTGGCCCTGTGGCTGTTCCATTGAGAAAGAGTTGCACGCTTAAACCTTGGGTAAATCTTGGTTCTATGGTGCCAGTTACGTATACACTGCCACTATTATCACGGATTGTTTGCTCATGCTCAGGAGAAGTGATTTTAGCTGTATATTGAATCGTTGGTGTTGTATCCGTTTGTTCGAGAATTTTAGTATCAACACTTGGCATGGTTAAAGCGCTGGCGTTGAGTTTGACTTCTTTTGAACCAGGTTGCGGTACATCCGAATAGACCCAATGGCCGTTTTTATCTTTCCAGCGATAGATTTTTGGATTGGACTCTGCTGCAGCATCAATGCTTGTTAGGGTTAGCGTCATGCTAACCGACATTATAAGAAACCACTGACGCACCACAACTCTCCACAGTAAACTACTGTTCATACTTTAGTATAGTGTTGTTGGAATTGCGAGTTACAAATGAGTAACTCCGATAATAAATTTATTCGAGATATTTAATTTAACCTTTTGAATTAAATTAAAAAAGCCCGTAATTACGGGCTTGAGAACACATATGATTAAGAGTGCCAGAAACGCATAATGAGTTTTGGCTCTACAAGCTCAATACCGCGGTACTGAGCGTAGTAGTCTGTTAGCGATTAAACGCTGTAGTACATTTCGAACTCAACTGGGTGAGTTGTCATGTTTAATTTTTCAACTTCTTTCGACTTAAGTGTGATGTACGCATCGATTAGGTCGTCAGTGAATACGCCACCTTGAGTTAAGAACTCACGGTCAGCATCTAGAGAAGCAAGCGCTTCGTCAAGTGATGCTGCAACTGTTGGGATTTCTGCTGCTTCTTCCGCTGGTAGGTCGTACAAATCTTTGTCCATTGCATCGCCAGGGTGGATCTTGTTGCGGATACCGTCAAGACCAGCCATCAACTGCGCTGCGAAAGCTAGGTATGGGTTCGCCGCAGGATCTGGGAAGCGTACTTCGATACGACGACCCTTTTCTGATGGGATCACCGGGATACGGATTGATGCTGAGCGATTACGTGCTGAGTATGCAAGCATAACTGGCGCTTCAAACCCTGGTACTAGACGCTTATAAGAGTTTGTTGCTGGGTTAGTGAATGCATTGATTGCTTTAGCATGCTTAATGATACCACCAATGTAGTAAAGCGCTTCTTCAGATAGACCGCCGTACTTGTCGCCTGCGAAGATGTTCTTGCCGTCTTTAGCAAGTGATTGGTGGCAATGCATGCCTGAACCGTTATCACCAACGATTGGCTTAGGCATAAAGGTTGCTGTCTTACCGTATAGGTGAGCCATGTTGTGGATAACGTACTTCATCTCTTGGATTTCGTCTGCTTTAGTTACCATAGTATTAAAGCGAGTCGCAATCTCATTTTGACCAGCAGTTGCTACTTCGTGGTGGTGCGCTTCAACAACGTGGCCCATCTCTTCAAGTACTAAACAAGTAGCTGCACGCCAATCATTAGACGAATCTACCGGCGCTACTGGGAAGTAACCACCTTTTACGCCAGGACGGTGACCTGTGTTACCACCTTCGTAGTCTTTGTCTGAGTTCCAAGCCGCTTCTTCAGCATCGATTTTGTACATTGAGCCAGACATGTCAGTTTTAAATTTAACATCGTCAAACAAGAAGAACTCTGGCTCTGGACCGAATAATACGGTGTCTGCAATACCCGTTGAACGCATGAACTCTTCAGCGCGTTTAGCTACTGAACGTGGGTCACGCTCGTAACCCTGGTGTGTGTTTGGTTCAACCACGTCACAACGAACGATAAGCGTTGTTTCTTCTGCGAATGGGTCTAGCTTAGCACTTTCTGCATCAGGCATAAGTACCATGTCAGATTCGTTGATGCCTTTCCAACCAGCGATAGATGAGCCGTCAAACATTTTGCCGTCTTCAAAGAAGTCTTCATCGGCTTGATGATGTGGGATCGATACGTGTTGTTCTTTACCTTTTGTATCTGTGAAACGTAAGTCAACAAATTTTACGTCGTGCTCTTTAATAAAATCTAAAACCGATTGTGACATGTGTCCTCCGACTCGTTGGGTTATTTTTTGCTGCAATGTACTGCAATTGCACCTTGATAAGCGTTAATCGTGCCAATTGTTTAACTGTTTGATTTTTAATGGTTTATTTAAATTCACTGATCTGTGAACGGATGTTTTGCACTAAATTGGTGCGTAAGTGTTCCATGGTGGTGCGTAATATTTTTCCTGACAACGACACTTTCCATTTCTGTTGTAGTTGATATTGATTAAATGCTCAAGGTATCAAGATACCGAATAGCTAAAAATTGCTCGAGTATATTCAGTTGTCTGCACTAATGGTGGTCTGGTATTGAGCAGAAAATTGAAATTAATTTCTAAATTTATAGAAAAAATACATTCTAAATATTGCATATAAAGCACCTTTCTTTAGGTATTTAATCGAAACTTTTCTTTGCTCATTAACTGCTTCTTAGATTAATTTTTACATCTTTTGTTTATATACGCTAACACCAAAGAGCCCGCATTTTATAGGCGACTTTTTGTTCACCATTTATTTGTCTGTATTTAGGTGAATGATACTGCATGTGAGGAAGTTGTATGTACATTATGCAATTTTGTATTTCTCAATTGTGTCCTGTGTGTTAATTGTGTTAATCGAGTTAATTTTTGTTTTGTTTTTTGTGTTGATCAGTTTCATTTTTTGGGTACTATGTACCTGATATTAATAAGTTGAGTCTAATGTTAAAGGGGCTACTTGATGCACTCTAATAGGCTAAATTTTCGTTTGTTACTGTTGATATGCAAGGAAGAAGTAAGGTGTTTTCTCGAGAGTCATTAGCATTAAGATTTGTTATTTTAGTATTTATTCCCCTCCTTATAATCATCTCTTATTTTTACTTAGACGAGAGAGAAACTTTACCTCTGGATAATATCACATTAAGCGATAGCGCTTTGAGTAACAAAGTGAGTATCTCTAGAGATAAGTACGGAGTTCCAAATATAAGCGCGAAAAGTGATCATGATGCTTTTTTCGCTATGGGATATGTTCAAGCTCAAGATCGGCTTTGGCAAATGGAGTTACAGCGCCGACTAATTAAAGGTACTTTGAGTGAGGTCTTTGGAGCATCAACAATTGAGCGTGATAAATATATGCGTACTTTGGGGCTTGCTGATGCTGCAAAAGAGGCGCTAAAAAGTTTAGGGAAGCGGGAAAAAGGCATCTTAGTTGCCTTCTCTGAGGGAGTGAATGCGTATATCAGAGATTCTGAAAACCTACCAATTGAGTTTAGGGTTTTTGGTGTCGTTGCTTCAAATTGGTCTCCTGAAGATTCATTAATGGTAGGTAAGCTACTTTCTTACTCTCTGAGTTTTGCTGCTAATTATGAACGGGCCAGAGTACAAGCTGCCGCTAAATTACCAGTGGACTATTTACACTCAATCTATCCAGAGCTTAATGATCAGCAATCTTTATCAGAGGATATATCACGTGTCGCTAAATTGGATGAGACGTTAAGCCAGTTAGCGAGTATCGAAGAAGCTTTATTGCTAGAGCATGGGATTGGAGGCAAATTTGCCGGGAGTAACGCTTGGGCAATTTCTGGGGAGTTAAGTGCTTCGGGCGATGCGATGTTGGCGAATGATCCTCATCTCTCTTTCCAAATGCCTTCATTATGGTATCGAGCGTCTTTGTTAGGCGGCGAAGTAAACGCATCAGGTATGACCATTCCAGGATTGCCTGTAATTGTATTTGGACATAATGCTCATATTGCTTGGGGCGGTACTAACATGCCCGCGGATACGCAAGATTTGGTCATAGTGGACCTTAATCGAGGAGGGAATTCTGCAGGAGAGAAAATTGTTCAAAGGGTAGAGGAGATCGCGGTTAAGGCTGACTTCCCAGCTCAATTTAGAAAAGCCCCAGAGACTATAAAACATACGGTTGCACAATCAAAATATGGGCCTATTCTAGATTATAGTGCTGGCGCGTCTCATGGGTATGCACTGAGATGGACAGCTTTAAATGACAGTGATACTTCTATTTCTGCCTTGATCGACCTGAATTATGCTTCTAATTGGGAAGAGTTCAGGAATGCGCTCCAGCTTCTTATCACGCCGACAATCAATTTTGTTTACGCAGATCGCCTAGGCAATATAGGCCTCAATAGCGCGGGTAAAGTTCCGCTTCGCAAAAAACATTCTGGAGCCATACCTGTTAATCAGTATGAGTTTGAATGGACTGGGTACATTCCTTGGGAAAGTATGCCAACGGAATTCAACCCTAAAAAAGGCTATATCATTAATGCCAACCAAAAACATGTCTCTGAGGATTATCCTTACTTCATTTCTATGGACTGGGCTCCTTCATATAGAGCGGAACGTATAGCATCTCTTATAGAAGGTGAGTTAAAGCGAGGACACAAACTTTCCATCGATACTTTCCGGAGTATTCAAGGTGATGTACTTGACTTAGGAGCGATAGATCTACTCAACCTTCTTAGAAATGACTATCCAAATCTGAAGCCTTTACTTGGTGAGCTACTACATTGGGACGGAGATTATAAATCTGACCCTGACGTTGGTGCTATATACCAAGTCATGATCAGAAATTTAAAAGTCAAATTATTCCATTCACAAAGTCTTGCTACACAATTTGGTGGCGGGCTAACCGCATCTAGTCTAACCGACAAACAGTTATTGCTCGCCTTACAAGACCATGAATTATGGTGTTCTGACACTTCAGAAAAATGTACAGATGAAATTAGGGATTCCTATCAAGCGACTTTAGTTGAACTTGAGCGTAAGTTTGGCGCTAGGCCGTGGTCATGGGGAGAGCTTGCGCCGAGAACTTTCGCGCATCAACCCTTTAGTGAAGCGGACTTTTCGAGACGAATTTTTGAGCGGCAGATCACTGGAGCTGGTTCATTAGATACCGTGAATGCCGCCGGTTATCGGTTTGATAGTGCTGATGGATATGAGCAGATATTTGGTGCTGGGTTTCGCCAAATTATGGTGTCGAGTAAGCAGGAAGGGTTTAAGTCTTGGTACATCAATTCAACGGGTCAGTCCGGCAATATCATGAGCCCACACTATGATGACATGATCGACTTATATGAAAGTAATCAATTAGTTACTGAAACACCGCAATAAATATAATAATTAATAAAAAGGAATTGTAATGAGGTTACTCTCCGAATTAGGAAAGACGGCGCCTAACTCTGTCTTTATTTCACTGTTGAGCGGCGCGATCGCAGGCCTTATCTACGCGTCGCTAGTTCCAGTTATTCTAATCGCAATTGAAGAGTTTAGCTATGTATTAGACGGCACCGCAGATTTTGTTGAGGTGCTGGGCGTGCAAATAGCACATCCAAATTTAGCGCTGTTATTTTTAGGTATTTGCGCTGCGATTTTTATTTTGCAATCAGTATCAATGATTGCATTACAAAAGTCAGCATTAATGCTTGCGAGTAATATCCGAAAAAGATTGTTTGAAAAGATTCTAGGGGCTCCAATCGAGAACCTTGAGTCAGTTGGAACTTCTAAATTACTCGTTGTATTAAGTACAGATATCAGTCGAATTATGATGGGGGCGCAAGCAGTTCCTGGTCTGTTAGTCAGTTCAGTTATTTTGTTAGGTGTATTTTTATATATCTACTTTTTAAGTATGGGGGCATTTCTATTTTTATTGGTTTGTTTAGTTGTTTCAGTTATTACCTATCAAATTCCTATCATCTATTCCATGAGGTTTTTTAATAAATCAAGACAAGAAACAGATGAACTTCAAAAATCATTTCGCTCTTTACTAATGGGAGCGAAAGAGTTGAAAGTTAATAATGTTAAGCGAGAGTCATTTATTAAAAATGAGTTGCTTAAAGCTGAAAATGAAATGCGTGAAACACTTACTAAAACGTATAACTATACAATCTTTGCTGAAAACTATGGGATGCTATTAACCTATCTAATTATCGCCGTTTTGGTTTTCTCTTTTGTTAATTACTACTCGATTGGTCATGGTGAATTACTGGGTATAGTTATGGTTCTGCTATATATATCCGGCCCAATTCGATGGATATTGCAATCAATAGCTCCAATTTATAGAGCTAATGCGTCATATAATAAAGTAGATCTGATTCTTGCATCTTTGTCTAAGGAGGTAGAGAGTGAATTAACCCCGGTTAGTAACTGGGAAAAAGTAACTTTCGATAATACTTGCTTTTCTTATAAAAAATCTAATTTTGAAGTTGGCCCAATTTCTTTTAGTTGTAGACGCGGAGAAATAACTTTTATTGTTGGAGGGAATGGCTCGGGTAAATCAACCTTCTGTAAGGTCGCTACACTTCATTATAGGGCAACATCAGGAAATATTATCTTTGATGATGTGAAAGTTGATGAAAGCAATATTGATAGTTATCGCCAGTCAATAAGTGTTATCTATAGTGATTATCACTTATTTGAAAAGCTGCATGGAATTGATTTAGAAAATAGTGATGTTATAGATGAAATTAATTATTGGTTAGTGAAGCTTAACCTCGATGAGAAGGTGTTTTTAGAAGGAGATGGATTCTCTACTTTAGAACTTTCAGATGGTCAAAAAAGAAGGTTAGCATTAATAGCTAGTATTGTAGAAGATAAAGATTTTTATTTATTTGATGAATGGGCTGCAGATCAAGATCCTCAATTCAGAGAGATTTTTTACAAAGAAATCCTACCTATTTTAAAGTCAAGAAATAAGTTGATTATAGTTATAACTCATGATGATAGATATTATAACTTATCAGATCAGCTCGTTCATTTAGATAAAGGAGAGGTTCAGCTAAGTGCTTCAAGGTTAAATTATGGCGAGGCTAAGGCTGAAAAATCAAATTTTAAAAACTCAGAAAATAATAAGGATAACGCATATGAGGTTTGATTTTTCTCTAGCGCAGAAGGATGTTTACTTCGATCAGCTACATTGTATTGGTAATGCTAAATATAATATTGGTGGATATGTTGATATAAGCTCGGCAAATGTCACATCTTTATTAGAAGCAAGTGATCAGGTTATAGCAAGTAACCCTATGTTTAGTTTGACTATTGAGCATGAGCATGATGGTCCCAAAGCAAGATTTGATAACGCTTTACATATTAAGTCTACGGTGGTTGATTATAGAGACGCTATTGAACCGATTAAGTCAGCGCAGGAGCTTGTGAAAGAAATATTTTCTCAGCCCTTTGATCTTAAGGGAAGATGCCTCTACAAAACTTATATCATTCAACTGACAGATCAAAGGATCTGGTTTGTAGGTGTAGCGCATCATTTGCTGATTGATGGCTGGGGGTTTGCGCTATGGGCTGAGGCACTTTCAAAAGCTTATGAATCAAAAGAATATCAGGTTAATGAGCACGCGCAGCAAAACTATTTTGAACAAGACTCAGTATACTTGGAGTCAGAACGGTATCAGAAAGATAAGGAATTTTGGAAGTCTTACTTGCATTGTTCTAAAAGGAATATACTTGTTCCAAATAGGAAATTGGAATCGAAAAACTCAAGTGAGAGAGTTGTTTTTTCAGTAGCGCGAGATAAGTATGAAAGCTTATTTTCAAACAAAGGGTTTCTAGCTAAGTCCCCTGGTACTGTATTTTTGTCTCTTGTTTTTATAATGTTCTCTAGACTATATAGAGAGCGTAATTTTAATGTAGGGTTACCAGCTCACAATCGAAAATCAGCGAAACAAAAGAATGATATAGCTCTATATACAAGTGTTAGCCCTATATCGCTAGCTTATACATCAGACACCTCATTTGATCAGTTTCTTAGCTATGTAGCTTCTGAGCAAAAAAAAATATATCGACATCAGAAATACCCAATTGGTCATATTGTTTCTGATATGGGCCCTGAAGCAAGAAGTGGTCTCTATGATGTGTGTGTGAACTTCTTAAAATTAAATAATAGTTGTCGCTTTGCTAAAGCGCATGCATCTTACCATTATATCGAAAACCCTTTCCAAACTACTCCTTTTAACTTAACCATTTGGGACAATGGAGAAGTGCAGCCTGTTGAACTACAGGTGGATTATCACATGGGGTACTTTTCAAAAGAGGAAATTGCACAGCTTTTAGAAATACTTTTTTCTCTTCTAGAACAAGTTTCAAATAATCCAGAGGTAAAACTCTCTGAATTAATGCTTACATCTGAGAAAAATAAATCGTTATCTCTGTCCGACACTGGACTTGATGAGGAAATACAACCATTTATTACCTTATTTTTGGAGCAAGTGCGGAAATCTCCGAATACCGTAGCTGTGTCGTGTCAAAACAGAGAACTTACTTATGAAGCCTTAGATCTTTCTTCAACGCGGCTTGCATTGAGATTCAAGGAAATCGGGGTCAAAGCCGGTGATCTCGTAGGGCTAATGCTTCATCGCTCAGAAAGAATGGTGGAAGCGATTGTAGCGCTGAGTAAAATTGGAGCTGGTTTTGTGCCGATGGATCCGAGCTATCCAGTTAGCCGCCTAAAGCATATGGCACATGACAGTAATATTTCATTGCTTGTCATCGATAGTGATTTCTCTGAGTTAGCATTTGAGCTAACAGATAAGATTTATATTGTAGAGTCACTTTGTGAAAATACCGCTGTTGAAATTGGCTCGACTACCGTAGCCAAAAACGATAGCACTGCTTATGTTATATATACCTCGGGCTCTACAGGTACGCCAAAAGGCGTTGAAATTTCGAATCTATCTTTAGCTAACTTTTTGCTCTCAATGAGGAAAAAACCAGGAATCAGCCATGGAGATAGATTATTAGCCGTCACTCCATTTAGTTTTGATATATCTATTTTAGAACTATTACTTCCGTTAATAAGTGGAGCGACGGTCAAAGTATTTCCTTCACGTATAACCCATGATCTGCAAGGTTTGGTTGATGAAATTAACAAACCTGATACCAGCATCGTACAGATGACTCCTAGCGCATGGAAGTTGGTATTAGCTTCTGGCTGGCAAGGTAAACCTAGCTTAAAGGCGCTTGTGGGAGGAGAAGCTCTGCCACAGCATTTAGCAACTGAGCTAACAAGCAAGGTTGATGCGCTTTGGAATATGTATGGGCCAACTGAAACAACAATTTGGTCAAGCTGTATCCGAGTGGAAGAGAGTTGGAGTGTAAATTCAATAGGCCATCCAATCGCTAATACACAGATGGCAATTCTAGATAGCCAGCATAGCTTCATGCCTGTGGGTTGGACGGGTGAGTTATACATCAGTGGTAAGGGGTTGGCAAAAGGCTACTTTAATCAACCTGAGCTAACTGCTAGTCGCTTCATTAGTTGTAATGGAGAGCGTTGGTATAATACGGGAGATTTAGCGAAAATACAGGCAGATGGTAGTGTTGAATTTGTAGGACGAATAGATACTCAAGTTAAATTCCAAGGGTACAGAATAGAACTAGGTGAAATAGAGTCAATACTGAAAAAGTTACCGAATATCTCTGACGCAGTTGTTCTAATCAAGACATCTGACTCTGGTCATCAGTGTTTATGTGCTTACTATATCTCTGAAAATGATGAGTTATCCTCTGAACATTTGAGAGCCGCCGCTTCTGAATACCTTCCATTACATATGCTTCCAAGCCATTGGCAAGCACTTAAAGCGTTTCCTTTAACACCAAGTGGCAAACTAGATAGTAAGTCGCTTTCACTACCTTCGAGTTTTGCACAAGTAAGCACAACTGAAAATGAAGATCGTTTGATACAGGAGCTGGCAGCCGTTATTTGCCATCACCTTCAGATACCTCACCTTGATGCAGAGACAAACTTTTTTGATGCAGGAGCAAGATCCCAAGAAATGGTTGAGCTTGTGCCAAAGTTGAATGAAGCATTGAGTTTGTCACTAACTGTTGTCGATATGTTTAGTTATCCCTCACTTAACGCGCTGGCTCAAGTCATTGATGCCTCTGCGACCCGCAACTCCGAGGCAAAAAGCCGAACAGAGCAACTTCAATCAGGCAAATCAAGGCTTCAAAGAAGATTGAATACAAGGAAACAAGTCAATGAGTACTAATCAAAATTATCATGGTGCTGAAATCGCAGTCATAGGTATGTCTTCGCGATTCCCCAAAGTGAACTCGACACAAGAGTTTTGGCAATTGTTGCGAGAAGGCCGGTGTGGATTGTCAACATTCTCTTCTGAAGAGTTAGAGCGTGCAGGTGTGGATAGTGAGCTGATATCGCAAGACTCTTATGTTCCAGTTAAGGGGATTGTGGAAAATGCGATGGCCTTCGACGCAGAGTTTTTTGGATATAGTGAGCGTGAAGCTATTTTAATGGATCCTCAATTGAGGCTCTATCATGAGACTGCTTGGCAAGCTCTTGAAGATGCTGGTTGTGGGAGAGAGACGTTAAATGAGAGGTTGCTGGGCGTTTTTGGTGGAGCTTCAGCAAACCCATTATGGACAGCTCAATTTAGCCAAGCCGCTTCTGAAGGTGGTGCACAAGCTTACGAGATAATTAATCTCGTTAGTCGAGACTTTTTTAATACTCGTTTGGCATACAAGTTCAATCTAAATGGTCCAGCTGTGACTGTACAGTCAGCTTGTTCAACAGGCTTAGTTGCAATTCACCAAGCTTGTCAAAGTCTGTTAAGTGGGGATAGTGATATTGCGTTAGCTGGAGCTGTTTCATTATCTACCAACCCAGCTTTAGTTGAACCAGATATACAAGGATATGTTTATCAAGAGGGAATGATCCTCGCTCCTGATGGTCAATGTAGGCCATTCGATGAAAGTGCTCAGGGGACGGTCTTGAGTGATGGAGTCGGGTTTGTCGTTTTAAAGCGACTACATGATGCAATTACCGATGGTGATCAAATTCATGCTGTTATTAAAGGTTCAGCAATTAATAACGATGGTAATAATAAAGTAGGATATACCGCACCAAGTGTTGCAGGCCAGCGAGATGTGTTAAGTACAGCACTACAGATTGCTGGTGTTGAGCCACAAGGCATCGGTTACATTGAAACTCATGGAACAGGAACAAAGCTGGGAGACCCTATAGAGGTGCAGGCTTTGAACCAAGTATATGGCGTTAATAGATCAACGCCTTGTTTAATTGGCTCAGTAAAAAGCAACTTTGGCCATTTAGATACCGCAGCAGGTATCGCTGGGTTTATTAAGGCGGTACTCGCTATAAAGCATGGCGGGATTCCAGCAAGCTTGCATTACAAGGATGCAAATCAGAAGTGCCAGTTTTCTGAATCTGGGCTAATGGTATCGGATCACTTCCAGCAATGGCCATCAGCAGGGGTAAAACGTGCCGGCGTCAGCTCGTTTGGGATTGGTGGAACAAACGCGCATATTATTTTAGAAGAGTATCGAAAACCCGCAATGGAATCAGTGCAACAAAGTGCTGCCTTTATTCCTGTTACTGGTCATTCTAAAGAGAGTCTACAACGTAACTTAGCCGCAATGCAGAGCTGGTTGCGGTCAAATACTAACGATTCACTATCTGCTGCTTATACTATGTTATTTAAGCGTTCAAAGCAGAGTATTAAGTCTGCACTTGTTCATGATGCCGACAATCAATACATAGCGACAGCGTTTAATAAGGAGCTGCACCCTGAATCACTGGTATTCATGTTTAGTGGTCAAGGCTCTCAATACTCTAAGATGGCACAATGGCTATATAAGAATGATACAAAATTTAGAGAAGTAGCAGCGTTATGCTCTACACACATAGATGAGCTCACAGGTGTTAATGTATGCGAATTACTTTGGGGAAATACTGAGCAGATAGCAAGTGACGAACAGTTACGAGCAACAAAACTTGCGCAACTTACACTGTTCACCGTTGAGTTTGCAATTGCTCAAAGTCTAATTGATAAAGGGTATCGGCCTAGTGCGTTAATTGGGCATAGTCTTGGTGAGTATGTTGCTGCGACAGTTGCTGGGGTATTCAGCCTTCAAGACGCGATAAAGGTTATTAGCGCTAGAGCCCAAATTATGTCTCGTGCTACGCCGGGGAAAATGATTGCAGTGAATGGCAGTTGGACTCAGTTTGACACCTCAAAGTGGTCGAATGTATCAATTGCGACTATTAATTCTGAAAAGAACTATGTTGTTGCTGGAGCAGTCCAGGATATTGAGATATTTATTTCAGATGCACGAAGCAATGGATTAGAAACTACAGAGCTCAGTACATCAAGTGCATTTCACTCTTCATTAATGGATCCACTGTTAAGTGACTTTGAAGCTGAGTTCAAAGGGATTCAACTGAATACTCCCAACATGCCGATTATCTCAAATGTAACAGGTGATTGGGCAGGTGAGCAGGAACTATGTGATGCCTCTTATTGGGTTAAGCACTTGCGTCATACGGTTCAATTTCACAAAGGTATCAGCACGCTGTTGTCAGGACCAAGTCGAGCTTTTGTTGAAGTTGGTCCAGGTAATACGCTAGCCAACATTGTGTCACGCCATGGGCAATTAGAAAGTCAGAGTTTAGTCCTGCATACCACCCGCGCAAAAAGAAACGAAAAGAATGAACATACAGCATTCAATAAGTGTTTAGGGCAGCTTTATACGCTTGATATTGAACCTGATTGGAGCAGGGTACTTCAAGGTTTTAACAAGATCGCCGACCTTCCTCCTTATCAATTTGATAGCAAAGTTTATAAAACTCAGTTTTCAGGTTTTAGAGAAACGGCAGAAGAGGATGTTGAAGGATTTTATAAGCAACAGTGGAGTAAACAAGCGCTATCACTCCTATCACAGGATAGTGACAATAAAGGTAATATACTCGTTCTCGATGATAACAGTCATTTTTCCCAAAATATTATCAAGCAGTTAGAGTTGGAAACAGCAAGCACAATAACGACTGTTAGGGTTGGAGAAGTATTTAAGCGAGAGGATGAAAACCGCTACATTATGAGAGCGGAAATATTTGAAGATTATGAAAAGCTAGTTGCGGAATTAACGCGGTTAGTGACATTACCGACAAAAATTATCTCATTTTGGCCAAGTTTAAGCACTATTGACAACTATCATAGCATCCTCACATATCTCCATTTAGCAAGAGCATTCTCAAATGTCTCTTACCAAGATGAGATGAGTTGGTTTGCGATAACAACAGAAGCTTGTAACGTTACAGGTATAGAGTTGCTTAAACCCGAACAAGGGCTGGTGTACGGCACACTGAAAGTAATTTCTCAAGAGCATCAGAACATCTCAGCGCATCAAATTGACTTTGATAGTTCAAGTTTTAGTCAGTCTCAGTTACTTCCAATAATACGTTCTAAAAAATTGTCCACTGTAAGTGCGGTGCGAGGCAGAAATCTTTGGCAACCAGAGTTTCTAAAAATTGGCAAGGAGCTAGAAAAGAGCAGTTCACCTGTAGTTATTCGTGATAATGCGACTTATGTAATTACAGGTGGATTCGGAGGTGCAGGACAAGAACTTGCTCGTTATTTAGCGTCAACATATAAAGTAAACTTAGTGTTAGTGAGTCGAACAGACCGTTCATCTTCTCCTCTTATTGCTGAATTGAACTCCTATGGTGCCAATGTAACTTGCCTTGAGGCGGATGTAAGTACACCGCGATCAGCTCAAATAATCTGGGACAAAGCCGTCACTGAGTTTGGCCAAGTTAGCGGTGTATTTCACCTAGCGGGACTGCCAGGTGAAACGATGGTGATGAACCAAACAAATGAAATTGTGCATAAGGTACTAGCTGCAAAGCTGGGAACCGCCAACGCTTGGGTTGATATTTGCGAGCGTGAAGAGATGGAGTTCGTCGTACTATTTTCTTCGGTTACGGGGATTTTAGGTGGCATGGGTCAAAGTGACTATAGCTCAGCCAATGCTGGTTTGGATTGTATAGCAGAAGCAGCTCACAGTAGAGGTATAGATAGAGTTTTCAGTATTCGCTGGGATGCTTGGAAAGAAGCTGGAATGGCTGTAGAGGCATTAAATGGCAGAAGACGGATTACAGCACATCAAACTCATCCACTGTTGGGCGATCAAATTATCAATGAGTCAGGCCAGACGGTCTACTGTAAGCAATTTCATACAGAGAGGGATTGGCCGCTTGCTGAGCATTGGGTTATGGGTTTACCAACGATTCCTGGTGCAACCTATTTGGAGATGGCTGCAGCTGCATTTCAGCATTCAACCCCTTCAAAGCACATCACTTTAAAAGACGTATACTTTCTATCTGGTGCAGCCCTATCTGCAGGAGATTGGTCTGATTTATATACCAACCTAACAGTCGATGGCAATGGTACTCAATTCGAAATTACGAGTTATCAGCCGAGTAATGAGTTGTACCAAATTCATGCGAAAGGGCAGGTAAGTGGAGTTTCGAGCGCGCAGCCAGAAAGCATGTCGATTAATGAGCTAATTAATTCAATTCAAGGAAGAGTATTCGACAATGTTTCTGGTGCTGCAGACCTTGGGGCTCAAGCTCTTGGTGTGAGCCGAAATGCAGAGCAGCACGATCAGTTGATGAAGTATGGTGAGAGATGGAACTGTTTTGAAAAGGTGTGGATCGGCGAGCGCTCAGGCCTAGCTAAAATGCACTTACCTGCACAGTTCGATACTGATATTAATGACTACAGTTTACATCCTGCCTTACTGGATTGCGCAACCTCTTATCTGAGAGCTTTTATTGATGGTGGCGTCTATATACCAATTAGCTATGCAAAGCTTACCCAATATTCGAAGCTAGAAGGTCAGTTTTATAGTTTTGTCGAGTTGCAGAGTCAGGACAGCAAATCGGGAGTCATGAGCTTTGATATTTGTTTACTCAGCTTAACAGGAGAGCAGCTAGTAACTATTTCAAATTTCACGATGAAGAAAATTGAAACAGACTTAGCTAGCTCTTCAAGTAAGGTAAGCAATATACCTCTTAGTGAATTTGTATATAAACATAAAGCGATGCCAGCAGGCATTGATAATAGTACTGCAATGAGTGTTATCGAACAGACATTAGCTCACCGTCAGCCAGTAACTTTGTATGCAGCATCGGATTTTATAAAGCGCTATGAAAACTCCGCAGATGGTGACACTGGTTTATTCGACCTGAATGACGCGTTACCACAACAAACACGACCTAGACCTGATTTGGAAGTGGATTTTGTTGCAGCAAAAACTCCCACTCAAAAATCATTAGTGTCAATTTGGGAGCAAATGCTTGGATTAGAAAAAGTAGGGATTCAAGACGACTTCTTTGAGCTTGGTGGGGACTCTCTCGTTTTGATGCAGATCCATAAAAAAGTACAACAAACATTTGATGAAAAAATAGCGGTTGTTGAACTGTATAACTATCCGACAATTCAAAAACTCGCCGAATATATAGACTCTTCATCTAACGAAGATGACGATACTTTATCTCAGGTTTCTTCTCGAGTTGAGAAGAAAAAAGCAGCAGCCCTTCGCCGCAGAAAAAAACAACAAAAGGACTAACAGAAAATGAAATCAACAGAAGAATTAAAAGAATATTATCAGGATGACATTGCCGTTATTTCAATGGCTGGTCGCTTCCCCGGTGCAAACAGTGTCGAAGAGTTTTGGCATAACCTTGAAAATGGTGTCGAGTCAGTCAGGTTTTTTAGTCAAGAAGAGCTATTGAACTTAGGGGTTGATCCTGCACTTTTAGAAAACCCGAACTTTGTTGGTGCTGAGGGGGTACTTGAAGGCGTAGAGAATTTTGATGCTGAATTCTTTGGTTTCTCGCCTAGAGAAGCTGAATTGTTAGACCCACAGCATCGGATCTTCCTTGAGGTAATTTGGGAGCTGTTAGAAAGAGCGGGTTATGGTGCTGAAGAAGGCGACAACATCATTGGTGTTTATAGTGGAGCCGGTGCTAGTTCCTATCTGTCGAGAAACTTATTATCACACCAAGACTATGTAAGGGACGTTGGGACCTTTAAAGTCTCTCTCTCAACGGGACAAGACTTTGTCTCGACAAGAGCAAGCTACAAGCTTGGCTTATCTGGACCTAGTATCAATATTAATACTTTATGTTCGTCTTCAGCTGTTGCTGTTCACTATGCGAGGGAAGCGTTGCTTGCATATCAATGTGACATTGCGGTAGCTGGAGGAGTTACAATATCAAACTCAAGAGAAGATGCTTTATTTTACCAAGAGGGCGGCATAGGGTCCTTTGATGGTCACTGTAGAGCCTTCGATGCGAGGGCTGCCGGTACAGTTGCTGGGAATGGTATTGCGCTTGTTGCTTTGAAACGCATGGAAGATGCACTAGAAGATGGCGATCAGATCCTTGGCGTACTAAAGAGCAGTGCAATTAATAACGATGGCGGGGACAAAGCAAGTTATACCGCGCCAAGCCCTGAAGGGCAATCGAGGTGTATTACAGAAGCTCTTGAAAGCGCAGAGATAGATCCTGCGACGATTAGCTATATAGAAGCACATGGAACAGGTACTAACTTGGGGGATCCGATAGAAGTATCTGGTTTGACTAGAGCATTTCAACGCTATACGGATAAAAAGCAATTCTGTGGCATTGGTTCTGTGAAAACAAATATTGGGCACCTCGTATCAGCGGGGGGAGTTGCCAGTATGATAAAGACGTTGAAGGGGATGGAGCATCACAAGATACCTGCAAGTCTAAACTTTGAACAACCTAATCCAAAAATTGATTTTGCTAATAGCCCATTTTTCGTTGTTGATAAAACGATCCCGTGGGAACCAAGTGCAGGTGACAAGTTAAGAGCTGGTATTAGTTCATTTGGCATTGGTGGAACGAATGCACATTTAATCGTAGAAGAAGCGCCTGAGTTACCTAAGTCTGATTCAGCTAGTGGACTTCATCTAATCGTGTTGTCTGCAAAAACAGCATCCTCATTAGTAAAAACGAAAGAAAACCTGCTTGAGCACTTGAAGTGCTGCCCAGAGCTAAATATTGCTGACGTTGCTTACACGTTACAAGTCGGTAGGAGAAATTTTAAACACAAGTTTGTCACTGTTGTCAGTTCAATAGATGAATTAAAGAATAAGCTGACAGGAGACGACAAGCGATTCACGATCCATAGTGCCCAGAACAAAACAGAGCGAGATATTTGTTTTATGTTCCCCGGTCAAGGTAGTCAGTATGTCGGTATGGCGAAAGCTTTATATGAAAATGAAGCTGAGTTCAAAAAGCATTTAGATCAGTGCTTTGAATTAATACACACGCATTGCTCTTTGTCCTTAAAAGAACTTTTGTTTTGTGAGAATTCAACTGCTGCCAGTACACAACTTAAACAAACTCAGAATGCTCAATTAAGTTTATTTAGTGTTAGTTATGCACTAGCTAAACTGCTAATAAGTTGGGATGTAAAACCACAAAGCATGATTGGTCACAGTATCGGTGAGTATGTGGCAGCGTGTTTGTCCGGTGTATTTACTCTGGAAAATGCAATAAGACTCGTTGCAAAGCGTGGTGAGCTCATGGCGGGTATGCCACATGGCAAAATGTTGTCGATTCCAATCGCTGCAAGTGAAGTGTCTAACTGGGTAAGAGAGGGAGTTTGGCATTGCGTTCAAAATAGCGAACATTCACAGGTTTTGGGAGGGCAGCCTGAAGCAGTTGACGCTTTATTAGCTGAACTAAATGCAGCAGGAATTGAAGCTTCTCTGCTACATACATCTCATGCGTTTCACAGCGGGATGATGGCTGCTGCACTTCAGCCATTCATAGAGTTTGCAAGCACAATACCGATGAATAAACCAACTATCCCGTTTATCTCAAATGTATCGGGTGATTGGGCTGAGGAAGAAGTTTGCAGCCCAGAATATTGGGCTAAACACCTGCGTCAAACTGTGAAATTTAATGATGGCTTAGAGACATTATGGTCTGAGGATACTAGCCGTGTGTACGTTGAAGTTGGCCCAGGGACTACCTTACGATCATTTATAAAGACGTTGAGCAATAACCAAGCTCATGTTGCAAGTACATTACCTAAACCTGCAGAGCAAGAGTTGACTCTGGAAAGTATCGCATTTACGCGTGCTGAAATATGGGCAGCGGGGATCACACTACCTTTTGAAGAGTATTATTCTACGCAAAAGCGCCACAGAGTTCGTCTTCCTACCTATGCATTTGAGCCAAAAAGATATTGGATTGAACCTGCAGCAACAGGTAAGCAGTTATTTAAACCTGATTTAATTTTAACGAAAGATTCTGATATGCCCAGCACCACAAAACCGCTTGTAGAGGGGGCATTACGTTGGGAGTTAAAAGCGGTTGAACAACATACGACGTTGTCAGACGCACAATTGGCAGCTATCAAGGCGATGCAACAAGGTGTTACAGAGCAGCTTGCGACTATTCTTGGTAGTAGTATGGATGTCAAAGGTGAAGGCTTAGAGTTAAAGTTTGCAAATATAGAGTCTCAAATTGATGGTAGTAGTGATGACCTTGCATTGGCTTCCAATCATAGCCGTCCAAGTTTTGCGCCTGATTATGTTGAACCAAGAACGGAGCTTGAATCACTACTAGCGCAGCAATGGCAAGAAGTTTTGGGGTATAGCCCAGTTGGAATAGAAGATAATTTCTTTGAAATGGGTGGGCATAGCTTAATGGCGGCTGCCTTAGTAACCAAAATGCGCAAGCAGTTTGAATTTGAGATACCACTTCAGGAATTATTGCAATTACCAACTATTTCTGCACTTTCCGAATTAATTGAAACTCGGGTGTGGTTACTTGAGCAAGAAAATAGTGAGGCCGATACGACTGAACCTGTTGAGGTGCTTGAACTATGAATGTTGAGGCACTTTTACAAGAGCTTCGGGCTCATCACGTTAAATTAAATATCAAAGGTGACAAGCTGGTTTGTGAATTACCAAAAACGGGAATTCCTGATAGCCTGAAGACGACACTGATAAGTAATAAAGAAGCGTTGAAGTCGTTTTTAAATAAGCTTTATAAAGATAATAAGAAACGCCACACGATTCAAAAGGTCGATAAAGCTTGTGAAATACCACTGTCATTTTCACAGCAAAGCTTGTACTTAGCGCAAAAGTTTGCGTCAGGCAACGAGTATTACAACAGTCACTTCTTATTCGATATTAGTGGTGAGATTGATTTTTCCTGCTTTCAACTTGCTGTGCGCAAGTTGATAGAGCGGCATGAAATATTGCGGACTTGTTATGGCGAAAATTTAGGAATGCCGTTTCAGTTTGTAATGCCAATGGAAAGTATCGACATGACAAAAATCTGCGAGCTTGTTTCCGTGGTTCATAAAAACGATGAAGAAATAGAAGCGCAGATCAGAACAAGTATAAATATCTATTTTGATTTGGAACGTGATGCTCCTATCAGAGTTAAATTATTTAGAACGAAAGAAAGATATTTAGTGTTGTTTGTTATACACCACATCGCAACAGATGGATTTTCCGGTGGTGTTTGTAGTAAAGAGCTATGTCAATTGTATCTTCATGCGGTTGAGAAATCAGATGAGAGTTTGGCTCCATTAGATATTCAGTATGCAGATTATGCATTTTGGCAGCGTTCCCCTGAATGGATGGAAATGCAAAATGAAGGGATTGAATATTGGCTTGAAAGGCTAGAGGGTGCGCCAAAAGTAAATCAACTTCCATATGATTTTCCACGCCCACGTCAGTTGGATTATAGCGGTAGGACACAGCAGTTTAAGCTTGATTCCCTGAAGCTGGCTAAACTGAAAAAACTTGCTGCACGAGAAGAGACAACCTTGTTCATGCTGTTACATGGCCTGCTTGGTGTGCTAATCGCTAAAGTGAGTGGTCAATACGACAACACTATAGGTGCACCCATTGCAAATAGGCTGAATCCTCAGCTGGAGTCATTAATAGGCTTTTTTGTTAATACCTTACCAACAAGAGTACAAATTGATGCTAAACAAAGCTTAATTGATATTCTTCGACAGAATAAAACTAATCTATTGAATGACTTTTCGCATCAAGAAGTGCCAATCGATGTGCTTATTTCTGAAAGGGCGGGAGAGCGCTTGGTAGGCGGTTCAAATCTATTTCAGGTGCTATTTGTGATGCAAAACACGCCTGAGATGATGCTTGAGTTCGCTGACACAAAAATGGAGCTGAAAAACTTTGATGCCCATACTGTGCGATTTGATATAGAGCTTCACATCACGGAGCTTAATGATGAGCTCAATATTAGTTGGATGTATGCAACAGCACTTTTTAAAGAAGAAACGATTAAGAGTTTGCATGACAGCTTCATACTGCTCATTGATACCTTTTTAAATAATCCCGAAATAAATTGTTCAGATTTCTCGATAGTTAATAAGAAGCAACAAATACAGCTAGAGAAATTACAGACGAAAGAAGCGGTTCCTCTTGCTGGTGCCTCTGTGCAAGAAGCATTTGAGAGCACGGCTAGAGATTACCCAGAGAGTATCGCGTTAGTTGATAAAGAAGAGACAATTAGCTATGGCAGTTTAAACGCGCAAGCGAATAAATTAGCCCATTACTTAATTGAGACTGAGAATGTTAAACCTGGTGATTTAGTGGCATTTTTAGTTCCGAGGGGCATAGATCAAATCATAACGTTGATGGCCATATTGAAAGCGGGTGCAGGCTATATTCCAATCGACGAAGCATTACCTTTAGAGCGTATTGATCAGATATTACAAAATTACCCAAATAGCTTGTTGATATATGGAGCCTGCTCTCAGGCGTGCATCAGTGAGCACAATAATAAAAGGCAACTGTCATCGCTAATTTTGAGTAATTACCCAGTTACTAATCCGGTGCTCGAAGTGGGGCTACTAGAGTCGCCCTGCTATGTCTTACACACCTCAGGCTCTACAGGTAAGCCAAAAGCGGTACAGATGTCACATAAAGCGCTGTTGAATTTGATTGTGACCATTGGGGTTGCTCAACCTCTTTTAACGAAACAGCCTACTTGGTTGCAATACGCATCAATCGGTTTTGATATGAGCTTTACTGATATTTTTATGGCACTTAGTAACCATGGTAAGTTGGTACTAACTCGTCGAGAGTGTATGAGTGACCTAGACTATCTTAGTAAAACGATTGTGGATCATGATGTCAGCGTTTTAAATTTGCCACACTCAATGCTGCACATTTTATTGAGTTATTGGGTAGAAAGTCACGTCAATCCAGCGCAACTGAATTGTGTGATATCTACGGCTGAGCAACTAAAAATAACTCCAGCGATCAGAAAGTTCTTTTCACGCAATAATCGAATACAACTTGTTAATCATTATGGTCCTACAGAGACACACGTTGTGACTGCATTAAATCTCTCAAAAGTACCAGAGACTTGGGCTGATATACCTAATATTGGGTCGCCAATAGCGAATGTGAGCTGCTTGGTACTTGACGAGTTTGGCTATCAAGTACCTGTAGGCGCTATGGGGGAGTTGTATATCACAGGTGCATGCTTGGCCGATCAGTATCTCGGAGAGCCTGAGCTGACGAAGGAAAAGTTTACTGAGCTACCTCATTATCCTCATTTGGGTGAGCGATTTTATCGTACGGGAGATTTGGTTCGTTGGACGTCAAATGGCAACTTAGAGTATTTAGGTAGAAGCGACCAACAGGTGAAACTGAGAGGCTTCCGAGTTGAACTAAGTGAAGTGGAGACTACCTTAGCATTGCATCCAGACGTAGATATGGCATCCGTAAAATGTGATGAATTCAACGGAGATAGCAAGCTAATTGCTTACTTTACTGTAAAGGGAAGAACACCTTCACAAACTGAGCTAAATGAATTTTTGCTTTCCAAGCTACCTTACTACATGTGTCCAAGCTTATTTATCGAAGTCACTTCATTTACATTTAATATCAACGGAAAAGTAGACAAAAATGCGTTGCCTAAGGCTGATTTCTCGGTACTAGAAAGTCACTATAGTGAACCTGAAACTCCGACAGAGTACCGCCTTCAAGGTGCGTGGCAATCATTGCTCAATGTTGAGAAAGTAGGCCGTAATGATAACTTCTTTAACTTAGGTGGGCACTCGTTACTTGCATCACAACTCTCTGCTGGGATCCAGCAAGAAACCGGCATAAAACTATCAGTAAAAACGATTATGGAAGCCCCTATTTTGAGGGAGCAAGCGCGCTTATTCGATGAGCTAAATTATTTGCAGAATGTTGAGAGCCTAAAGGCTGGACAAACAATCAAGGAGGAGGGGGTGCTATGAAAGAACTTAAACTATCACTAGAAAATTATCTACATGAAGGCGTGGTTAAGTTAGAGGGCGTGTTTTCTCAAAACGATATTGAGACCTTAGAAATGCACCTTCGAGATCATATTGGTGTTGAAAAACGGGGGGTTGTCTATGAGCAAGATGGAGTTACGGTACGCGGCATTCATGGTATTCACTTGTACCATGAGTTTTTCTCCACATTAGTAAAACAGGAAAAATTACTTGGTATCGTTCGGAAAACCCTAGGTGACAACTGCTATGTGCATCAATCCAAAGTAAATGTTAAGAAAAAAGGGGTTGGGGAATTCTGGCCATGGCATCAAGATTTTGTGTTTTGGCATAATAATGACCATATAGAGAAAGAAGAACTAGTCAATATCGCCATATTTCTCGATGATGTGGACTTTATTTCTGGTCCTTTGTGGTTTATTCCAAACTCGCATACGCAAGGGAACCTCTGCCAAAATATAACGCTTGAAGCTCAGCCTGATAAATCATGGTCGAATGATGTGGCTTCAGCGCTTACTTTCCAAGTGCCAATTGAAGAAGTTGACAAGCAAATTCAGATGAATGGTGTTGCTCCCGCAATAGGTAAAAAAGGCGATGTCATCGTTTTCCACCCACAAACTATTCATGGTAGCCCTAATAACTTAGGGCCAACGGATAGACGGTTGCTTATTCTGACCTACAACAAAGTGAGTAACGTAAGCAAGTCTCTTTCAAGCCGGCCTGAGTTTTTGTGCTCACCAGTCACTTATTAAGGAGTATGATAATGGTGAAGGAATTAATTAATGATGCTGCGTCGGCAGGGGTTTTTCTCTCATTAGATGAAGCAGGACAGTTGAAATATGAACTATCTGTAGATGAGTTTCCAGAACAGCTAAAGCAAAAAATTATTCAAAATAAAAACGAAATCATTGCCTTTTTTGAAGGATTATCAAGTTTAAATTCAAGTCCCGGTTACAGTACTCAAGATGCTATCGAGAAAGCATCTGAGGCATCGGTATCTTTCGCCCAACAGCGCTTTTGGTTGATTGATAATATTGAAGGCGGAAGCGCCCACTATAACATGCCAGGTGCTTTTCAGTTAGAGGGTGAAATAGATTTACACGCTATTGAACGGGCGTTTGTAGAAGTTATACAGCGACATGAAGTACTACGCACAACATACCATGAACTAGATGGTCAAGTTACTTTGCAGGTCCACGATATTGAAAGTTTCCCTATCAAGCAAACCTCTATCGAGCATTTAAGTGCGGAGCTGGTAAATAAAAAACTCACTGAACTGCTCAGCCTAGAGGCATCTAGAAGTTTTGATTTAGAAAATGATCTTATGATCCGTTGTCATCTCATCAAGCTCTCCAATAACAAATATGTTGTTGGGGTGAACATGCATCATATTGCCTCTGATGGTTGGTCGTTAGGGATCTTAATAAACGAATTTGTAGAGTGCTATAGTGCAGTGCTCGAACATCGTGATGTAAGCTTACCTGAATTGCCTATCCAATATTCAGACTTTGCGGTGTGGCAGAAGGCACAGTTGCGCGGAACGTTACTAGATCAACTCGGTAGCTACTGGAAAACGCAGCTTGCAGACATACCTATGGCGCATAGCTTGCCACTTGATAAACCGAGACCACAAAGACCGGATAACCAAGGTACGACATTTAGTATTCAACTTCCCGCATCACAAAGTAAGGCTTTGAAAACATTCTGTGTTGAGCAAAATGCATCACTTTTTGCCGGAGTTCATGCGCTTTTCGCTGCATTGATGTCTCGCTACAGTAATGAAAATGATGTTGTTATAGGAACCCCTGTCGCGGGAAGGGATAATGCTGAGCTTGCAAGACTAATTGGGTTGTTTGTCAATACTCTTGTTTTACGAACTATCAACCCTGCCAAATTAAGTTTAGTTAAGGCGCTAGAAGTAAGCCGGAACACCATATTTGAAGCCTTTGAGCACCAAGCTATTCCCTTTGAGAACTTAGTTGAAATTCTAAATATCGAAAGAAGCCCTGCATATCATCCTATATTTCAGGTTATGTTGGCGATGCAAAATAATGATCAGGAGGCACTAAAGCTGCCTAATTTGGCATTGAGTAACGTGGAACAGCCAATAACCACGACGAAGTTTGATTTAACAGTGCATGTGAGAGAAGTTGGTGAGCAGATAGAGTTCACATGGGAGTATGCAACAGCGTTATTCAATGATGATACGATTAAAGTGATGGCAGGGCATTTTAACCAGCTAATCACTCAAGCGGTAGCTAACCCCAACGCCTCACTAGATACAATGCCTTTGCTGACAGCATCTGAGTACGAGACAGTTGTAAATAAATGGAATGCGACTTCTGTTGCTTATCTTGAAGACCTGTGTATGCATGAATTGTTTATACAGCAAGCACTAAAAACTCCAGCTGCCATAGCACTCGTAGACTCTCAAGGGGAGATGACCTATTTTGATTTGCTAAGACATGCTTTGCTCGTTGCGAGCAAGCTATCTGGGCAGATTACTGTCGAGGAGCTGGTTGCTGTAAGAGCTGAAAAAGGTAGAGCGCAGGTCATTGCCACATTAGCTATTTTGATTGCAGGAGGGGCATATTTGCCTCTTGAAACCAGCTGGCCGGTTGAAAGGTGTCGCGATATTTTAGTGCAGGCACAGGTAAAAGTCTGTTTAGTTGATAGTCAACAGCAGTTATTATCATCAGAAGAGTATCAATATATCGACTTGAGCCGCATCGACAACACAGGTATTTCTACCAAAGAGGTTATTGCATACTTTGAAAATTATCGAGCTCCGCAACAGATAAATCAGTTGGCCTATGTCATTTTCACATCAGGTTCAACAGGTGTACCTAAAGGGGTAGCGATTGAACATCAAGCAGTAGTTAACACTTTACTTGATATCAACAGTAAATATGAGGTTACGCATAAGGATAAAGTTTTATGTGTATCTGCATTGAGCTTCGACCTGTCTGTATATGATATTTTTGGTATGTTAGCGGTCGGTGGAGTGCTAGTCTTTCCAGCTCCTGAATTGGCGAAAGACCCTCATCACTGGCTTGACATGCTGGAAAAGCATGAAATAACAGTTTGGAATACAGTACCCTTATCTATGGGACTAATCACTGAGTTACTCGAAGCTGATAACCGACAAGATATTGCGCCTTTACGTATCGTGTTGATGAGTGGAGATTGGATCCCAACCTCATTACCTAAGCGTATATGGCGTCGCTTTAGGAATGCAAAACTCTTTAGTCTTGGAGGAGCAACGGAGGGGTCGATTTGGTCGATTCATTACCCCATTACTGAGGATTTGAGCGATCGTCGAAGTGTGCCATACGGTAAGCCTTTAGGTAATCAAGCATTCTATATACTTAATTCGCAGCTCCAACACTGTCCTACCGGTGTGACGGGGGAGTTGTTTATCGGCGGAAAAGGTGTTGCTCGTGAATACTACAATGCGAGTGAAATCACCGAAAAGCATTTCTTATACCATCCTGAATTACAACAAAAAATCTATCGAACAGGTGATTTAGGACGTTATTTACCAGACGGTAACATTGAGTTTGTAGGTCGCTTAGATAATCAACTAAAGGTTAGGGGATTCCGAGTTGAGATAGGTGATATTGAAAGTCAGTTGCTTGCTCATCCAAAAGTTGAAGGTGCGCATGTCGTAGCTGTACCAGACAAGTCAAAAAACATTCAGTTAGTTGCATACGTTGTAATGACAGAAGAGTGGAAGCCATCACGTATTCGCGAGTATCTGTTCGGTACCTTACCTGATTATATGGTGCCAAGTGCAATTATGTTGTTGCCAAGCTTCCCGTTGACCGCAAATGGGAAGCTTGACCGCAAAGCTTTACCTGAACCTGACTTTAGCCAAGCACTCGCTGAGTATGAAGCTCCCAAAAATAAAATTGAAGCCCTATTGTGTGAGCTTTTTGCAGAATGTTTGGGATTGGAAAAAGTAGGAAGGAAAGATAACTTCTTTTCTCTTGGTGGGCATTCTGTTTTAGGTATGGAGCTGATCTCAAAAGCTAAGCGTAAAGGCATCATTATAGAAGCTCGCCACTTGTTTTCCGTAAATACGTTAGCAGAGTTAGCGGATGTAGTGAGCGTAAATGAAGGTGAAAAGCGGCTGTATCAAGCGCCTAAGAACAAGGAGTTGCAAGATGGAGAAAGCCTTAAACCCGAACATTTGACACTTGTAAACCTTTCTAACAGTGAGCTCGAAAGTATTGCGAAGCTAGTTCCTAAAGGAATTGATAATATTCAGGACATCTATCCACTGAGCCCTGTTCAAGAAGGGTTTCTATTCCACTATATGCTTGGCGCTGACGTGGATCCTTATATTCTAAATTCTGTCATCGAATTACCACAAACAACTTCTTTATCAACGTTGCAGCAGGCCTTTGAGGTCATTCTATTAAGGCATGATGTACTAAGAACGCAAGTTCAGTGGCAAGGCGTTGCTGAACCTGTGCAAGTTGTATGTAAAGAAGTTGAATTCGTTGTGGATGAATGGGAGTTCAGTTGCGATGACGATGATACCGACGTTTTAGAAGTGATAGCACCGTCGTTACGCTCAAAGATGACAATTAGCCAAGCACCTTTAGTAAATATAACCTTGGCAAGAAATTCAACGACTACAAAGTCTTATTTAGTTATTCAGTGCCATCACCTTATCGTAGATCACGCTGGTTTAGAGATGATTGGTCAAGAGCTTGCTGCAATTTTAAATGGGCAAGAATTAAAAGCGCCTGCGCATCAGTTTAGAGAGCAAATAGCGTTTATTAAGGAACACTGTGACTTAGAAGCGGCAAAGGCATTTTATAAAGATTACTTAAATGATGTAACGCAAGGTTGTTATCCATTTAACTTGTCGAGTGTCCATGGTGATGGTAGCGATGTTGTTCAGTTGAATCATGATTTATCTGAAAAATTGAGTGCAGAAATCAGAGCATTATCTCGAGCATATCGTGTATCTCCCGCTATTCTATTCCACATGGCTTTATCTCTAACAATCTCTATTGCAAGTGCTAGTAGTCGAGTGATATTCGGGACGGTGATGTCGGGTAGGCTTGATGGTGTAAGTGGGGTTGATAAAGTGATGGGGACGATGATAAATACTGTCCCAGTACACTTAGAACTTAAGAACCTGAGTGCCGAAATGCTGTTGCGAAAAACGGAAGCATGCTTAAATGAACTCGTTTTATTTGAGCATGTACCTTTGGCTATAGCGCAGCAACAGAGTGGGTTAACTTCGGATACTCCTTTGTTTAGTTCGCTATTTAATTATAGACGGTCAAAATCTGAGAGTGCAGTGCAAAGTACTTTAGGTCTGCGTAGCTTATCCCTGAAGGAAACAACGAACTACCCTTTGGTTGTCTCAGTTGATGATTTCAATGATAAGAAGTCGTTCACCGTTGAAGTTAAAGCGATGGGAGAGTACGCCTCAAGAGTGCAAAATATTTTTGCATCTGCGATGGCAAGTATTTGCTCGGCGCTAGTATCTGGTCATGCTGGAGAAGTTACGAAGCTAGCTTGCTTACCTAGTAGTGAGCTTCCCAAAATAACATCTAAAACGGGGTGGCCTAAGAGCTGTAAAGAAATACCCTTAGCGCACAACCTGTTTGAAGCGACTGCCGTTCAGACGCCTGATGTGGATGCAGTGGTTACAACGCAAAATACACTGTCTTTCGCTGAGCTTAATAAATCGGCGAATCAGTTAGCAACTTACTTACGCCAAACTCATGGTGTTAAAGAAAACAAATTTGTCGGTATTGTCGTCAATCGTTCACAGAGCTATGTCGTTGCAGTTCTAGCTGTCTTGAAATGTGGTGCAGCCTTTGTACCCATTGATCCAAGTTACCCAACAGAGCGAGTGAGCTACATATGTGACCAAGCTAATGTGACAGTTGTTCTAGGTGATCATGACGAGCTGTCAAAAAAGGTCAGCGCACCTTTTGCTAACTTGGATTTATGCATCGAGGAGGCTACAAGCTATACCTCAGAACCACAACCAACGACTATTGATGCCAAAAGTGCAGCTTATGTGATTTTCACTTCGGGCTCTACTGGTCGGCCTAAGGGAGTCGTTGTAAGTCACCAAAATTTGGTAAACCATAGTACAGCACTAAAGGCAGACATTCTGGAAGCAACCGGAGCGAGTCGCTGGGGCTGGACACTATCAGGTGCATTTGATGGGGCGATGAAGGGTATATCTGCTTTATTAAACGGTATTTCACTTTGTATGGTGTCCGAACAAGCTAGGTATAACCCTAGCATATTGTGTTCAGAGCTACAGTTACTAAAGGCTGATATTGTAGATAGTACTCCTGTGATGATAAATGAAATCTTCAGGCTAGCTGAAATACCTCAAGTAAATTGGCTTATCGGAGGGGATGCAATTGATCCTGTGATGTGGAATAAAGTAGCCAAGTATCAGCAATCTATAGCAAGAAAAGCCTTTAATATGTATGGTCCAACTGAATGTAGCATCAACACTTGTTGGGGAGAAATAACAACAAACTCAAGCCCTCATATTGGCTCACCCATACTCAATGTAAATCTATCGATATTAGACAATGAAATGAGAGCTGTACCAGCAGGGGTTGTAGGCGAGCTTTACATTAGCGGATTTGGGGTGGCTAAAGGTTATATTAACTCGGTAGATGACGAAGCATTTCTAAGCCAAAGTGTATGTGCTGAAGCAGGCCTGGAATGGCCAGTATATCGCAGTGGCGACCTTGTGAAAGCGAGCGTTGATGGGGTATTGCAGTTTGTCGGAAGGAAAGACTCACAGGTTAAAATAAGAGGCTACCGAATCGATTTAAATGAAGTGGAAGCTGCCATTTTAGCGTGTAACATCGAATTAGCTGCGGTTACGACACACGAAGATACGCTCGGAGGGACTCAGTTACTTGCTTTTTATGAATCATCCGATATATCCGAGCAAGAGCTAAAAGAGCGCTTACGCGAGATGATCCCTTCTTATATGCTTCCAAGCGTTATTCAAAAACTTGAGCAAATGCCAATCAATAGCAATGGAAAGATAGATCGGAAAGCCTTGCCCAAGGTGGGAGAAGTCAATTCAACAGTAGTTTATGTTGCCCCCGACACAGAAATTGAAAGCAGTCTCTGTAAGCAGTGGGAAACTCTTTTGGGAGTAGAAAAAATTAGTGTTGAAGCGAGCTTCTTCGACTCTGGTGGCCACTCAATCTTAGCAACAAGATTTGCTAGTTTCGTTGAGCAAGAGTTTAAAGTGCAGTTACCGCTCTCTATGCTTTTTGAAAGTGCCACGGTGCGGACAATTGCTTCCTATATTGAGTCTATTCAATTGAGTAGAGGGGAAGTTTCTCTCAAAGAAGACGAAGAAGAGTTCTTTTTATAAGAACGTGTATTGAATCGTACAACAAGAACAATAAAAACCCTCCAAATCTGCTTACATGTGGATTTGGAGGGGCAAGGAATGAGTAGATTACCTCTAAGATAATTATGAAAGCTGAAAATATAATAATTAATGCAGTCAAGAGCGGTGTTCACCTCTATTTAAAAGATGGTCGGTTAGCGTATAAACTAAACAAAGGGAGTTTTCCCGACGATATAAAAGCAATGGTAGTTGCTAACAAAGACCTTGTTATCGAGCACTTAGAACTACAGTTAACCCAGAGCAACTTAGATAGAACAGTTCAAGCCTATCCAAGAGAAAGCCAGACGTTACCAACGTCATTTTCGCAGCAGCGTTTATGGTTTATAGATCATCTCAAAGGAGGCTCACCAGAGTACAACATGCCAGTGGCCTTGACTGTAAAAGGTGAATTATCGCTGCCTGTAGTTGAGCGTGTTTTTCAGCGGATAATTGCGCGTCATGAGGTGCTAAGAACCAATTATTATGATGAAGCAGGCGTGGTGTATCAATATATCCATGAACCTGAAAATGTGGCGTTTAGTGTTGTATATCAAGACCTCAGGTCGTTACAAGGCGAAGCGCAGCAAGCCCAAATAAAAGCACGGATATCAGAGGTTATCACCACCGCGTTTAACTTGGCAGAAGACTTACTATTAAAGGTATTGTATCTGGCGACCGGAGAGGATACAGGAGTCCTACTCTTTAATATGCATCATATCGCGTCGGATGGTTGGTCAATGCAGGTGTTGACCAATGAGTTTGTACGTTTGTATGAAGCCTATAGTCAAGGTGAAGCCGAGCCTTTACCACAATTGGCGTTACAGTATGGAGATTATGCGCAGTGGCAGCGAACGCATATAACGGATACGGTATTAGATAAACAGCTCAGTTATTGGTTAGCGCAGTTGGATAAAGCCCCCGCGGTGCATAACCTCACATTGGATTATCCCCGCCCAGCAGAGAAGCAATATCATGGTGCTCAGGTGGTGTCAGCGTTTTCAGCGCAAACAGCGGATGCGTTATTGGCAGCAGCTAAACGCCATCAATTGACTCCTTTTATGTTATTACATGGTGCATTGTCATTGGTCTTATCAAGACATAGCAATAGTCATGACATCATTATGGGCACACCGGTTGCGAATCGCCTTCAAGCAGAGTTAGCCCCTTTAATCGGCTTCTTTGTAAACACCTTAGTGTTGAGGGTGAATACACAGCATGACAGCTTAGCGGAATATTATGCCCATGTGCGAGCGACCCACTTAGCAGGTCAAAGTCACCAAGATGTTCCATTTGAGCAGTTAGTAGAAAAGCTGAAAGTGCCAAGAAGTCGTGCCCATGGACCTTTGTTCCAGATTATGGTGACGACGAATACAGATTATGGCCTACATGAGCATCAACCATTGCAACTTGCGGGAATAGAAGTAGCGCCTTATCAATCAGATATAGTGCAAGCAAAGTTTGATTTAAAAGTTGACTTAGCCATAGATGAACAAGGAGGTGGCGTTAGCTGGAGCTATGATACGAGCCTCTTTAGTGAAGCACATATAGAACAATTAAGTACGCATTTACAGCAGCTATTAGAAGCGCTGGCAGACACACGAGGTGAGTGGGATATTGCGCTGTCTCAGCTAGACATGCTGTCAGCAAAAGAAGTTAGGCAGTTAGTGCACGAATGTAATGCTCGAAGTGATAATGCTACGCAGGCATGGGGCAATATCGTTTCCCACTTTACCGCGCAAGCTCAGCGACAGAGTACGCAGACAGCGGTCGTGTGTGGTGACAGCAAGATGAGTTATGGTGAGTTAGATAGGCAATCGAACCAGTTGGCACGCTATTTAATGACGAGCCATCACGTGCAGCGAGGCACACTGGTTGGGCTCTGTATGGATAGGTCCATAGAGATGGTGGTCAGTATTTTAGCGATCCTGAAAGCAGGGGGTGGCTATGTGCCACTAGACCCACATTATCCGGAGTCACGATTACGTTATATGGCGACGGACACGGGGATGTCTTTGCTGTTATCACAACAGAGGCTGAAATCGACGTTACCGGATTTACCTGTGGAAGTCGTTGCGGTGGATGAGATAGCTCAGGATTGGCAATGTTTGGTAGCAACGGATGTAGACGTAGCGATAACGGGGTCGGATGTCGCGTATGTGATCTATACGTCAGGCTCGACGGGGCAGCCTAAAGGGGTACTCACACCACATCAAGGAGTGACTAGACTAGTCATAGAGCAAAGTTTCATGACACTGAATAGTGATACGGTGATGATGCATTGTGCAAACATTGCGTTTGATGCCGCGACCTTAGAGCTATGGGGGCCATTACTCAACGGTGGGCAATGTGTTCTGTATCGTCCACCATACTTATCACCAGCAGAGCTGAATAAAGAGCTCGAACAGCATAACGTTAACAGTCTGTGGTTAACCGCAGGCTTCTTTAGAGAATGGTCTTATCATGTGCCGACAGTGACATCGCTACGTCAACTGCTAGCAGGGGGAGATAGTCTAGATCTAGACGCAATCAAGCGGATACAGCAGATACAGCCAGAGTTAACGTTGATAAACGGGTATGGACCAACAGAAAACACGACTTTCTCAACGACCTATACATTTCCTCAGGCTTATCAGGAGGAGCGAGTACCAATAGGTTATCGCTTAGATAGTGATGAAATTTACATTTTAGATGGTCACCAGCAATTGGTGCCTCAAGGCTGTATTGGTGACCTATTTGTGGGCGGTCCAGGGTTAGCGCTTGGGTACTTGAATCAACCAGAGCTAACAGCGGAGCGCTTTGTAGAGAACCCATTTTATGATGAGGCGCAAGCAGGCAGCTCAAGACGACTCTACCGCACCGGAGATCTAGTTCGTTACCTGCCGGATGGGAGAATAGAATTCATAGGTCGTGTTGACAGTCAGGTGAAGATAAGAGGGTTCAGAATAGAGCTTGGGGAAGTGGAAGCCTGTTTACATGCAGCTTCAAGCGTTGCATCGGCGTTGGCGATAGTGAAGGACATCGCGGGAGAGAAGCAATTAATAGGGTATGTGCAGCGACAAAGTGGGCTGGATATAGATGAGTCAAGCTGGCTGCAGGCATTGAAGGCAGAATTACAGCAAGATTTACCAGAACATATGATACCAAGCATACTGATTGCAGTGGATGAATGGCCATTGACGGCAAATGGCAAGGTGGATAGACGGGCATTGCCAAGTGCAGATGTGGGTTGTTTGCAAGGGGAATATGTAAGCCCTGAAGGTGATATTGAGCAACAGTTAGCTGGTATTTGGGCACAGCTTTTGGGTATAAAAGCTGCTGAGATCAGTGCAACGGCGAACTTCTTTACTCTGGGTGGGCATTCGTTACTCACCATACGTTTGGTGTCAGAAATTCAGCGCTGTTACGGTGTCGATATTTCATTACAACAGGTATTTAACGCGAAGGACTTACGCTCGCTGGCGAATGATATTGAGCAAAGCGAGCAAGGGCAAGTATTACCTGCGGTTCAAGCCTATCCAAGAGAAAGCCAGACGTTACCAACGTCATTTTCNCAGCAGCGTTTATGGTTTATAGATCATCTCAAAGGAGGCTCACCAGAGTACAACATGCCAGTGGCCTTGACTGTAAAAGGTGAATTATCGCTGCCTGTAGTTGAGCGTGTTTTTCAGCGGATAATTGCGCGTCATGAGGTGCTAAGAACCAATTATTATGATGAAGCAGGCGTGGTGTATCAATATATCCATGAACCTGAAAATGTGGCGTTTAGTGTTGTATATCAAGACCTCAGGTCGTTACAAGGCGAAGCGCAGCAAGCCCAAATAAAAGCACGGATATCAGAGGTTATCACCACCGCGTTTAACTTGGCAGAAGACTTACTATTAAAGGTATTGTATCTGGCGACAGGAGAGGATACAGGAGTCCTACTCTTTAATATGCATCATATCGCGTCGGATGGTTGGTCAATGCAGGTGTTGACCAATGAGTTTGTACGTTTGTATGAAGCCTATAGTCAAGGTGAAGCCGAGCCTTTACCACAATTGGCGTTACAGTATGGAGATTATGCGCAGTGGCAGCGAACGCATATAACGGATACGGTATTAGATAAACAGCTCAGTTATTGGTTAGCGCAGTTGGATGAAGCCCCCGCGGTGCATAACCTCACATTGGATTATCCCCGTCCAGCAGAGAAGCAATATCATGGTGCTCAGGTGGTGTCAGCGTTTTCAGCGCAAACAGCGGATGCGTTATTGGCAGCAGCTAAACGCCATCAATTGACTCCTTTTATGTTATTACATGGTGCATTGTCATTGGTCTTATCAAGACATAGCAATAGTCATGACATCATTATGGGCACACCGGTTGCGAATCGCCTTCAAGCAGAGTTAGCCCCTTTAATCGGCTTCTTTGTAAACACCTTAGTGTTGAGGGTGAATACACAGCATGACAGCTTAGCGGAATATTATGCCCATGTGCGAGCGACCCACTTAGCAGGTCAAAGTCACCAAGATGTTCCATTTGAGCAGTTAGTAGAAAAGCTGAAAGTGCCAAGAAGTCGTGCCCATGGACCTTTGTTCCAGATTATGGTGACGACGAATACAGATTATGGCCTACATGAGCATCAACCATTGCAACTTGCGGGAATAGAAGTAGCGCCTTATCAATCAGATATAGTGCAAGCAAAGTTTGATTTAAAAGTTGACTTAGCCATAGATGAACAAGGAGGTGGCGTTAGCTGGAGCTATGATACGAGCCTCTTTAGTGAAGCACATATAGAACAATTAAGTACGCATTTACAGCAGCTATTAGAAGCGCTGGCAGACACACGAGGTGAGTGGGATATTGCGCTGTCTCAGCTAGACATGCTGTCAGCAAAAGAAGTTAGGCAGTTAGTGCACGAATGTAATGCTCGAAGTGATAATGCTACGCAGGCATGGGGCAATATCGTTTCCCACTTTACCGCGCAAGCTCAGCGACAGAGTACGCAGACAGCGGTCGTGTGTGGTGACAGCAAGATGAGTTATGGTGAGTTAGATAGGCAATCGAACCAGTTGGCACGCTATTTAATGACGAGACATCACGTGCAGCGAGGCACACTGGTTGGGCTCTGTATGGATAGGTCCATAGAGATGGTGGTCAGTATTTTAGCGATCCTGAAAGCAGGGGGTGGCTATGTGCCACTAGACCCACATTATCCGGAGTCACGATTACGTTATATGGCGACGGACACGGGGATGTCTTTGCTGTTATCACAACAGAGGCTGAAATCGACGTTACCGGATTTACCTGTGGAAGTCGTTGCGGTGGATGAGATAGCTCAGGATTGGCAATGTTTGGCAGCAACGGATGTAGACGTAGCGATAACGGGGTCGGATGTTGCGTATGTGATTTATACGTCAGGCTCGACGGGGCAGCCTAAAGGGGTACTCACACCACATCAAGGGTTATCGAACTTTTATAGCGGGTTTCTAGCTCAAGGCGAGGTGCTGTCGCAAGGGGTGGGGGATGCGTGGCTATGGCTTTCTTCATATGTCTTTGATGCATCTTTGAAAGGGTTGTGCTTATTGGCTGATGGGGTCAAATTGGTCATTCCAAGTAAAGCGCAAATATTAGCACCCCTTGAATTGAGTAAGCTAATCAAACAACACGATATTCAAGTTGTGAATGCGACTCCACAATTATTAGGTGCGTTACTTTCAGAACCAACATTACCTGCGGTAGATGTGATTTCTAGTGGTGATCTAATTGGTGCAGGGCTGTTGAAGCGACTACAGCAGTTTGTACAAAAACATAAGCGAGTGCTGTTGAATGCATATGGGCCAACAGAAACGACGGTCAATACGCACTTTGCCGAATTGACTCACAGTGATCGAGAGGTCATCGGGCGAGGCATGCATAATGTGTCTAGCTACATACTTAGTTCAGCCTTTGAGTTGGTGCCTCAAGGCTGTATTGGTGAACTATTTGTGGGCGGTCCAGGGTTAGCGCTTGGGTACTTGAATCAACCAGAGCTAACAGCGGAGCGCTTTGTAGAGAACCCATTTTATGATGAGGCGCAAGCAGGCAGCTCAAGACGACTCTACCGCACCGGAGATCTAGTTCGTTACCTGCCGGATGGGAGAATAGAATTCATAGGTCGTGTTGACAGTCAGGTGAAGATAAGAGGGTTCAGAATAGAGCTTGGGGAAGTGGAAGCCTGTTTACATGCAGCTTCAAGCGTTGCATCGGCGTTGGCGATAGTGAAGGACATCGCGGGAGAGAAGCAATTAATAGGGTATGTGCAGCGACAAAGTGGGCTGGATATAGATGAGTCAAGCTGGCTGCAGGCATTGAAGGCAGAATTACAGCAAGATTTACCAGAACATATGATACCAAGCATACTGATTGCAGTGGATGAATGGCCATTGACGGCAAATGGCAAGGTGGATAGACGGGCATTGCCAAGTGCAGATGTGGGTTGTTTGCAAGGGGAATATGTAAGCCCTGAAGGTGATATTGAGCAACAGTTAGCCGGTATTTGGGCACAGCTTCTGGGTATAAAAGCTGCTGAGATCAGTGCAACGGCGAACTTCTTTACTCTGGGTGGGCATTCGTTACTCACCATACGTTTGGTGTCAGAAATTCAGCGCTGTTACGGTGTCGATATTTCATTACAACAGGTATTTAACGCGAAGGACTTACGCTCGCTGGCGAATGATATTGAGCAAAGCGAGCAAGGGCAAGTATTACCTGCGGTTCAAGCCTATCCAAGAGAAAGCCAGACGTTACCAACGTCATTTTCGCAGCAGCGTTTATGGTTTATAGATCATCTCAAAGGAGGCTCACCAGAGTACAACATGCCAGTGGCCTTGACTGTAAAAGGTGAATTATCGCTGCCTGTAGTTGAGCGTGTTTTTCAGCGGATAATTGCGCGTCATGAGGTGCTAAGAACCAATTATTATGATGAAGCAGGCGTGGTGTATCAATATATCCATGAACCTGAAAATGTGGCGTTTAGTGTTGTATATCAAGACCTCAGGTCGTTACAAGGCGAAGCGCAGCAAGCCCAAATAAAAGCACGGATATCAGAGGTTATCACCACCGCGTTTAACTTGGCAGAAGACTTACTATTAAAGGTATTGTATCTGGCGACNGGAGAGGATACAGGAGTCCTACTCTTTAATATGCATCATATCGCGTCGGATGGTTGGTCAATGCAGGTGTTGACCAATGAGTTTGTACGTTTGTATGAAGCCTATAGTCAAGGTGAAGCCGAGCCTTTACCACAATTGGCGTTACAGTATGGAGATTATGCGCAGTGGCAGCGAACGCATATAACGGATACGGTATTAGATAAACAGCTCAGTTATTGGTTAGTGCAGTTGGATGAAGCCCCCGCGGTGCATAACCTCACATTGGATTATCCCCGTCCAGCAGAGAAGCAATATCATGGTGCTCAGGTGGTGTCAGCGTTTTCAGCGCAAACAGCGGATGCGTTATTGGCAGCAGCTAAACGCCATCAATTGACTCCTTTTATGTTATTACATGGTGCATTGTCATTGGTCTTATCAAGACATAGCAATAGTCATGACATCATTATGGGCACACCGGTTGCGAATCGCCTTCAAGCAGAGTTAGCCCCTTTAATCGGCTTCTTTGTAAACACCTTAGTGTTGAGGGTGAATACACAGCATGACAGCTTAGCGGAATATTATGCCCATGTGCGAGCGACCCACTTAGCAGGTCAAAGTCACCAAGATGTTCCATTTGAGCAGTTAGTAGAAAAGCTGAAAGTGCCAAGAAGTCGTGCCCATGGACCTTTGTTCCAGATTATGGTGACGACGAATACAGATTATGGCCTACATGAGCATCAACCATTGCAACTTGCGGGAATAGAAGTAGCGCCTTATCAATCAGATATAGTGCAAGCAAAGTTTGATTTAAAAGTTGACTTAGCCATAGATGAACAAGGAGGTGGCGTTAGCTGGAGCTATGATACGAGCCTCTTTAGTGAAGCACATATAGAACAATTAAGTACGCATTTACAGCAGCTATTAGAAGCGCTGGCAGACACACGAGGTGAGTGGGATATTGCGCTGTCTCAGCTAGACATGCTGTCAGCAAAAGAAGTTAGGCAGTTAGTGCACGAATGTAATGCTCGAAGTGATAATGCTACGCAGGCATGGGGCAATATCGTTTCCCACTTTACCGCGCAAGCTCAGCGACAGAGTACGCAGACAGCGGTCGTGTGTGGTGACAGCAAGATGAGTTATGGTGAGTTAGATAGGCAATCGAACCAGTTGGCACGCTATTTAATGACGAGACATCACGTGCAGCGAGGCACACTGATTGGGCTCTGTATGGATAGGTCCATAGAGATGGTGGTCAGTATTTTAGCGATCCTGAAAGCAGGGGGTGGCTATGTGCCACTAGACCCACATTATCCGGAGTCACGATTACGTTATATGGCGACGGACACGGGGATGTCTTTGCTGTTATCACAACAGAGGCTGAAATCGACGTTACCGGATTTACCTGTGGAAGTCGTTGCGGTGGATGAGATAGCTCAGGATTGGCAATGTTTGGCAGCAACGGATGTARACGTAGCGATAACGGGGTCGGATGTTGCGTATGTGATTTATACGTCAGGCTCGACGGGGCAGCCTAAAGGGGTACTCACACCACATCAAGGGTTATCGAACTTTTATAGCGGGTTTCTAGCTCAAGGCGAGGTGCTGTCGCAAGGGGTGGGGGATGCGTGGCTATGGCTTTCTTCATATGTCTTTGATGCATCTTTGAAAGGGTTGTGCTTATTGGCTGATGGGGTCAAATTGGTCATTCCAAGTAAAGCGCAAATATTAGCACCCCTTGAATTGAGTAAGCTAATCAAACAACACGATATTCAAGTTGTGAATGCGACTCCACAATTATTAGGTGCGTTACTTTCAGAACCAACATTACCTGCGGTAGATGTGATTTCTAGTGGTGATCTAATTGGTGCAGGGCTGTTGAAGCGACTACAGCAGTTTGTACAAAAACATAAGCGAGTGCTGTTGAATGCATATGGGCCAACAGAAACGACGGTCAATACGCACTTTGCCGAATTGACTCACAGTGATCGAGAGGTCATCGGGCGAGGCATGCATAATGTGTCTAGCTACATACTTAGTTCAGCCTTTGAGTTGGTGCCTCAAGGKTGTATTGGTGAACTATTTGTGGGCGGTCCAGGGTTAGCGCTTGGGTACTTGAATCAACCAGAGCTAACAGCGGAGCGCTTTGTAGAGAACCCATTTTATGATGAGGCGCAAGCAGGCAGCTCAAGACGACTCTACCGCACCGGAGATCTAGTTCGTTACCTGCCGGATGGGAGAATAGAATTCATAGGTCGTGTTGACAGTCAGGTGAAGATAAGAGGGTTCAGAATAGAGCTTGGGGAAGTGGAAGCCTGTTTACATGCAGCTTCAAGCGTTGCATCGGCGTTGGCGATAGTGAAGGACATCGCGGGAGAGAAGCAATTAATAGGGTATGTGCAGCGACAAAGTGGGCTGGATATAGATGAGTCAAGCTGGCTGCAGGCATTGAAGGCAGAATTACAGCAAGATTTACCAGAACATATGATACCAAGCATACTGATTGCAGTGGATGAATGGCCATTGACGGCAAATGGCAAGGTGGATAGACGGGCATTGCCAAGTGCAGATGTGGGTTGTTTGCAAGGGGAATATGTAAGCCCTGAAGGTGATATTGAGCAACAGTTAGCCGGTATTTGGGCACAGCTTCTGGGTATAAAAGCTGCTGAGATCAGTGCAACGGCGAACTTCTTTACTCTGGGTGGGCATTCGTTACTCACCATACGTTTGGTGTCAGAAATTCAGCGYTGTTACGGTGTCGATATTTCATTACAACAGGTATTTAACGCGAAGGACTTACGCTCGCTGGCGAATGATATTGAGCAAAGCGAGCAAGGGCAAGTATTACCTGCGGTTCAAGCCTATCCAAGAGAAAGCCAGACGTTACCAACGTCATTTTCACAGCAGCGTTTATGGTTTATAGATCATCTCAAAGGAGGCTCACCAGAGTACAACATGCCAGTGGCCTTGACTGTAAAAGGTGAATTATCGCTGCCTGTAGTTGAGCGTGTTTTTCAGCGGATAATTGCGCGTCATGAGGTGCTAAGAACCAATTATTATGATGAAGCAGGCGTGGTGTATCAATATATCCATGAACCTGAAAATGTGGCGTTTAGTGTTGTATATCAAGACCTCAGGTCGTTACAAGGCGAAGCGCAGCAAGCCCAAATAAAAGCACGAATATCAGAGGTTATCACCACCGCGTTTAACTTGGCAGAAGACTTACTATTAAAGGTATTGTATCTGGCGACNGGAGAGGATACAGGAGTCCTACTCTTTAATATGCATCATATCGCGTCGGATGGTTGGTCAATGCAGGTGTTGACCAATGAGTTTGTACGTTTGTATGAAGCCTATAGTCAAGGTGAAGCCGAGCCTTTACCACAATTGGCGTTACAGTATGGAGATTATGCGCAGTGGCAGCGAACGCATATAACGGATACGGTATTAGATAAACAGCTCAGTTATTGGTTAGCGCAGTTGGATGAAGCCCCCGCGGTGCATAACCTCACATTGGATTATCCCCGTCCAGCAGAGAAGCAATATCATGGTGCTCAGGTGGTGTCAGCGTTTTCAGCGCAAACAGCGGATGCGTTATTGGCAGCAGCTAAACGNCATCAATTGACTCCTTTTATGTTATTACATGGTGCATTGTCATTGGTCTTATCAAGACATAGCAATAGTCATGACATCATTATGGGCACACCGGTTGCGAATCGCCTTCAAGCAGAGTTAGCCCCTTTAATCGGCTTCTTTGTAAACACCTTAGTGTTGAGGGTGAATACACAGCATGACAGCTTAGCGGAATATTATGCCCATGTGCGAGCGACCCACTTAGCAGGTCAAAGTCACCAAGATGTTCCATTTGAGCAGTTAGTAGAAAAGCTGAAAGTGCCAAGAAGTCGTGCCCATGGACCTTTGTTCCAGATTATGGTGACGACGAATACAGATTATGGCCTACATGAGCATCAACCATTGCAACTTGCGGGAATAGAAGTAGCGCCTTATCAATCAGATATAGTGCAAGCAAAGTTTGATTTAAAAGTTGACTTAGCCATAGATGAACAAGGAGGTGGCGTTAGCTGGAGCTATGATACGAGCCTCTTTAGTGAAGCACATATAGAACAATTAAGTACGCATTTACAGCAGCTATTAGAAGCGCTGGCAGACACACGAGGTGAGTGGGATATTGCGCTGTCTCAGCTAGACATGCTGTCAGCAAAAGAAGTTAGGCAGTTAGTGCACGAATGTAATGCTCGAAGTGATAATGCTACGCAGGCATGGGGCAATATCGTTTCCCACTTTACCGCGCAAGCTCAGCGACAGAGTACGCAGACAGCGGTCGTGTGTGGTGACAGCAAGATGAGTTATGGTGAGTTAGATAGGCAATCGAACCAGTTGGCACGCTATTTAATGACGAGGCATCACGTGCAGCGAGGCACACTGGTTGGGCTCTGTATGGATAGGTCCATAGAGATGGTGGTCAGTATTTTAGCGATCCTGAAAGCAGGGGGTGGCTATGTGCCACTAGACCCACATTATCCGGAGTCACGATTACGTTATATGGCGACGGACACGGGGATGTCTTTGCTGTTATCACAACAGAGGCTGAAATCGACGTTACCGGATTTACCTGTGGAAGTCGTTGCGGTGGATGAGATAGCTCAGGATTGGCAATGTTTGGCAGCAACGGATGTAAACGTAGCGATAACGGGGTCGGATGTNGCGTATGTGATTTATACGTCAGGCTCGACGGGGCAGCCTAAAGGGGTACTCACACCACATCAAGGAGTGACTAGACTAGTCATAGAGCAAAGTTTCATGACACTGAGTAGTGATACGGTGATGATGCATTGTGCAAACATTGCGTTTGATGCCGCGACCTTAGAGCTATGGGGGCCATTACTCAACGGTGGGCAATGTGTTCTGTATCGTCCACCATACTTATCACCAGCAGAGCTGAATAAAGAGCTCGAACAGCATAACGTTAACAGTCTGTGGTTAACCGCAGGCTTCTTTAGAGAATGGTCTTATCATGTGCCGACAGTGACATCGCTACGTCAACTGCTAGCAGGGGGAGATAGTCTAGATCTAGACGCAATCAAGCGGATACAGCAGATACAGCCAGAGTTAACGTTGATAAACGGGTATGGACCAACAGAAAACACGACTTTCTCAACGACCTATACATTTCCTCAGGCTTATCAGGAGGAGCGAGTACCAATAGGTTATCGCTTAGATAGTGATGAAATTTACATTTTAGATGGTCACCAGCAATTGGTGCCTCAAGGTTGTATTGGTGAACTATTTGTGGGCGGTCCAGGGTTAGCGCTTGGGTACTTGAATCAACCAGAGCTAACAGCGGAGCGCTTTGTAGAGAACCCATTTTATGATGAGGCGCAAGCAGGCAGCTCAAGACGACTCTACCGCACCGGAGATCTAGTTCGTTACCTGCCGGATGGGAGAATAGAATTCATAGGTCGTGTTGACAGTCAGGTGAAGATAAGAGGGTTCAGAATAGAGCTAGGGGAAGTGGAAGCCTGTTTACATGCAGCTTCAAGCGTTGCATCGGCGTTGGCGATAGTGAAGGACATCGCGGGAGAGAAGCAATTAATAGGGTATGTGCAGCGACAAAGTGGGCTGGATATAGATGAGTCAAGCTGGCTGCAGGCATTGAAGGCAGAATTACAGCAAGATTTACCGGAGCATATGATACCAAGCATACTGATTGCAGTGGATGAATGGCCATTGACGGCAAATGGCAAGGTGGATAGACGGGCATTGCCAAGTGCAGATGTGGGTTGTTTGCAAGGGGAATATGTAAGCCCTGAAAGTGATATTGAGCAACAGTTAGCTGGTATTTGGGCACAGCTTTTGGGTATAAAAGCTGCTGATATCAGTGCAACGGCGAACTTCTTTACTCTGGGTGGGCATTCGTTGTTATTGGTAAAACTTTGCAATCAGATCCAAGCTCAGTTAGCTGTTTCTGTGTCTTTTCCAGATTTGTATACTGCACTCTCACTGAGAGAGCAAGCCAACGCAATTCAGAGTAAAAACATAGCAGATAGTAATCACAATTCGCCTTTAGTATTTTTAAACAAAAGTGCAAGTGAAGATAAGTCTGAGTTTTTGGTTGTTGCGATTCCTGGGGTGTTGTCAACACCGAATGATTTTAGGTCTTTCGCTCAGACTCTTGATACACACGGAGTACCATGTATCAGTATTCACCATCCCGGTGTATTCGATGATTGTGAGTCAGTTACTACGATCAAATCACATGGACAGTATATCTTTGACAGCATTAGGCCACAGTTTAAGAATAAACAGATCGTTTTAGTTGGGCATTCTTATGGTGGAGCTCTGGCCCAAGAGGTTGCAGAGTGTATGGGCAGTATTGAGAATCAAATATCGCTTGTTTTGCTGGATAGTTATTTTGCGCAGAGTTCATACAGGATGGATATGGACTCTAGATTAGAAAATATAGCAACGTGGACACAATCACTTAAAGATACAGAGCTTGTTAATAAGTTGAATAGGTTGGCTAAGTGGCAGTCGGAAGCGTTTTTCTCATATAGCCCTGATCAGATCTGGGACAAAGAGGTGCTAATGATGTTCGCGGAGGGTTCATCGATCGAGTCATGCAATTATATTGAGCTATCAAAGCAGTGGTTTAGTGGTCCTGTAACAGTTGAAATGGTACCGGGAGGTCATAAATCCATGCTGGAAAGTCCTAACGTTGAGCAAGTCAGTCATGGCTTGTTACGTTATCTCGGTATTCAATAACTACTAGACGTAGATGAATCAGTTGTAGAAATGAGCTGGGCTCCATACTGTTATGGGGCCCATTTTTATTTATCGGTCTAACATCAATCACGCTAATTCTCCAACTAATTGGAACGAAAATACGATATCTCCACGCTTAAAAAAGTTCATTTATTTAACCTCGGGGTAAGAAGTAAGTTAATCCACTAAATCACTAAGTTCAAAAGCGTAATATCACTCTAGCCAGAAGTTATTTCTTAAATGCAAGGCAAATTTGTGCGTCAAAAGCTGGCCTATTGCAAGAAAATTTAACGCAGTAGTAAGGGATAACAGCTGCTAGAGAACAAGTTGTTATCCCAAGCTCAGGTTATTTAATGTAATCAACACTTGTACAAGCTAAAACTGGCACAGCATAATTAGCCTAACAGCAAGGTAAAGATACTAATCAATGGCATTGATGCGAGAGGCCATCACACTGCGCTTAATTCATCAATTTTCGTATAAGTTGCTTGACTGCAAATTCTGCGTTCTGGCTAAAATTCACTTAGGTGGATTACATCTCGTAGCGTGTTAATTAATAGCTTTTTTAGAATGTTTATTGAGGGAAAGCAGAACTCGGAATAATAGTTTCTCAATCCGAGTTCTGGGTGCTTAGATGGGCAGTTATTGATCTCGTAGGGAATAAATTGCCGGTCTTCTGATAATCCCCCAAACAGCAAGTGTGGATGTAAACGCAGTTACTGCAATAATAGTAACTATTGGTAATATTAATCCTGTTGTTGAAAGAGCGAATGTGAAACGGGTTGAAGTTATCCACACTGCAACGCCTGAAACTATGATTGCAGCTCCAATTAGCGCGAGTATGATGACCTTAAAGTTCTCTAAGATCACACCTTTCACAATAGTAAGTGGTGACGCTCCAATAGCCATACGAACCCCGAGTTCAAATTTTCTCATGCTAATTCCATAACTTAATACGCCATATATACCAATCACGGCGATTGAAAGTGTCACTATTGCCAAAGCTAGAGATGCCCAACTAGCGATGTAATGAAGCGCAAGAGAATTTGCTAATTGTGATTCAAGTGGTTGAATATCCGAGACTCGCCACGTGGGTGTGGTCTTCGCGATAATACTATTTATAAATTGGGGAGTAAGCTGCTGGTTTGAATCTACTTCTATGATAAAAGAAGGAGCGTAACGCTCGATATTATCTACAGCCCACATTTTGGCTGAGTTATTTTGTTCCGGTAGGTTTAGATCTTCGGTGACGGCAATAATTTCATATTGAATTGTACGGCGTCCATTTAACCAGTAATAACGCTCACCAACTACATCGCCACCCGGCTTTAACTTATTGGCAAACTCTTTATTTACAATGAGGTAAGGAGAGCGATTATACACGTCTTCTCGAGTAAAATTGCGACCTTGGAGAATGTCTAACTGTAACGTTGGTATATACGCTTCATCAATTAAGTTGCCAGAGACAGAATACTGATTCTCAAACCCAGAGTCTGGGCTTAAGAAAGTACTAATACCAAACTCGACAGGCGTACCTGTAGTTAAGCTTGCAGATACAACTCTAGGGTTGGCTCTTATCTCGCTTACAATATCAAGTAGTTGTTGTCTTCTCGTACTATAATATGAATCTCTTTCAGCGCGACTTGGCCTTGGTTCGAAAAGCTGATTCAATTCCACTTGGTAACGATCTTTACTTACGAAATTGGGAGCCTGGCTTAGCAATGACCATGAGTTTATAAAGATTTGAAAGCAAGAAATCAGTAATAAACTAGCAAGAAAGATCTGACTGAAAATTAGTGCTGAACGGGTACTTGATTTCACTTGGATGCTGGTACCTTTACCACTACTTTGTATTTGAGAGTTTAGTTTACTGAAGTTAATTTTGGCACTGATAAGCCAAGCACCTAGCCAAGCTAATAATGCTGAAAGAGTTAAACAAAATATGACTGACGGCACATTAGTTGTTAAGCGTGCAACACTAGGTAAGCTGTCTGTTGCAATTAATTTTAATAGGTAATAGCACAGCTCCGATACACCCAATGCTAAAATTGCTGATAAGAGAGTTAATGTCGCAAGCTCAATAAAAATGCCTCGAACGATCTGTTTTCGTTGAGCGCCTAAAGCCGCTTTTATGGACATAGTCCGCTGCTGATTTACTGCTCTTGCGAGCACTAAATTGGCGATATTGGCACAAGCGATTAGCGTCAAACAAAATGCACCAACTAATAACCAAATAGTTCTTGATGCACTGTCGCCATGGATTTTTTCTTTTAATGGTTTTAGCTCAAAAGTGATAGTCATATCATTAAAAAATGAACGACCTGCAGTTTCTGCTTTAAAACGCCCGTTATATTTATTTGTCAGTTGGTGATTCAGCTTAGCGATATCTTCATCCGCTAAAATTTTAGTTAAAATGTGTCTGTTTGGGCCTGTCAATCCCCATTGCTGAGCATCTCGTCGATAGGATGGAAGGTAATCCCATGGAAGCCAAATACTTGTTAGTCTGCCTGGAGTATATAGCTCTGGCTCAGGTGTATTCTCTGAAAGTACGCCAATAATTCTGAAGTTAACTTGATCTATCTGGAACGTTTTTCCCAAAACCTGTGGATCTGCGCCAAAGTACGTTTGCCAAGAGTGGTAAGAAAGCACCGCTACAGGTGATATACTATCGATACCTTCTTCATCAGAAAAACCACGACCAAGCTCGTAATTGAAACCCAAAAGGGGCATAAACTCTGGAGTGGTGTAAGCAACATTCACCCGAGGGGTATCGGCACGGCTTCGTATTACTTCTTCACCATAGGCAAAAAGTGCAGTTTGAATGTGATCTGATTTTTCGTTTTTATACGCCTCGACCAAAATTGGCATTGGGGTGTAGTCTTCAAATTCAATTTTATCTTTTATGTAGTGGTTTGTCTTAGAGACATATAATTTCTCACTATCATGGTATGGCAGGGGGGCTGCGAGAATCTGGAAGTTTAAGTTGAACATGGCAATAAGCGTGCCCAAAGTAATTCCAAGAGTTATAATTATAGTAAGGGTAAATATTTTTGCTTTGCTAAGAGAGTATAAGCATGATTGGATCTCTTGTTTCAACATGTTGAGCTCCTCACCGGCTGTGTGACGAGCAAAATTGGCAATTCGAAGTGCGGTTCGTACATTTTAAGCTTCCTTGTGTATTCTTATGGTTATTTAGCTAGCCAACGGCTCCGAATGCTTTTCAGTGCTCTGTTCTTGAGGAGTTAAAATCTTGCCATCTAATAGGTGCAGCTTTCGTGTTGCCATATCTGCATACCTAGGATCATGTGTAACCATGCACAATGTGGTGCCTTCTAAATTTAGCGCTTTGAGCATATCCATCACGGCATCACCGTTCTTTGAGTCAAGGTTACCAGTCGGCTCATCTACAAGCAGTAACGCAGGGTTGCCAACCAAAGCGCGGGCTATAGCAATACGTTGTTGCTGTCCGCCTGAAAGTTGATTAGGGCGGTGGCTAGCTCTATGGCCCATGTCTACTTTTGTAAGGCAGCTGGTAACCGCTTGTGTGATCTCAACCTCGGTCATTGGCTCTTTGCGATAACGCAATGGAAGTGCAATATTTTCAAATACGGTCAGTTCATCTATCAGATTAAATGATTGAAATATAAAGCCAACCTTTTGGTTCCGTATATGTGCAGCTTCACTCAAGCTTAATTTACTTACTTCTATTCCCTCAACCTGATAACTTCCATCTGTAGGCGTATCTAGTAACCCCAATATGGAAAGGAGAGTTGATTTACCACAACCTGATGGACCGCATATTGAGACGAAATCACCCTTATATATTTCGAGGTCTATTCCTCTCAGCGCGTGCGTTTCCATTTCCTCTGTGCTAAACACCTTAGTGATGCCTGACATTTTCAATATTGCTTCTTTCATAGTTTGTTATCCTATTAAATTACTGAATTATTCTTATTTTCTGCGCTGTTTTGAAAGAGGTGGTATCGGAGAGAATAACTTGTTGGTCTAAGCCAATACCTTCCTCTATTTGAATATAGTTGCCAGCGTCAATACCGAATGAAACAGATGTTGAGTTGGCATACTCTCCTGCACTATCTAAAACGAAAATAGATTGTTGGGTGTGGGGATGAGTATTACTAGGGCGCTCGACGTATAACACGTCCTGTAATGAATGTGTCATGATTGTTGCGTCCACGTTGAGTTCTGGTCTTGCAGATTCTGGTACGGCATCGTTGAAGGTGAGCTCGACTTCGATTGTCCCTTCCTGTACTTGAGGGCTGATCCTAGTAACAGTTGCTTGCACTTTCTCACGTCTAGTGTTTACAACCGCAGGTTGACCCACTCGTATTTGCTCGGCTTTAGATTGTGAAACACGAACAAGTGCTTGAAGATCTGCGCTACTACCTACTTGCGCTAGCTCTTGGCCAGCCACAACACTTTGTCCTAGTTCTACAGCCAATCGTTGTAAAACACCTTCAGTTCCAGCGCGAACGGTGAGCTTAGCTTCTCTTTCTATAAGTCGTGCGAGAATGGAATTAGCTTGATTTATTAATTCCTGTGAAATAGTTAAGTCTTCTTTATGCAGTAACTTTAACTGCTCTATACGCTGATGTTGTAACTTTACACGTTCAGCAAGCTGCCTTTCTTCAAGTTCTGCGGTTTTTACCTCAATTGCAGGTACAACTCCCTGATCTCTGAGCTCCTGCTGTGCTTCGCGGCGCATAGCTAGAGACTGATGCTCACTTTTTAATTCCGCTAACGTCGCAGCTTCCATGAGAAGCTCTCGTTGGTTTGCGAGTTTTTGTCGGCGGAAGTTGGCTTTTTGTCTGTTTAATTCCATTTCTGCGCTGGCTAGCTGCTGCGTCAGGTCTGGATCCTGCATCTTTAAAATAATGGTGTCAGGTAGTACTTCACCGCCGGGGCGCACTAATATTTCATTTACTGTTGCGGGGTCTTGTGCGGTAATTAGTTTTTGCTTATTTGAGCGAAGTACACCATAGCCTGTCACTTCAACGTCAAGGTTACCGCGCTGTACATTGCCAATGATAATTGAATGCCTTTCAAGCTTAGTACTGGTCTGATCTGAAAGTTTCCCTATCATGAACCAAATAGATACAAGTACCACAGGAATGCTTATGAGTATAAACAGTTTACGTAATGGCTTAGCTTGTTTCTTTTTTATTACATCCACCTTTAGTTGCCTTTTTTATCGGATTGATAACTTGATGTAAGCAAACAGTGTGCCACTTGTATCTTGTTGTTTTGTTTGTTGTTTTATTTTTATTTGGATAAGTAAAGTCCGGTTCTGGACTATGCGGATGAGTAAATCGGACCAGCAATTTGTGGAACAAGAATGGCGCTATTTATTATGAAATGAGGCATGGCATAACTGTTTTTCTGCCTTGACCTCCATACTGCGTTATCGCTTATTTATGGGGAACAACCACACTACATAGGCTCAGTCTTGCCTAAATACCACACAGGCTGCTGCAAATTTAACCTTGAAAGGCCAACAGACCCTAATTTTCCGATGTTTAGATTAACTAAGTGGTACTGGAATGAGCACTTGGCAAAGAGCTCCAGGCCTATCAGAGCGGTTGGTTAAGCTGATGGATCCGGACATATGCTCAACGAAGTAACGACTGATATAGAGCCCGATACCTTCGCCCTTTTGTTTTGTAGAATAAAATGGAACAAAAAGGTTATCGCTATTAGCTACACCGCTTCCTTCATCTAAAACTTCAAAAACAGCGGTATTGTTGGTGGTATACAACCGAAGTGTTATTTTTGAGTCTCTCGGGCTAGCTTCTATGGCATTTTTAACAATATTAATAATCACTTGTTTAAACAGGGTTGGATCAACGTGAAAGTAAACGGGAGAAAGCTCTACTTGCCACTGTTGGTCTGGAAACATACCTTGTACCATTTTTATGAGATCAGTGCCCGATAGGCGCTGGATCGTCACTGTTATTGGTTGGTTTAATTGTGTGTACTTTTGAATAAAGTCCTGTAAGTGAAAACAGCGCTCTAAGACAATATCGAAAGCTTGGCTATCTCTAGGATCGTTGATGCGTGTTTGCAACCTTTCTAATAAGGCAGTTACTGGTGTAAGTGAGTTACGTATTTCATGGCTAATGACACGAATCAAGCGTTGCCAAGCCTGTAGCTCTTGATTTCGCAATGCATGTTGTATATCTATACAAATAACGAGATGATAAGTGTGTTCTTGGTTTGTAAATGTACTGTGTCTAACTTGCCAGCGCTTGTTGAGTCCAAGGTCAACAAAGTGCCACTGTGGCGTATTACTTAGCCCAAGCGATTCAGGGCGACTATAGCGTAAAGTTTGCCATGGTTTTTGGAATAATTGGTAGCACTCTTCATTGCCAAAACAAAGTTGCATGCGTTGATCAAAGATCAGTATGGGGGTATTCAACACACTGATAAGCTCAGCGACCAAAAACGATTGGACATCTTCATCCGTTTTTTCACTTTGCAACATGTCAGAGAGCGCATTCAGTTGGTTGTGCAATTGCGCGACAACACCCGAAGAAAATGTGGGCTTAGCTCTTAGGCTAAAATCACGTTTTAACCATGCTTCGACTTGATAACCGCAGCGTTCAAAAGACAATTTACAACGATTGTAGAGCTGTCTTACCAGCAAGCCTTGACACAGAATAAAAATGACAATTATTAGTAGTGAATATAAAGTTATGGATGCCGAAATGTGCACGTCTAAGTGCCAACTCAAAACGCAAATGCCTACAATTTCAAGTACTACCAGCAGTAAAAACTTTACTACAAAATACCGAGCTAACGGTTCTTTAGTTAAGCTCATATTTCTCAAGGCGTCGGTAGAGTGCTTGTTTAGTAATACCCAGTAATTCAGCCGCTTGTTGTTTATTTCCTGCCGTATTATTCAAAGCCTGTGTGATTAATTGTTGTTCCGCTTGTTCTAATGTGATCAGAGGTAATGCTTCTGAATGATTTTGTGTAAGCTGCGATGGTGTGCTCATATGTAATTGCTCCGGCCCTATTTCATCTGTTTGAGCTAATAGAACTGCTCGCTCTAGTAAGTGCCCCAGCTCTCTAGTATTTCCTGGCCAGTCATAAAGTTTTAATTGATTGAGTGCTGCGGGAGTGAGGCTACATTCATTTTTCCCGTATCGGTTACCGTGGGTTTTTATAAAATGCTCTGCCAATAATTCTATATCCTCAGGCCGCGTTCTCAATGGAGGAATTTCTATGGTAAAAGTATTGATTCTATAGAAGAGATCTTGGCGAAACTCAGCTTGTGATATTAGCTGTTCAAGCTTTGCATTAGTGGCACTAATTAGCCTTACATTAGCCACTTCAGTAGTGCTTGAGCCAACAGGTTCATATTCTCTGGATTCTAATACCCGAAGTAACTTGCTTTGTTGCGCTAGAGGCAGGGTACCAATCTCATCTAAAAACAAAGTACCAAGATTCGCGAGTTTAAATCGTCCTGCACGGTCTGATTTAGCATCCGTAAATGCACCTTTTGTATGTCCAAAAAGCTCGCTCTCAAAGAGTTGCTCTGGGATTGTCGCCATATTGACAGAAATAAACGGATGCGTTGAACGGTGTGAGTGCTGATGGATCCACTGGGCTATAAGGCTCTTACCTACACCATTTTCCCCAGTCAGTAGAATATTAGCATCAGTAGGGGCCATCACTTCAAGCTGCTCCATGAGCTGCTTCATTGTTTTACTACGCCAAAGTACGGGTTTAGCATCTCCAGCTAGCGCGTGCTGAAGCCCTTGATTTTTATTAGTTAAATCACTGAGCTGTAGCTGATACCGGATTACTTGTTCGAAACGTTGATTTTTCCATGGCTTTTCTAAGAAATCAGCAGCGCCTAATTGCATAGCTTGCACAACAAGCTCTGTATGTGACCAGGCTGTCATTGCTACAATAGGTGTCGTATTGCCAAGCTGCTGCTGCTGTCTTAAAAACTTTAAACCCTCCTGCCCCGATGTTGAATCTAGTTCAAAGTTCATATCGAGCAAGATTAACTTAGGCTTATTCTGTGCTAGAAAAGTCAGTGCTTGTACTGGATTTTCAACTTCCTCGACAGCTAAGCCTAAATCTTCTAATACAAATCGTGCGGCCAACCTAACTTCTCTATTATCTTCTACTAGCAATATTAGTGGTTTAACGCTCACAGCAAGCTTCCTTGATTTATTATTATCATACCATCAACAGCAGCATTACTCTCCGCGAAGCGAGTGTAATGCTGGGCGGGTAATAATACTTTTTAAGGATAGTAGCGCAACACCAACGACTAGAATAACGACTAAAGTGAAAGAAACTAACCAATGGATAGCGCTATTTATTGTAACAGGTACAAGCGTATCCTGAAGCATCGAAATACTCAATAATACCAAGATTGAGGTGCATACGGCAGCTAGAATAGGTCGTAAATTATCCTTTAACACGAGTGAAAATATGGCAATAGGTGTTGCGCCTAATGACATTCTGACACCTAGCTCAAAGCGTCGTAATGCCATATTGTATTTACATACACCATAGATACCAAGCGCAGCGAGTGCAAGTGCAATCACAGAAAGTGTTAAGGTGAAGATACTGATTACACGTTCTTGCTGTAAATGTGCCGCTAGAAGCTCAGTTGTAGATTGGAAGTTGTAAACGCGCATCTGAGGGTGAATACGTGTTAATACTTGATTGATTTCCGCTCTGCTAATTGTAGAGTGAGGCTTGGTTTGAATTAAAATGAAAGGGTAACCTGTCGGTATTGCTGGTGTAAAAACTCTCGCGATGTGCAGCTGTTTAGGAAGATAGATATCATCAACGACACCCACCACTTCTAAACTCTCATGACTATTACGTGGGTATAATTTTGCACCTAGTACTTGTCCCTGTTCTTTCAGTCGTTTAGCGAGTGTTTGATTTACAATAACGACAGGATCACTATTAATGGCTTCTTTCATGGTAAAGGATCTCCCACTGGTAAGTTTAGCACCAAAGGTGTCGAAGTAAGTTGACGTACCAGTCGTGCGTTGATACTCAAAAGCATTCTTTTCTATTCCCGGTTCAAGTTGCATCTGGCGGTCAGAAAAACCAGGCAACCAGTAGGAAATTGGCGGGTAACCCCCAATACCAGCTGTTGCGACGTGGGGTAGCTTCGCCAATGAGTCAACGGCAGATAGGAGTAATTGTTGACGCTCTTCCCGACTCATTTGTTCTAATAGAGTGCCTAAGTTAAGCGCGACTTGATAGGTATTTTGTTCCCTAATCCCTGTATCACGTTGTAAGTTTTGCCAGCTTGTTTGGAATATCCCAATGCAAATAGTGAGGAGTGAAAGACAGATAAATAACTGAAACGAGATTAGTAAAGTGCGAGTCGTTGCGGAGATTTGAACGCTGGTTCCTTTACCACTACTTTGCAGTTGCTGAACAATATGGCGGTAGTTAAGTTGCCGGCTTACTATCCAAGAAAGGAGTAAGCACACCGTAATACTGACTAAGAAGGCAAATGCAATAGTATGCATCTCTAGATTGAGTTCTTGTAGGCGTGCTAATGGGCCAGCTACTCCTGACTTTAGCAGCTCGATGATCCCTTCGGCAATGAACAGCGACAATGCTGCGGCTGTTATAAACAGCAGTCCTAGCTCTATTGCAATATGCAAAAATAGGTGATTTGGTTTTGCACCCAAAGCGGCCTGAATAGCAAAGCTCTTTTGTTGCTCTGCTGCACGTGATAGCACTAAACTACAAATATTACTCAATGCTATTAACAGCAATACAAGGCTCCCTAACAACATCATAATACTCACTTGCGATGCTTCACCGATAATACGATGTTTAACGGGGATAAATTTGAGATGTACTTTACTGTTGGCAAATGCTTGTTCACCAGCAGTTTGTTGTTGTAGTTGTTCGTTGAGCCAGTTTTCAAGAGACAGCTTTGCGCGACGTGCATGTTGCACGTCATGTAACTTTAGCAATTGATATGTCTGGATATTATTCCTTTGCCATGTCGGAGCTGGTGAATCATTGTAGTCATAGCTAATCCATACATCAGTATACCAGTTGGGTGTTGATAATACGGGTTCAATAAATTGCTTATCAGTAACACCTACTATTTTAAAACTAACGCCTTTGAATACGAGCGTTTTATCTAAAATATCAGGGTTACCACCGAAGTAACGCTTCCATACTTGGTATGAAACGATTGCAACGGGTTGCTGACTACCGACCCCTTCATCAGCACTAAAGTAGCGGCCCAATGCCAGTGGCGCATTGAGTAATGGCATAAACTCAGGGGTAATAGCACCGATGTTAAATGTAGGACTGCTCGGTAAACTTTGTTCAACATCAATACTAATATTCTGAATGGCCATGATTTCGATATCAGAGAATTGTGTTTGTTTGTTGTATGCCTCTAAACTCCCCGCATGAGGAATAAAGTTGCTCTGTTTCACCTCATTATGGTCATCAACTAATTCACCACGCATTAGCATTAGGCGTTCAGAATCAGGATAGGGAAGCGGAGCTGCGAGAAGTTGATAATTTAGATTATACATTGATACCAATGCGCCTAGCGTCATTGCTAGAGTGAGCGTGATTGTTAACGCATAACTAATGTGGCATTGAAGTCTTTGCCAGGCCATTTTAATAGAATGTATTACCATTTTTACCCCAAATCCGCTCACGATATCCGTCTGTATTCTGTAACAGACATGTCACTCAAATAGAACAAGGTCAGCAACGCGTATGCCAGAATTTATCTTTTTGATAAATATAGAATTTACATTTTTATTGCAATCATTTAGTCCATTATCGGACGATAAAAGACCATAAATGGACTGTGACTGCGCTTAGACTGTGGTGATCCGATACTCTGCCATTGATTTATGAGTTTCTGATGAGGATTATTGAAAAAAATGTTGGATAAACTTTCATCTGTCACATTAATAGTAGATAATACGCGACCTTTAATTCTCAATCGGGCAATCTCAATGCGCATTTTTGCGTAGATCGACTAGGATCACTGAGGGCCAACTTCACTGAGTAATAATATGAGCATCGAAAAGTTAAGAAATATCGCGATTATCGCGCACGTAGACCACGGTAAAACAACGCTTGTAGACAAGCTACTAGAGCAATCAGGTACACTACAGCAGCGCGGTGGTAATGAAGAGCGAGTGATGGACTCAAACGATCTTGAAAGAGAGCGTGGTATCACCATCCTTGCAAAAAATACCGCAATCAAGTGGAACGACTACCGTATCAATATCGTAGATACTCCAGGACACGCCGACTTCGGTGGTGAAGTAGAACGTGTTCTTTCGATGGCTGACTCAGTATTACTACTAGTTGACGCGCAAGAAGGTCCGATGCCACAAACGCGTTTCGTAACGCAAAAGGCGTTTGCTCAGGGTCTTAAGCCAATTGTTGTAATCAACAAAATTGACAAGCCGGGCGCTCGTCCTGATTGGGTAATGGACCAAGTTTTCGACCTATTTGATAATTTAGGTGCAACTGACGAACAGCTAGACTTTAAAGTGATCTACGCATCAGCAATCAACGGTTGGGCAACACTTGATCTTGATGAACCGTCTGACAACATGGAACCAATGTTCCAAGCTATCGTAGACGAAGTTGAAGCGCCTAACGCGGATCCTGAAGGTCCGTTCCAGATGCAAATTTCTCAGCTTGATTACAACTCATATGTTGGTGTTATCGGTGTTGGTCGTATCAAGCGTGGTTCAGTTAAACCTAACCAACAAGTGACTATTGTCGGTGCTGATGGTAAGACACGTAATGGTAAAGTTGGCCAGGTACTTGGTTATTTAGGCCTTGACCGTCACGAAGTTGAGCAAGCAACGGCTGGTGATATTATCGCAATTACAGGTCTTGGTGAGCTGAAAATCTCTGACACTATCTGTTGTCAGAATAATGTCGAAGCACTACCACCATTGTCTGTTGATGAACCGACAGTAACAATGACTTTCTCTGTGAACACGTCTCCATTCTCAGGCCAAGAAGGTAAATACGTAACCTCACGTAACATTCTTGAGCGTCTAGAAGCTGAGCTTGTGCACAACGTTGCACTACGTGTTGAAGAAACAGATAACCCAGATAGCTTCCGTGTATCTGGTCGTGGTGAACTTCACTTAGGTATTCTTATCGAGAACATGCGTCGTGAAGGCTACGAGATTGCAGTATCTCGTCCAGAAGTAATCTTGCGCCATGTTGATGGTCAGCTGGAAGAACCGTACGAAACAGTGACTATTGACTGTCAAGAAGAACACCAAGGCTCTATCATGGAACAGCTTGGTCTGCGTAAAGCGGAAATGACTGACATGTCTCCTGACGGCAAAGGTCGTGTACGCATGGACTTCATGATGCCTGCGCGTGGTCTAATCGGATTCCAAACTGAATTTATGACGTTAACATCTGGCTCTGGTTTGATGTACCACACGTTCTCACATTACGGCCCACACAAAGGCGGTAACATCGGTCAGCGTAAAAATGGTGTACTAATCGCTAACGCAGCAGGTAAAGCGCTAACAAACGCACTATTCAACCTACAAGAGCGTGGTCGCCTATTTATTGGTCACGGTGTTGAAGTGTACGAAGGTATGGTTATTGGTATTCACAGCCGTGATAACGACCTAACGGTAAACGCGCTTAAAGGTAAGCAGTTAACAAACGTACGTGCATCTGGTACTGATGAAGCACAAAACCTTGTGCCACCTGTTGTTATGTCTTTAGAGCAAGCGCTTGAGTTCATCGATGACGACGAGCTAGTAGAAGTAACGCCTGAAAGCATCCGTATTCGTAAGAAATTACTGACTGAAAGCGAGCGTAAACGCGCTAGCCGCCAAGCTAAGTAACCTGAGCTTGGGATAACAAGTTATCTCGAAGCAGGCTACTTAGAATACAAAAAACGCCGCAATTTTGCGGCGTTTTTTTGTGCTCCATTTGCTGAATCTAAAACAAGCCGTACTCTTCTGTTTCTTCTGGCTCATAATTTTGTAAATGTTCTGGGCGGAAAATGGCGCTAGGGTCAATCAATACGCTGTGACGTTTTCCCATCTTGACCAAACCCTTCATCAACTTTTTGGTTTGCGCATCGATTTCAAAACCAATACTGGTCATTTCCTGTAGTGATTTAATATCGCTTTCGTCACAGTGAACGTTATCTTCTACCTTATCGACAAGCAAACCGATATGCGGACTTTGGCCATCTTGAGTGGTAAAGACGATGATAGGTTTATGGTCAAGCATGATCTGATCACGGGCTGATTCAAACAATCGTATGAGTTTATTAAAAGTGGTGCTCTTTTCACGAGCGAGAGTATCTATGGCTTCTTGTTTATGTCCCTGTGCGCACATCACTAATAGTTTATCCGCTAATGAATGTAGTTTTGCATGTGGTTCTTCGAAGCGACTCAGTAGTGCTTTAAGATCGTCATTTTCAGTTTTGAAGCCGTAATACCACTGTCCAAAAGCACATTGCTTTGGATCTTTGGCTTTAGTGAAGGGGACATCGTTAAAAATGCTTGCTTCGAGTGCGACAAGCCATTCTTTATGATCTTGCTCTCGCTGCTGTAGCATGCTGACCAATTCTTGATTGGTCTCATAGGAAGAGCGTTTGTTCAATATGATCCCTAAATCAAAAATAGGGGTCGGTACGCCCATGTAATCTTTGACGCCCAAGAAGCTGGGGTTGTCATTGGGTAAATCCGTTAAATTTTCTTCGTAGCGTTCAGTTAATAGAATATCGAGGATTTGCAGTGATATTGTTTTTTTCCCGACGCGAAAGTTAATTAAATCCATGTCAGCCTCGCATATGGTCAGTATCAACTAAGCATAGAACATTATTGGAAAAAGGAACGGTAAACTGGCAATTTCTTTTGCGCTGGCTGGAGCATAAATACCTCTTTAATAACGGTGTTATGCTCCAACTCGTGTTGTAATGCGTTTAGTAGGCAATTGCTGTCAATAGGCAGATCACATTGCTGGATAGCAGTCGTCAACAAGTAGGCATTGAGATAGCCTTCGAATACCTGTTCGTTTTGGGAAAGCGTGCTATTGCGGACTGCTTCGCGAAAAGTGTCACAAAGCTTACCCTTACAAATCGCTGGGTCAGGCACAACTTCGGTGACTAATACTTTGGGCTTGCCTCTGAGTCTAGCGAATAGCTCATTGGAGGAGGCAAATGAAACCGTGGCGTATTGTGTTTCTAGGCCAACTTCCATGGCACGATTGATAAACTTAGACAGTGGCGTGTAGGTGCCGACCATAGCCAAGCCTTCAATTTTATGGCGCTGTGCTTGCTCAAGTGCTCGCTCAATATCATCAGTATTTCGTCTAAAACGGGTTATCACAACAGGTTTGAATCCACGTTCAGCTAACGCTTTGGTAAGGCTTTTTTCTACGGTGAGACCAAATTCATCGGCTTGTATGAGTAGAGCGACTCGCTTGAGTTTTTGTTCATCGACGAAGTAGCGGATGATATCTTGAGCCTCTTTATTATAGCTAGTGCGGAGGTTAAACACATTAAAAGTAATAGGATCTTGGAGAAACTCAGCGCCAGTATATGGCATAAGAAAGGGAACTTTAGAGTGTTCTAAAATTGGTTTTATAGCGTAAGAGGTTGGGGTGCCCATAACGCCAAATAATGCATCGACCTTATTTTCATAAACGAGCTTACGAGCATTGGTTACAGTTTTGTGTGGCTCATAGCCATCATCTAGCACCTGCAACTCAATCTTAGCTGCGCCATCCGTTTTATGCTGGTTATAAAAGTTAAAATGTAGCTCAGCACCAGCCCTTAGTTGTTGACCAATCTCTTTTGCAGGACCTGAGAGTGCGGTGGACATACCAATTTTCACCACAGGTTGAGCGGAAGCTGCAAAGCTCAGTACAGCAGAAGCAAAAGTGAATAGTAAAAATTTAACACCGAAAATACTCATATACTTGCCGTACTGTCTCTCTTAGCGTTGTGGTGAGGGCTTTTTTACCAGATAACCCAAGCAAATTAATTACGACGTGGGTCGAATGTTGCTGTAATATTAGACGAATCACTAATGCTTTGGAAACTTTAGTTAAGTTTTTAAGCAATCGAGGATCGGTTGTGATCAACTGCCATAAAAAAGGACATACTTGTTGCTCAACCGGGTTGCTTTTACGTAAATAGCGCAAATAATCTAGCTGCTCATTAGTTATATGTTCAAAGGGTAAGGTCGCCAATAGCGCGCTCACCACCTCAGTATCGAGTTGTTGATAGTGCGAGCGCAACTGATAGAAAAAAGCTTGTTTGAATACTCGAGTATAGGCGTTGTCTAAGTCGCCTCGGATTTTTTTGAACATCAAAACTGCATACTCGCCACTGGCCTTATCTTGCTTAAATCCCAGTTTCATCGGCTGATAGTGACGTTGTGACCAAAATGAAAGCAATGGCGCTGTAAGGCCAAAACTGGTTCCTATGTAACTGATATCTTCTGGTAATGTGGTTTCAAAACATTCAAGTAATTGACTGCCAATTCCTTGCTGTTGTACATCCGGGTGCACGGCTATTCTAACAACTCTTGCGCTTTTTTCGGTGACAAAACGGCTATCACCCAAGCTTGTCGTTAGCTGCTGCGCCAAGAGATGGCCTGTGGGTCTTCGTTTTCCTACTAGAATATCTTCTGCGAGATCTGAAGCGAGTCCGCCTTCGATGACAGCAAGGCAAATACCTACTAGTTCGTTATTGCAAAACGCACCTTGTAAGCGCAGATCGGGTGCATCTAATAATTGCCGTAAATCATCGACGCTGGTTTGATAATGCGCTAAAACGAGCAGTGAAAATACTTGCTCAAGTAACTGGCTATTTTCTACCAATTCACTCTGGGAAATAGCACGCATTGTGGTTGATGAAGTGAATATGGGTGATGTCGCTTTACACTCGAGTACAAATAAATCCCTGATCTGCTGCTCCAGTGGATCATCTGACGCATAACGAATAGGAGTCGACAAGGTGAAATCAAGATAACTTGGGTAATGTGATTCTAAGTAGCGTTTAAACCGTAACGTGTAGCCTCTACCATTACCCTCATAACCAACTAAGGTGCTGGAAAAAATGCAGCGAAAACCAAGTTGAGTGATTTGTATTAAAAATGGAACTGGCAGGGCAGCTGCCTCATCTACCAAAATAATCGTATTGCTATCAAGCGTAGAGGCTTGTTGTAGTAACGTATCTGGTGCCATATAGCTGAGATTAGCCAGCTTCTTCGTTTTTACATCAACCTCGGTATTGAGTGTTTGAGCAAGCATGCTAAAGCAACTATGCAGAGCATGAAAATGGCGGCTACAAATAACAAATTGTTGTGTAGGATGCTTTGATGCCAAGAGACCTAATAACGCGCTCTTCCCTCGACCTCTATCTGCACTCAGTAATACAGGTGTTTGCTGGTTTTCCAATATTGCGGAGAGTTGCGCAAGTACAATTTGTTGCTCTGCAATACCACTAACCACTGAACTTGTAGCAAGATACGCTGAGGGTAATTGAGCTCCAAAGTGTTCACTGATATGCCAAACTGTTCGTTGCTGCCAGAGCTGCTGCCACCTTTTTAAAAAGTGGCTGTGTTTGGGCGTTTGCCCCTCTGAACACCAGCGGGTAATTGCAGGGTCTAGCCAGTGGTCGAGTTCATCTAACTCGGGAAGTAACAACAGCAGTAAGCCGCCTGCTTTTACCGTGCCCGCTGCCGCTGCGATTTTGTTAGGCACAATACCGCTAAAGCCGTCGTAGACTAGGTTGCTAAATTCTTGTCCGAGTATTTGGTGTAAATGCTCAGGCCAAACGGCATTTTCTAATGTCTTATTGCTACTTAGGATAAGATTATCGTTTGAGTTTGCTAGTAGCTGCTGACACTGCGCGTAACACCAAGCTTGGCTGCCGGTGATAAGCAAGAGTTGCCGATGGCGGGCATCGGCAAGCTGAGAACGTAATTGTGAAAGACTAGAGTGCTTGAAGTCTTGCATAGGCGGTTACTAACCACTTACTACCAACATCATCAAAGCTAACTTGGATGCGTGATTGAGCACCTGCACCTTCATAGTTAAGCACTGTACCTGCACCAAATTTGGCATGGAGGACGCGCTGGCCTAAATTAAAGCCGCTATCTTCAAAGGTCGCGTGACTGATTGATGGGCTGAATCGACCCGAGTTAGCCGGACGAGAAATTTGCGTTTTGATCCGGATTTCTTCCATGCAGTCTTCAGGAATTTCACGTAAGAACCTTGAAGGGCTGTGATGTTTTTCTTGACCATACAAGCGGCGACTTTCTGCGTGGCTAATGTAAAGCTTATCCATGGCACGCGTCATACCGACGTAGCACAAGCGGCGCTCTTCTTCCAAGCGGCCTGACTCTTCATTACTTTGTTGCGATGGGAACATGCCTTCTTCCACCCCAACCATAAAGACCAATGGGAACTCGAGACCTTTGGCCGAGTGCAGCGTCATCATTTGTACCGCATCTTCGTGCTCGTCTGCCTGGCCTTCGCCTGCCTCCAAAGAGGTATAGGCTAAAAAGCCTTGTAATGGTGAAGTAAAATCTTCATCGATAGGCAGCTCATACTGACCACAAGCACTGATCAATTCTTCCAAGTTTTCCACTCGAGCGCGGCCTTTTTCGCCTTTTTCGGCTTGATACATTGCCATGAGACCTGACTGCTCAATGGCTGTCTGTGCTTGTTGTGCCAGTTCAAGCTCGGCAATTTTATCGTCTAGCTGCTCGACTAATTCAATAAATTTTGTCACCGCCGTAGCTGCTCTTCCCGCTAAATGCTTTTGCGCAAGTACGGCTTTGGCTGCATCCCAAAGTGAGAGTGATTCGTGACGTGCACAATCGCGAATATGACTTAACGTTTTATCACCAATACCACGGGTTGGGGTGTTTATCACACGCTCAAATGCCGCGTCGTCATTACGATTACTGATTATACGAAGGTAAGACAGGGCATCTTTAATCTCTTGGCGTTCGAAGAAACGCATACCGCCATAAATACGGTATTTTAGCCCTTCTTGAAGTAAGGCTTCTTCTAACACTCGGGACTGTGCGTTGTTTCTGTAGAGTACCGCGCTGTCGCTGAGCGCATTGCCAGCCTGTAACCAAGATTTAATTTTGCCAACCACAAAGCGTGCTTCATCAAGTTCATTAAAAGCGGCGTAAATTGAAATTGGCTCGCCTTGGTTACCGTCAGTCCAGAGACTTTTACCCATTCGTTCGGCGTTGTTTTCAATGAGCGCGTTGGATGCTTTTAGAATGGTTGCAGTAGAACGATAATTTTGTTCAAGACGGATCGTTTCGGCGTTAAAGTCGTCTAGAAAACGTTTGATGTTTTCTATTTTTGCACCACGCCAGCCGTAAATACTCTGGTCGTCATCCCCTACGATCATGATATTGTTGTCACTACCTGCAAGCAGGCGTAGCCACAAATACTGAATGCTGTTGGTATCTTGGAACTCGTCCACTAGCATATGGCGGAAGCGTTGTTGATAGTGACGTAGCAAGGTAGGTTGTTGCTGTAATAGCTCGTAGCAGCGCAATAGGATCTCGGCAAAATCAACAAGACCGGCTCTATCACAGGCATCTTGGTAAGCACTATACACGTTCAGCATCAGCTGTTCGTTGACATCGTATGCTTGAATATCTTTGGGTCTTAATCCTTCGTCTTTACGCGCGCTGATGTACCAGCTTAACTGCTTAGGTGGCCACTTTTTCTCATCGATATTCATGGCTTTGAGCAAACGGCGGATCATTCGTTGCTGATCATCGCTATCTAGAATTTGAAATGACTCTGGTAATTTAGCTTCACGGTGATGGGCGCGTAACATGCGGTGGGCAAGGCCGTGGAAAGTGCCTATCCACATACCACCAACAGGGCCATTGAGCGTCGCTTCAACACGAGCACGCATTTCTTTGGCTGCCTTATTGGTAAAGGTTACCGCGAAAATACTAAATGCAGAGGCGTGCTCAACTTGCATAAGCCAAGCTATACGATGAACGAGTACTCGTGTTTTACCTGACCCCGCACCTGCGAGCACTAACATGTTTTGCAGAGGTGCGGCGACTGCATCGCGCTGTTTGTCGTTGAGGCCGTCGAGTAATTCTGATACGTCCATTGCTTTGCCTATTTGCTCAAATGATGGCAAGTATACCGAGTCGTTGCCGTAAATCCCAGCATATCGCAAAGCAAACCTAACCGAGTAAAGGTAACGTTATGATTTATAAAGAAACATAAACTGGTTTTTTATACAGTGTTTATATTTATTTTTGCAAAACGTCCTTCAACCGATTTTGTACCTCTGTAACCAATAAATCGGGCTGGAATTTTGATAGAAACGCATTACAACCCACTTTTTCGACCATGGCATGATTAAAGCTGCCACTGAGTGAGGTATTGAGAATGACATAAAGGTCTTTCAGGCGACTGTCATTGCGAATTTCATAGGTGAGTCGATAACCATCCATAACCGGCATTTCTGCATCGGTGATCACCGCAAGTAACTCTTTTTGTACGTCGATACCTTCGTCGGCCCAGTGCTTTAACACATTGAGCGCCTCTTGGCCGTCAGTCGCTGGGATGATTTCTATGCCCAATTGTGCCAAGGTATCGGCAACTTGACGACGAGCAGTCGGCGAGTCATCGGCATGTAGAATTTTACGGCCATGAAACTCGTTGATGATATCTTTATCTAGAATGTCTTGCGGGATCTCAACTTTGTATTCGACGATTTCGGCAAGTACCTTTTCTACATCGATAATTTCAACGATGTGTTCAACGCCGTCACGTTTGATTTTGGTCAGTGCGGTGAGATAGTGATTGCGGCCAACAGACTTAGGGGTTGGCATAATATCGGACCACGTAGTATTGACGATTTGGTCAACTTTACCAACTAAGAAAGCCTGCACTGAGCGGTTGTACTCTGTGATCACTAAGTTGCAGTCTTTGTCTCGGTCGCATGGCGGCATGCATATCGCTTGTCGTAAATCGATAACCGGAATAGACTCACCACGGATGTTGGTTACGCCACACACTTTAGGGTGTGCATTGGGCATTTTGTTAAGATGAGGGAGCTTAACAACTTCTTTTACCTTGAAGACGTTGAGCGCAAAAAAGTGGCGGCTATGAAGATGAAACAATAGCAACTCTAGGCGGTTTTCACCCACCAGTTGTGTGCGTTGATTTACTGAGGCCAATACGCCAGCCATGTTAACCCCTCATTACTTCTTGTAACCTTTTCTAAGACTATATCAAAGAAGTCGATATGTCGTGTTGTTTTTTGGCTAAAATCTGCAGTAAGGTAGCAGTATGTATTTGATAGGGAAGCAATATGCCTATAATTTTTAAGCGCTTAGTTGTTTTGATGCGGGCTCATGTGGATAAGGCCAGCTGGCAACTGTTATTTATGGCAACGCTCATTCATATGTCGGTGACCTGGGGGTTATTATGGCTCAGCAATGAATCGGCGTTATTACCACTGAGCACGTTCTTTTATTACTACGTGGTGACGACTTCAACAGTTGGCTACGGAGACTTTAGTGCAACAACGGATTTTGGCCGTTTAGTCGTTGCCATAATACAGATCCCATTTGGCCTTGCGCTATTTGGTGTGTTATTGGGAAAAGCTGGACAATTTGTGACGTATTGGGTGAGAAGAGGCATGACAGGGGAAAAAGACTTTGCACATTTGCAAAACCACATTGTAATTTTTGGTTGGCATGATGTCAGAACAAAAAAAATGGTGGATTACATTTTAGGTGACAATAAACGCGAAGATAGAAAAATCGTATTAGCCGTCACCGAGGCCATGGAGCATCCGCTGTTGAGTTATCCGGAAGTCGCATTTGCGCGTTTAACCAGCTTTACTGATGACGAACAGCTAAGTCGGATTAACATTGAGCGGGCTGACAAAATCATCATTGATGGCGATGATGATAACCAGACATTTACCACCGCGCTAAAGCTTAGTCGGGTAGTAAAACCCGAAGCACATATTAGCGCGCACTTCTTGGACGATAGCAAAGCACTACTTTTAAGAGAGCATTGTAAAAATGTTGAATGCTCAGCATCTATGTCTGCGGAAATCTTAGTGCGAGCCATGCAAGACCCAGGCTCAAGCCGAGTACAAGAGGAATTGCTGTCGACGCTACACGGCGATACGCAATTTAGCTTAGCCTTACCTGCAGAGGTAAGCTGTTTAACCTTTGGTGATATTTTTGGTTATTTTAAACAGCATCATGATGCGACGCTGCTCGGTGTTGCGCACGATATAAATGCGCTAAATATGGATCTAAACCCACCTCTGGATTACAACATCACAGGGGGAGATATTTTGCACTATATTGCACCACAGCGAGTGCTTGCATCAGAGGTTGACTGGTCATCACTATGTTCGAAGAACTCTTTTTGATGATTGCTGTTGTGTGCGCTTACTTACTTCCTGTCGCTTTGGTTGCAGGAAGCAAGCGCAGCAAAGGGCATGAAAAAAACGGCTGGCTGATAGGAACGCTACTGTTTTCTTGGGTCGCTTTGCTGCTATATATCAGCATAGTGCCTAAGCACGGGCGACAAAAAGGCAAAGCAAAACGTTAGCTTTGCCCCGACATCTCTAAAATAACCTGCCACTCAGGTTCGATGATGGGCATGATGGATAACCTCCCCCCTTTTTTTAGAGCCAGCTCGGTGAGCGCAGTGTTGGCTTTTATCGCTTGCAGGGTCACCGGGCGTAGGTGCCGCTCATATGCTAGAGTGACACCTACCCAGCGAGGGTTATCAGTGCTTGATTTAGCATCATAATAATCACTGCTTAAGTCAAATTGATGTGGATCTGGCTCTGCTGCTTTCACCACTTTGGCAATACCGACAACCGCAGGGACTTTACAGCTTGAGTGGTAAATAAACACTGAGTCACCCACCTTAACCTCGTCACGCAGGAAGTTTCTTGCCTGATAATTACGAATTCCCTCCCAAAAAGTTTGCTGCTCAGGCGCGTTTTTTAAGTCATCAATGGAAAATGCATCGGGTTCTGTTTTAAACAGCCAATAAGCCATATGGGTTAGTCCAATAGTTTGAGTTATGATGTATTATACTCATTTGAGCAATGTACTTGGTTTGCTACCAGTCCGAGTCTTACTTGGATTTGGTAAAAGTATTATCTCATTATAACGACTATCGCCAGTTCTACTAGACGTTCGGAGTGCAACATGAGTCAAGTGTTACAAAATCTGTTGGATTTGCTCAGCCTTGAAGAAATTGAGCAAGGGATATATCGAGGTCAAAGCCAAGACCTTGGTTTTCCTCAAGTGTTTGGAGGTCAGGTGATGGGGCAGGCGTTGTCCGCAGCAAAATACACCTTACCAGAAGGGCGCTTTGTTAACTCGCTGCACTCTTACTTTTTGCGTCCTGGTGATGCAAGCAAGCCCATCGTCTACGATGTCGAAAACATTCGTGATGGTCGCAGTTTTAGCACTCGTAGGATCAGTGCCATTCAATATGGTAAGCCGATATTTTACATGACTGCCTCTTTCCAAGGGGATGAACCCGGCGTTTCTCATCAATCTTTGATGCCGGATGTGCCAGAGCCTGAAACATTGAAGTCATCACTTCACTTTTATCAAGAACATGCGGACCTCATTCCAGAATCACTTCGAGCGAAATTTACGCAAGAAATGCCGCTGGATATGCGCCCTGTAAACTTTCAAAATCCATTCAAACCTAAAAAACAGGACCCGGTGAGAAATGTTTGGTTTAAAGCCAATGGTGACATGCCGGACGACAGAAGGATCCACAACTATTTGCTGGCTTATGCCTCTGATTTTGAATTTCTACCAACTGCACTACAACCACATGGTTTGTCGTTTATGCAGCCAAATATGCAAGTCGCGACAATAGACCATGCGATGTGGTTCCATCGTCCGTTTAGAATGGATGAATGGATTTTATATAGCGTTGATAGTCCGAGCGCGTCTAATGGCCGAGGCCTAGTACGTGGTCAATTTTTCAACCGCCAAGGTGAGTTAGTTGCGTCGACTATTCAAGAAGGCGTGATGCGCCAACGCTAATTTGTTGGAAAGTGTATGGCGCTTTTTAACAGTAATCTTGCTTGGTGCTTTGTGCAGTACTAAGCAAATCACAAACTTACAAATCCATAACTATTTGTTATAAAAATGAATTTAGGTTTGTTGATGGCCGCTTCTTAAGTCGTCTGCACTACTTTTTCCGGTGCTGTACTCGGTTTTATTTTGCACTATCTTTAAAATCCCATCTAGATGTAGCGTTATTGCATTTTTCCCAAACAAAAATTAACACTAAAGTCAGCTAAATTTATCTACATTGTTATTAACAAAACGAATCGCTGCGTCACAGACTGGCGCATATGACTTTAGGAGAATGATAATGAATAAACCGCTTGCCACAGTAATTGCATTGACGTTTGTCGGATTAACCGCGGGTTGCGCAACGGAAGCATCAAGAACGGTAGAAGCACCTAAAGTGGCCTCATATAATCAGACATATAATGGACCAAAAAGTCAGTTAGCGGTTGGTAAATTGCAAAACCGTTCAGCTTTTCACAATGGTGTGTTTAGTTCAGGACCGGATCGCTTGGGTTCTCAGGCTAAAACTATTCTGACCACCCATTTACAGCAGAGTAATCGCTTTATTGTTTTAGATAGAGAAAACATGACAGAGATTGCCCAAGAAGCTGGATTTGCGGGCGCAAAACAAAGTATTAAAGGCGCTAACTTTGTGATCACGGGAGATGTTTCCGAGTTTGGTAGAAAAGAAGTAGGTGATAAACAATTGTTCGGCATCCTAGGTAAAGGAAAATCGCAAATTGCTTACGCTAAGGTAAATCTGAATATCGTTGATGTGACTAGTTCAGAAGTTGTCTACTCAGTGCAAGGTGCTGGAGAATACAGCTTATCTAATCGAGAAGTGGTTGGTTTTGGTGGCACTGCGGGGTATGACTCAACGCTAAACGGCAAGGTATTGGATTTAGCTATTCGTGAAGCCGTTAATAACTTGGTGAGTGGTATCGAGAAAGGCGATTGGAAGCCTTTATAGACAATCCCCACAGCTAATCTAAACCTCAGGTAAATTATGAAGCAAATGATATTTGTGGCGACTTTACTATTGATATTGTCTGGTTGTCAGAGTACGACACCACAATATTATTACGGTTCTTACGAACGTAACCTCTATGAGTTCTTTCGAGGTGATGGGCAGTCGCTTGAGCAGCAGATCAGTCAGTTAGAGTCAAGCATAGCGCGCGCAGAAGTAAAGCAGATCAGTCCAGCACCAGGTATGTATGCGCATCTCGGTTACTTATATTTGATGCAAGGGGATAACGGCAAAGGGTTTGCGTATTTTGAACAGGAAAAACAACTGTATCCTGAGTCCAGGCAATATATCGACTTTTTACTAAAAAATGCACAGGGAGAATAAGATGAAATGGATTAAAGCGAGCTTGGTGCTTTTGACTTTTGCCTTATTGAATGGCTGTGCGACGGCTCCTAAGCAGGATTACAGCGCTTTTATTCAAAGCGATCCTAAGTCGATACTGGTGTTACCGCCTATCAATAATTCCAATGAGGTGGTTGCGCCTTACGGGGTCATGGCGACAGTGGTGAAGCCACTTGCAGACTCTGGCTATTATGTTTTTCCAGTATCTTTGGTCAATGAGACTTTTAAAAATAACGGCTTAACTGTGGCTCATGATGTTCACAATGTTGCGATAGACAAGCTCTATGAAATCTTTGCTGCGGACGCCGCCTTATACATAGAGATTCAAGATTATGGTACGTCATACGTTGTATTAGATAGTGACACTACCGTAGCGCTATCGGCAAGGTTGGTTGATTTAAAAACTGGCCAAGTAATTTGGCGTGGTAAGTCAAAAGCGTCAAGTAGTGAAGACAGAGATGACCGTGATAGCAGTTTGGCTGGCGCATTGATTGGCGCGGTACTAAATCAGGTGATTGAAAGCACTTCAGATAAAGGATTTGAAGTTTCACAGAAAGCATCACAGAGATTATTATCAGCGGACTCAAGCAGTGGTTTGCTTTATGGCGTGCGCTCACCTAAGTATGGGCAGCCGAAGTGAGCCACTAATCCCAATAATAATTGAACTGTAATGAAAGTCGGGATGTTTCTGCATAGTCCCAACCAATCCTTACATCGGATTGAGGCGAAAGCTGGTTTGCGAGCTCAAGTTTGATATGTGCTGCGTGATGAGTGTTTTTCGAGATAGAGGTTCTGAATGCAAAAGAATTATTTAGCCTTGAAAGTAAGCCAACTTCAATACCTGGGCTGAGATAGTAATTGTTATTTATAGAAAAAGTTTCTATTGTTGCGAGAGCAAATGTGATGCTGCTAGCATTTAGCAGATGGGCGTAGCCTGCTGCAGTATTTAATCCAACAAAAGCGCAATCATTACAATAAGCCTGCTGCTTTTCATAGCCTAAGCGTAGGCGCCAAGCCCAGTTTTGGTTATCAAACCCTTTTGCATAGCTTGGATTAAAGGACTCTAAATCCAGCACGTCAAACTTGTAAATATCTATGTCGTTATCAGCTAGCGCAAGTTCTACATCCAGCATTTCTAAGTTTGAAAATTTAACTCTAGCAGTGTCTGGAGAAAGCGAATCAAAATATGTCAATCTAAAGCCAAACCTCGCAGTATACTCTGAATCGGGCTGTGACTGAATGGCTAGGCTTACTTTCGACGGTTTTGTTGCCAAGTGTGGTGCTTTGTCACTTGGTGTTATAGCCGAGAGGGATTTCGCCTTACTGATGCCTGCTGGAAGCTTTATTCGTTCTTTTAGCAATACACGTTTAAACTCGCTGTTGCGTTTCTCGTCTCTTTCTAAGGTAAGTTGCAGCTGTACAAAGCTCATCAATACTTCAAGTAATATTACTTTTTGCTCAGTTGGAAGCTGTTGATACTTTTCATTATTGAAGTCTTTTTGATGGTGATAAAGATGGATTGCCAACGATCTGAGCTCAGGACTTAATTTTTCATATAGGTTGTAGAACTCACTGCTTGTTGAAGGAATATAATGAATCGCTGACACTAAAGAATTATCTTGGTGCTTAGCTTGATTCAATCTATCAAAAATAGTGACAGGGATCACCCAAGGCGGTAGGTCAGCCGTTAATGGCTTATCAAGCACAAGTTCAATAAGTTGTGCGATATGAAATGCGCAATTTTCGTCAGCAAAGTAATAATCAAATTGAGCGTTTAGTAATTCCCAAAGGTGTTTTGTAATAAATTCGACTTCATCTGGTGTTAAATTTAATTTGTACTCCCAAAGGTCACGCAGCTCGTCCGCACTGTAGTTATGGTGATGATGAAAAAATCGCTGATCTGAAAAGCCAGCCTGATAGCCGCCAAATAACCCTCTAGCTATATAAACTAACCCATTTTCGTCCTCTGGAACGATTGCTCCATAATTGACACTCCGGTCTAACAGGATATTGTGAGCTGATTGAGAGCCGATTTTAAGTAACATATGCCCATACAGCGAGGCCGGGTTGCTCATGTATCCGGAGGCAAACACTAAGCTGATAGAATTCCAGTCACCTTCATTTTTCCATTCATCAAAAGCCACGCAAGCTGGCGCTTTTGGCAACGGAACGCCTTGGGATCTTAGCCACTTGGCTCGAGCCGGAAATTGGCACTGTGAACTAGGCTCACGTTGAAAAGCTGCAATAGTTGCATTAAGTTCGTTCGCTGGTGAAAATTGGGTGTGATCAGATAGAAAAAAAGAAGCTGATTTTATTAAACTGTGGCCATCTTTCTTTAGATGGAGAAGTTTTTGCCACGTTGTGTTTTGGGCCAGCTCGTTGGTATCAAAGCTTAATGTGGCTGTACTATAAAACAGTAAGCTGTAAGCTGAATATTTGAGAACGGTCTTCATCAAAAAAGTGAGCACAGCGCTATTAGGTGTGCTCACCTATACCATTTAGCTTGCGTTACACTGAGCTGAATAGCTAGTCGAAACGCGAGTTTCTACGATGTTGTATAGTGCTTCAGCGTTATTTGCAGGCTGCGCTGCGTAGTCATTTCTGATAGCGGTTACAATGTCAGCTGTTGCTGCTGCGTCACAGCCACGTACTGCTAACATCGCAGACACGTATTCACCTTGACCTTCTGCAATTTCTTGCTCCAGTGTAGGGAATGTTTGCTGAATAAACATTGCAGTTTTTACTTCACGACCAGCACAAGATTCTACAGATGAAATCTTTGTAGAAACAGCAGTCGTACCAAGGTCCCAAATGATATTCGAAATTGCAGCAGCTGCACCATTATCTGGGAAGATGATTGCACCGATACCACATTCTTGCCAAGGGTTTACAGAATCAGAAGCGTGTGCAGCTAGAGGGGCAGTCATTGCGCCAACGACGATTGCTGCAGCTAGAGTAGTTTTAAACATTTTACATCCTATAGTTGTTTTTATTTCGCCTAGTCTTCAAAGGCGGAACGGGATTCTATAGGTTAATTTTTAATTCCACAACAATAAACCTCCCACACTTGTAAATTTGTGTAAATGCCTCAGGCGGCTTTAGGCTACTGCTGCTATATTCAATACACTTGAATGAGTTTGGTGCTTATCATGGCAATAATTAGTGAATTTAGACCCGGTTATTTTTGTTGGATTGAATTGTGTTCAAGCGACTGGCAGTCAGCAAAACCTTTCTATAGCCAACTATTTGATTGGCAAATTCTTGACCAGCCCATTGGTGAAGATTGTTATTACACCATGTTGCAAAAAGAAGTCGATGATGTCGCAGCGATGTATCAGATGACCGCTGAGCAACAACAAGGAGGCATGCCTAGTCACTGGCTTGCTTATGTGGCGGTAGACAATGTTGATGAATGTCTAAACAAAGCCAACGAGCTCGGTGCTGAAGTGCTTGCAGGCCCTCATGATGTCCCAGGGGCAGGGCGGATGGTGATGTTAAAGGAGCCAGGTGGCGCGGTGTTTGCGTTATGGCAAGAGGGTGGCCATATTGGGACGCAACGTCATCTTGAAGCGAATACCCCTTATTGGTTTGAGCTAGTGAGTAAAAACAGCGCCAAAAGTCGTGACTTTTATTCCGCATTATTTGGGTGGCAAATCGAAGTCAAAGACATGGGAAATATGGACTACACCTTGTTCAAAGTAAATGAGCAACCCGTCGCTGGCATGTTAGAAATGACGGCTGAATGGGGTGAAGACATTCCTCCGCACTGGATGGTTTACATTGCGGTATTGGACTGCGATAGTAAAGCTGAATATGCCCAAAAGCTTGGCGGAGAAATTTGTGTACCGCCGACAGATATACCAGATGTAGGTCGCTTCAGCGTGATAACGGATCCTCAAGGGGCGGTATTCTCTATCATAGAATCTGCCATGGATGATATTTCAACTTAATGCATTTCTAATTCAATCACTTTGCCATGGCAAGTGGCGAAGCTCTCAGAGAGCCGGTTTAGAATAGTATCGCGCTCTCCACTACTATTTAGCTGCTTGATAGACGCTGTTAATTTCGGCAGTAGGTCTTGGTGTTTACGATTGATATAGTGATAAATAGGATAACTCGCATCTCGTAGCCTACGCACATAAACTGTGGCGAGTCCTGACTGACATAGCGCACCAAGCGCAAATAAGTCATCAGCTAAAATTTGTTCTACATGACCTTTTTCAAGTGCTTGAAACGCAGAAACATCGTTAGAGACCGCGTTACAGGTCAACCTTTTACGCTGACAAACTTGCTCCGTTATTAAACTGCCTTGTATTACCACATAGTCTTGTCGGGTCGACAAAGTACAACGCTCCTTCTTGAGACAAAACACCGCCATTCGCACGGTTGCAAGTGGTTCGGGTATTTGCAGTAAGTTAGGATAGGCATTTGCAATAGCGCTAGTGCGTCCTGCCTCCGCATCATAAAACCCTTGATCTACATATTCTAATCCGCGCTCACTGGGTAACACGACAAGTGTGGGCGTGATGTCCAAAGGTGCGTATATTTTTTGCATGAGTTGTGCGATTTGCTGTTGGCCAAGCTGATAAGCGACCAGCTCACTGACATTGATTTGGTAGGCGAACGTCGCCTTGTGGATAAAGAAAAGCAAGAGGGTGCTAAGTGCGAGTTTCACAACATATCCTTACGGTTGTCAGAGTTATAACTGTAGCAAAGTTGTCAGAAAGTGAAAAAGTACATCATAAAAATGAATTCAGTCAGGATTGACCTTGAGTTTAGTAAACTCATACCAATTGTAATAGTTTGAGCATAAAAATCGTGAGGAGAAGGATATGACACTACATGTTTTGGTGACCGGTGCTAATCGTGGGATTGGATTAGAGTTTTGTAAACAATACTTATCTCTAGGCTGCAAAGTAACTGCGGTTGTTCGCAAAGCATCGGCAGAACTAGAATCTCTAGGCGTGGATATCATTGAAGATATAGATGTTGCGACGGAAAATGGCGCGAAAAAGCTATTGGCGGCATTGGGCTCGGAGAAAATAGACATTCTTATTAATAACGCTGGGGTATTTCATAACGAAACACTAGTGGAAATGGATTTTGAAAATATCGACCACCAATTTAACGTTAATGCGCTAGGACCAATTCGAGTCACTCATGCACTGCTCGATAACCTCAAAGCAGGTAGTAAAGTTGCCATGATCACAAGTCGTATGGGTTCGATTGCAGATAATGGTTCTGGTGGTTACATTGGTTATAGAATGTCGAAAGCTGCATTGAACGCGGCGAGCGTAAGTATGGCTCACGAGCTGAAAAACCAAGATATTGCTGTTGGACTATTCCATCCTGGCTTTGTGCAAACGCAGATGGTGGGATTTGCAGGTGATATTGGTCCAGATGTTGCGGCGGAACGTTTAATTAAGAGAATTGAACACCTAACTATCGAAAACAGTGGTGGTTTTTGGCACTCCAATGGAGACACGCTTCCTTGGTAATCAAGCTGGGCGCATCGTCGCCCCCTTTTCAGCCATCAGCCATCTAACTGTGCTAATATAAAGCAAATACTCAGATGGTAACCTTTGATGGAATTACAACAAGATACCCCATTATCACTGCCGCTTTTTTTGTTAGACGATAACATCGAGAATCGTGATATCGACTCTCCAGATGCTGAAGTATCAGTGATGTTGAGTGAGAACCTCCTTGCTCATTTGTGCCAAAACCCAAAAGAAGATGAGAATATTAGCTTGCATATTGATGACTATGCGCTCAACAACATTAGTACGACAGTGACTGAGTTGATAGGTGCGGAACATCAGTTGCAATTGCTCATTAATCGCGGGCCTATTCTCAGTGCTGTGCTGAGTACCAGTAGCGATGCATTATTTGTCTCGCCTCCAGTAGAAATGATGCCGACTTTTGATCTTGGGCTGGATGACGACGAGGGCGAGTAAATGTCTAAACGTGCACTGTTTTGTGCGGTGGTTGTCGCCGTGCTTTCTGGCTGTGTGGCTTTGGGTGTGTCTAAATATGATGATATGTTTGGACCAGAGCAACCCCAAGCACGAATCGAACAATATCACCAAGGCGGTGCACGTTACTTACAAAGCGTGAAACCCATTTTGGAGTCGCGTTGTGTGGTTTGCCATGGTTGTTATGACGCACCTTGTCAGCTTAAACTGTCATCTCCAGAAGGAATCGATAGGGGATTGTCAAAGGAATTAGTGTATGACGGCACGCGGTTGTTAGCACAAACACCAACCCGGCTGTTATTCGATGCCCAAACCACGACACAGTGGCGTGAGCGTGGTTTTACCCCAGTGCTGAATGAGCGCAATCAATCTGAATACAGCAACCTAGCTGGGAGTGTGCTTTATAATAGCTTGCTGTTAAAAATGTCTCATCGTTTTCCTGAGCAAGGCATCTTGGGTAAAGAGTTTGATTTCTCTTTAGATCGAACGCAGTCTTGCCCAACCATGGATGAATTTTCTACCCTGGCGAAACAACAGCCTCATGCGGGGATGCCCTACGGCTTACCAGCGCTCACGCATGATGAATTCAAAACCTTGGAAGCATGGCTGCAAAGTGGCAGTAAAATGAGCCAGATTGCAAAGCCAAGTGTTGCAGCACAAAAAGAAGTGAAAAAGTGGGAACAATTTCTTAATCAGGACTCCAATAAACACCGCCTTGCCGCGCGTTATATTTTTGAGCATTGGTATTTAGCCCATATCCACTTCCCTCATCTGGATGACCCCGCGTTTTTTCAATTGGTACGCTCAAGCACGCCGCCGGGCCAGCCAATCGCACTGGTGAGTTCGGTGCGTCCGTTTGACGATCCTGAGATCGATAGGGTGTATTATCGATTGATGCAAGTGCGCAGTACCATTTTGTCAAAAACTCACATGCCACTGGCATTGAACGACGCCAAGCTATCTCGGTTACATCAGCAATTTTATGCAGCGGATTATCACGTGGAGGAACTGCCAGGTTATGAGCCAGAGCTTGCAGCAAACCCATTTAAGGTATTCAAAGATATTCCGGTTAATTCTCGTTATCAATTTATGCTGGATGAGGCCGAGTTAATTGTAAAAGGCTTTATCAAAGGTCCTGTATGTCGAGGCCAAATAGCGCTTAATGTCATTAACGATCATTTCTGGGTGGCGTTTGTTGATCCTGAAAAAAATAGCAATGAAGCGGTGAACCAGCTGCTGCTTAAACATGATGAAGATTTGGTACTACCTGCGGCTGAGCAAAGTAATGCTTTACCGCTTTCCAGTTGGGCGAAATACGCCACTAAGCAGCAGGATTACTTACGTGCCAAAACAGAGCTTGCAGATAAGATGTTTGCCGATGGGCAGCGTCTCAATATGGACTTGATTTGGCGTGGAGAGGGGGAAAACCCGAATGCAGCATTAACTATCTTCCGTCATTTTGATAGCGCAACGGTGGTTAAAGGTTTTATCGGCCAGCCTCCCAAAACAGCTTGGGTATTAGACTATGCCTTGTTCGAGCGCATTCACTACTTGCTGGTGGCAGGTTTTGACGTGTATGGCAACATTGGTCATCAGTTGATCACACGCTTATATATGGACTTTTTGAGGCTTGAAGGTGAGCAAAACTTTTTAAATTTACTGCCACTTAGTCATCGACAGGAAATTAAACGCTATTGGTATCGTAAGTCACACTTGAGCTTAAGTGAGTTTATCAATCGCAAATCACTAATCGGTGCGCCAACGGGGATAAAATACGAAACGGACGATCCAAAGCAAGAGTTGTATGACAAACTACATGCTGTGCTTAAGCCGATTCTAAATAGGGATTATGACTATCAAGCCGTCGGCAAGCCACTGCAGGCACTCAATAGCATGTCCGTTAGGGCGATTAATTTGCTTCCTCAGGTCTCGTTTATTATTACTAAGCAAAGTGACGGTTCACATCAAGCGTTCTCGCTATTACACCATAATGCCCACTACAACATCTCCAGTTTGTTAAATGAAGAAGGGCAAAGAGCGTATACAGAAGACACTGCGACGATTGTGCCAGGCTTTATCGGAGATTACCCAGAGGCAATTTGGTATTTAGAAAGCGAGGTAGCACAAGAGGACTTCGTCTCATCATTTAGCCAAATGAATAGTGAGTCTGATTACCGAGCGCTACGAGCGCAATATGGGATCCGCAGGACTCACCCAGAGTTTTGGCGTTACAGTGATTTAATTCACGATATTGCCAAACAAACACGTGGCGTTGAATATGGTTTATTTGACTATAACCGGCTAGAAAACCGCTAAAAAATGGAGTCTTCGGACTCCATTTTTTATGTGCTTTTTCTATAGTTGACTAGCTGCTTTGACCGCGGCTAGTAGCACACTTTCATCCAATCTCACTTTGTAATTTGGGTTTGCGTATTGAAATTGGATCAAGCCCTTCTTATCGACTACAAATACCGCCGGCACCGGCAAGGCAACTTTATCGTTCCCCTCAAAATCAACAAAATTTACGCCCAACTTGTTGCGATAAGCAAGGGCTGTTTTATCATCTAGGAAATAGGCGAGACCTAACGCTTGGCTCATACGCATTTCGTTATCAGACAACAGTTGGTAGTGAGGGGATTCAATTGTACTTTTTGCCAGCGCCTCAGGTGAATCTGGTGCGATAGCAATAATTTGTGCCCCCATTTTAACAAGCTGTGGTTCAATTTCTTGGATCCCCGCGAGCTGTCTTGAACAGTATGGACACCAGCCACCACGATAAATCACCAGTACGGTGATATTTTCTTTATAGCGTGTCGGGAGGTCGACAGTTTTACCTGACTTATCTTTGAGTTGTAATGCAGGGGCATCAATGCCTGGAAGGAGTGGGCTTACTTGTTCAGGTGCTGCGGCGATATTAGTGATTTCAGCTGCGCTGACAAAGGCTGAACAAGCCAAAGCGAGCGATAAAATAAAATGACGCATAAAAAGTTCCTAGGGTTTCAAGTTGATATCGACTCAGAAGACCTAAGCGCTGGCGAAAATCTTTCACTTCGGTATGATATCGCTCGTAATTGATTTCCATGAAGAGAGAGCACAATGTCTGCAAACATCACTAAGCTTGTGGTTATGCTAGAAATGCAACATGCCATGAATACCAAAGTACACCAACAATGGTTTGAACAAGGGTTTGAATGGTACCGCGCAATTTGGGTTGAGTGTGCAGAAATGCTAGATCACTACGGCTGGAAATGGTGGAAAAAGCAAACGCCAGATACAGAACAAGTGATTTTAGAGCTAGTGGATATTTTTCATTTTGGCTTGTCTTTACGTATCGATGGCGAAACATCATTTGAGCAACTAGCGACTCAGTTAGAGGCTGAATTGGCAAAGCCAACTACCGCAGAAGACTTCAAGGAAACCCTTGAATTACTTGCAAGTGCGGCTGTAACCAAACGCGAGTTTGATGCCCATGCGTTTGCGGGATGTATGCAGCAAATCGGAATGTCTATTGATGACCTATACCGTGGATATGTCGGTAAAAACACGCTTAACTTCTTCCGCCAAGACCATGGCTATAAAGATGGTTCTTACATCAAGGTATGGAATGGCCAAGAAGATAACGAGCACTTAGTCGAAGTGGTGAAAAGTCTAGATACAGCACACCCAGACTTTAAAACACACGTGTACGACGGCTTAAAAGCTCGCTACCCAGCTTAATCTATAATAGGTAGCAAGGTACGGTAATCGGAGACTGAGAGATATTCAGTGATCTCTCGCTCTGGTTGCCGACTGTCAGGGTTAGCAACGGCAAGCAAATGGCCAATACCAAATTCTTTCGCAGCATTTAACACGCTAATGCTATCGTCCACAAATAAAGTGCGGGACTTATCAAAGCCCAAATCACGCTCTACCTGTTGCCACAACATCTGACTTTCTTTACTTACGCCATATTCATGGGTTGAAACCAATTTGTCGAGATACTTATCGAATTGGGTACGCTCAATTTTCAAACTTAGACTGTTTGGGTGAGCGTTGGTCAACAAGATAAGCTGTTTTCCACTCTCTCTTAAGGCCTCTAAAAACGCTGGTACATCCTCACGAATTGAGATCAAGTGTTGTACTTCACGTTTAAGCTCCATAATTGGGAGCTGTAGTTGCTCCTGCCAATAATCTAGGCAATACCATTCTATCTGGCCCATTACTGCGTCATAACGCGCGAGGATGTCGGCCCTTGCAGCCTCAAGGGTTAAGCCTTGACGTTTTGCGTGTGCCTTAGGCACAACGTCGAGAAAAAAGTGATTATCAAAATGGAGGTCGAGTAATGTGCCATCCATATCTAACAAAACGGTATCGATATTTGACCAATTTAGCATAGGCATTTAACTTCAAAGGCTTTATGATTAGGTTATTCGCCATGATAGCAAATAATGATCTATGTCACATAAAAAGCATCCCACACCACCAGAAATTTTAGCTTGCGACGTCGTGGCTAAAAGCAAATTGTTCACGGTAGAAGCACTTTCGTTATCTTTTTCGAATGGCGAGCAACGAGAATACGAAAGAGTTCGTGGCGGTGGCCGTGGCGCAGTAATGATCGTGCCCATAACTGCTGATAATGAGCTATTATTAGTGAGAGAATACTGTGCAGGAACACATGACTATCAACTCGGCTTTCCCAAAGGGCTAATTGACCCTGGCGAAACCCCGGTGGAAGCGGGTAACCGAGAGCTAAAAGAAGAAGTGGGTTTTGGTGCAAATGCTTTCTCTGAACTCAAAGTAGTGTCACTGGCACCGAGTTACTTTAATGCTAAAATGCATATTTTGGTCGCTAGTGAACTTTACTCAGAACAGCTTGAAGGTGATGAACCAGAGCCACTGGTAGTAGTGAAGTGGCCGCTAGATAAATTATATGATCTGTTACATCAAGAGGACTTTACCGAAGCAAGAAGTGTCGCGGCACTACTGTTATTAAAAGCACATTTGAATCTGGAGGCGTAAATTGCAGTCCTATTTAGAGCCTTGCATCGCACTGGCACAACGTGCCGGTGAAGCCATTATGGCAATTTATCAAGCCGATGATATTGGTAAAAAAGAAAAGTCTGACCACACTCCTGTCACTGCCGCAGATTTGGCATCTAATGAGATCTTAATGGCGGGTCTTGCTGAAATAGCACCTGACATTCCGGTAATGTCTGAAGAAACACCAATTCCACCATTGAGTGAGCGACAAGATTGGCAGCGCTACTGGTTACTCGATCCTATGGATGGCACTGGGGAATTTATTCTCGAAAGCGGTGACTTTGCCGTCAATATTGCGCTAATCGAAAATAACCATCCTGTGTTAGGCGTCATTTACTGGCCATCTCAAGGGCTGACATATTACGCGAGCAAAGATGAAGGTGCGTTTAAACGTAGTGACTCAGGCGAAAGTAAACGTATTTTCGTCTCGCCACGAGAAACGCTGACATTGGCAGTAAGTCGCAGACAAAAGCTTGAAGCGGTTAGTCAGTACTTAAATAGTCAGTTCGACACTGTGGCACTTGGGTCATGTTCATTAAAAGCCTGCATTATCGCAGAAGGTAAGGCGGATTGTTTTTTACGAGTAGGGCCAACGGGAGAGTGGGATACTGGCGCGTCACAAATCATCGTCGAAGAAGCCGGAGGTTGTATTACCGATGCTGAGTTTAACCCGCTGACCTACAATCGACGAGAAACTACCGAAAACCCAGACTTTATTGTTATGGGGCATCCCGATTGGCAATGGCAAAAGTTGATCAGTCCACATCATCGAACGATAGAATAAATAACGGTTTAAGTTGAAGGTTGTGGGATTTTTGCGCACTTGAATTGTTTTAAGCATTAAATCCCTTGCAATAAAATTTTAATCCATTATTATAGCGGCCTCTTGAAAGGGAAGTCCTTTTTAAGAGTTTACAGGCGCGGGATGGAGCAGAATGATAAATCATTCTTCGGACTCGCTAAACCTGGAAAGAATCGAAGGTCGTTGGTACCCGACGAAGAATAGATTCACAAAAACATACAGGCGCGGGATGGAGCAGCCTGGTAGCTCGTCGGGCTCATAACCCGAAGGTCGTCGGTTCAAATCCGGCTCCCGCAACCAACATCAGTTGGATGTATAGAGTCTCAAGTACAAGACTTAAAATTAAGTACAAATACAGGCGCGGGATGGAGCAGCCTGGTAGCTCGTCGGGCTCATAACCCGAAGGTCGTCGGTTCAAATCCGGCTCCCGCAACCAACATCAGTTGGATGTATAGAGTCTCAAGTACAAGACTTAAAATTAAGTACAAATACAGGCGCGGGATGGAGCAGAATGATAAATCATTCGTCGGACTCGCTAAACCTGGAAAGAATCGAAGGTCGTCGGTCCCCGACGAAGAATAGATTCACAAAAACATACAGGCGCGGGATGGAGCAGCCTGGTAGCTCGTCGGGCTCATAACCCGAAGGTCGTCGGTTCAAATCCGGCTCCCGCAACCAATTTTTAATTGGACTGTATAATCTAAAGAACTCTCCCAAAATTCATCGGTTCACTCTTCATAAATTAATAGTTCCCGCAACCAATTTTTAATTGGAATGCACAATCTAAAGAACTACTCCGAAATTCGTCGGTTCACTCTTCATAAATTAACGACTCCCGCAACCAATTCTTAATTGGACTGCACACTCTAAAGAACTAGTACAAAATTCGTCGGTTCACTCTTCATAAATTAATGGCTCCCGCAACCAATTTTTAATTGGACTGCACACTCTAAAGAACTAGTACAAAAGTCGTCGGTTCACTCTTCATAAATTAACGACTCCCGCAACCAATTTTTAATTGGACTGTATAATCTAAAGAACTCTCCCAAAATTCATCGGTTCACTCTTCATAAATTAACGACTCCCGCAACCAATTTTAATTGGACTGCACACTCTAAAGAACTAGTACAAAAGTCGTCGGTTCACTCTTCATAAATTAACGACTCCCGTAATCAAATTTTTGGTTTAGTTACCTAAAACCCCCTCAATGGACAGTCAGTTTTCTTCGCTATATACAGAGAAATAAATCACCCACTTTTTATTATTCAAAGCCTGAGTGCTGCTGTTGTTTGATGCATTTCTTACATTGGAATTAATCTTAATACTTACACTGTGAGCAACAACCTATACGCGGGTTATGGAAACCCGCTGTTAAAAAGTGAATAGATTTAGCAAAGGCAGGTAAATCCGATTTGACAGCTAGCAAGATCGGAGTGATTGCAACAAGCTGAGATGTCTTGGCGAGATGCACATTTCATCGTGTCCTGACATCCGTAAACTCTCGTATAATCACCTCCGGCTACTTGAGGGGTTGCTTCCTGAGGTAGTTTGTTATCTTGAGTGAGTTTTTTTAGCTGCTTTTTTTGGAGCTTTATTTTCATTTTCAATATCCTTTTTATAGATTTATTAAGTTTGTTATCACGAAACCGATAGCGTGATCTGTTTAAAAATAATACAAAGAAGTATTGTTGTAAAACAAATAATGAAATGTAATTATTTTGTTTTCTTTTGAATGGGTGAAGATTATTTGTCTATAAATCTTTATATGGTCTAGGCTTTTACTATCTCTTGTTTGAGGTGTATGAAGATGGATTTACATAGTATTCGAGTCAAAAGTTCGTTGCCTACGGCTATGTTGACGATCGTGTTGCTATTTGTGTTTTTTGGTTTTTCGGTGTTGCTCAATAAAGTGCAATCGGCACTTGAGATCCAAACTGAAAACTATTTAAAAGCCGTGTCAGTGGTACTCAATGCGGATAGAGACTTTTATCAAGCTCAAGAAGCCTACCTCAAATTATTAGCTGGTGAAGATAAGCGGGCGGATTTTGAAGAAAACGCCGAGCAGGTGAAACAGCGCTATCAAAAGTATCTTCAGTTTATGTCACTCCACCAGAGTGAGCTGGGTAGTTTTGCAACTTTTGACGCGGACTTTCAAAGTTGGTATCGCGTGACGGTGGCGAGTATTAAAACTCCGACAGATAAAGCGCTTCAAACTGAGTCGGCTAAGTTATTTGGTGCAGTTCGTGATGTGCTTGATAAAGCCGGTGAATTAGCCGATGGAAAATCTGCTGCAAGTCGCGCGTTAGTCGTTGCTGAGGTTACTCAGATAAAGTGGGGTCTTGGTGTTGGTGCCTTGCTCCTACTTGGTATTGCCTGTTGGATTGCTTATCGAATCCCTCGTCAGCTAGCAAAGCAGATAAACTTTGTGTCAGATAGGATCTCTGAAATCGCCTCTGGAGACGGAGACTTAACTGGTCGCATTGAAATCAAAGGAAATGATGAGTTTGCAAAGCTATCGCTAAACTTTAATCATTTTCTCGAGAGTTTACAGGCGATGGTTACAGCACTAGTGAAAGATGGTGGCGAGCTGTCGAGTTTGTCGTCAAAACTCAGTCATTATGCCACACAGTGCCATGACTTAATCGACTCGCTTGGTAAGTCATCACATACCATTGTTAGCGCGGTGAATCAGCTAAGTCACTCAAGTCAAGAAGTCTCGTCGGTGGCAGAAAACTCATTGAAAGAAGCTGAAGCTTCACATCGCTACGCAGCACAAGGTAAAACGGTGTTGGCTGATTCAAAACAAAAAATCACTCATCTTGCTGATAATATGGAAGCGGCACTCTCCAGTTCGTTAGCTTTACAAAAAAACTCTGAAAACATTACGCAAGTGCTTGATGTTATTCGCGGGATCGCTGAGCAAACCAATTTATTAGCGCTCAACGCGGCAATAGAAGCGGCAAGAGCAGGCGAACAAGGTCGTGGATTTGCAGTGGTAGCTGACGAGGTTAGGTCACTGGCCACTCGAACACAAGACAGCACTAATGATATTCAGAAGATGTTGGAAGCATTCTCCCATAGCGTAGAGGACTCACAAAAGACCATTGAAGATGGTAAGCAGTATGTTGATGTTGCAGTAGAAAGTTTTACGAAGGCAACGGAGCTATTGGAGTTAATTGCACAAAGTGCGGTGAAAGTGACTGAGCTTTCAGAGCAAACCGCTCATGCGACTCAGCAGCAAAATGCAGTATCTACTGAGGTTAGCAGTAATTTAACTGATTTAAATGACAAAACATTGGACGGCGAGCGGTTGTCTGGAGAAACGCACCAAATTTCGGATGATGTGCTGCGAGTCACCAGTAAATTGGTGAATGAATTATCTCAGTTTAAAGTCTAAGGTCTTGTAAGGTATGCCGTGCGGCACACCTTATAAATCAGTGGTTTGAACAGTTATTTAACCTGAGGTTATTTAGCAAACTTCTTTGCGTAAGCCTCAGCTTGTTTCCACACGCGCAGGGTATTGCCACCTAAAATCTTTTTGATATCAGCGTCGCTGTAACCTCTATCCAAGAGACCTTGCACAAGATTTGGATACGTTGACACGTCTTTCAGGCCAACCGGTAGTGAGTCACCCACACCATCGTAATCTGAACCAATCCCTACGTGATCTATCCCTATCAACTTAACGACGTGGTCAATGTGATCTAGCACTTGATCAAGTGTGGCAAATGGAAACGGATTTTTTGCTCTAAACGCCGCTCTAAAATCGGTGCGATCTTTGTCTTTGGCTTCTTTTTGTGCTTCGTCACGCTTGTCATACCAAGCTCCAGCTTTTGCCGTCACAAAGCTCGAGCCAAAGTTAATTTGGATCACGCCGCCATTTTTTGCCAAGGCTTTGAGCATTTTGTCATCCATATTGCGCTCGAATCCTGGGGTGTATTTGCGCAGGGATGAATGTGAAGCAACGACCGGTACTTTTGAAATGTCCATAACCTGATAAAAGGCGTCATCGGAAATATGTGATACATCAATGAGCATACCAATTTTGTTCATTTCAACCACAAGCTCTTTACCAAATGGGCTTAAGCCTTTCCATTTGCGGCGTACATCATAAGAAGAGTCAGAAATATGGTTGCTTTGCGAGTGTGCTAAGGTGATATAGCGTACGCCACGGTCATAAAAATGCTTAAGGTTTTTCATCTCACCTTCAATGGGCGAGCCATTTTCCATGCCCATCGCGATAGACATAATACCACTGTCAAATTGCGCATAAATGTCGTCGGTATTGTAAGCCATTGCAAATTTATCTGGTGCGCGATGTGCTAAGGCTTCCATACCGTCAATCAGTTGATTGGCGAGTTGATAGCTTTTACCTTTACCTTCAAATTCTAAATTAGCAGGAATATAAATAGACATAAATGGCGCATTAAGACCGCCTTTTATCGCGCGAGGGTAATCAAAATCACCGCCTTCGGTTGCTTGGCTAACATCATCCCATTTACTTTGGATGCGATATGGAACGTCGATGTGTGTATCAATTAGGATGTTATCGTGAGCGAGTTTAACTGCGCGCTCAGAGGCTTTGTATTCAGTTGCATAAGCGCTAGAAACAGCCAGCGCTAGGGCGCAAAGAGCAGTGCCGAGCTTCATAAAATTGCCTTTCCTTTATAGTTATAGAAATTTGATTGTAACAACTCCTGTCACTTCGACAACTGTTTACGATTAGCGCTAAATACAAAGAAAGCTGAAGGTTTTTTAATACTCGTAATCTTCCTGTGCTTGCATTGCTTGAAATTGTTGTTTGCTAACAATATTCACAGATTCATGTAATTCTGAGAAAACGATCAGCGCTTCTCCGGATTTTAGCTGTGCTTTCACTTGCGCGACTTTGCTCTCGGTGCTGACCTCGGTATCGCCATAGTCTGTTCCTTCTCGCAGCACATAGTGCTCAATAAGATTGTCTAGCGTCTCTTGCGGAAGTTGTTGATAGGGAATGAGCATACTACTTAGCCTTACTATAAATTTGCTGTAAATATTGTGGAATAACGCTTTCTAGCCAAAACCTAGGTTTAAGGGGGTTACTTCCCGAAATAAACCCTACGTGACCACCGTGGGGACTCACTGCGAGCGTCACCGGTGAGTTAACCTGAGCGGCTGTAGGCACGGCTTGTGATGATAGCATGGGGTCATCTTCGGCGTGGATCAGGAGTGTTGGTGTCGTGATCTGGGTTAAGTAGGGCTGCGAACTTGCTTGTGCGTAATAGTCTTCCGCGCCGTTAAAACCATGCAGCGGTGCCGTTATCTTATCGTCAAATTGCCAAAGGTCATCAATGGCATAAAGGGCAGGCTTGTCTATCCTAATTTGCGACTGGATGGTGTCTAGCTTACGTGAAAAAGATTTCTTCATCCTGTCTAGCAAGTATTTTTGATAGAGCTTAAAACAGCTCTTTCTGATCACCTGACAAGAGGAAGAAAGGTGATAAGGCGCTGAGACGACAACACCAGCTTCAAGACCGCTTTGCGATTTGGTTTCTCCCAAGTATTTGGCAAGTACATTACCGCCGAGCGAGAAGCCAACCGCAAATAATGGCCGTTTAGGAAAACGGGCTTTTAGCGTGTCTATAAAAAAGCCAAGATCTGAGGTTTCGCCGCTATGATAAGCCCTAGCTTGGCGATTCACTTCACGTGAGCAGTTGCGAAAGTGCATCAGTACGGCATCAAAACCATGGTGTACCAACGCTTTTAATAGGCCTTTTGCATAAAAGCTGTTGATATTGCCTTCTAGCCCATGTAATACCACAACCAAAGGTGCCGATTTATCGCCGTGTTTTGCCCATGCAAGTTCTAAAAAGTCATCGTCTGGTGTGTCTAGTGTTTCATAGTCGACGGGCACCTGTAATCTAGGCCTAAAGAATCGCGGAAGTATGGTTTGGGCATGGCGGTTGCGCATCCACCAAGCGGGCTTAAATTCGTAATTATCGGCTGTTATTGTTTTCATGGCTTGATTCATAATAGAAACTGCGTCTTTTTGACGGTTGCTCGCAAAGCAAAGAAAGGAAGCTATCCAGTTGCAAAACACGTTTTAGCCAGTTTAACGTATTATCAGTTGAGGGTTAAGCAAATAAAAAGCACCCGACCAGTAAACTGATAAGGTGCTTTGTGCGTCGTGCTTAATTCTGCAAGTTGGGGAACTACGTCGAGCCGATCTTCTACTACTTATTCTTCAATCGCCCCAAGGTAATACATTTAAATCTGTTCTATTGTTCGTTAGGTACTTCAGCGTCCATGACTTTTTTAATGAAAAAATAGACGTAATAACAGCACAGCAAAATTACAATCCCTAAAAAGCCAAAAGACAGAAACAACACAGGGTCGGAAAAAAAGTCTCTAAAGAATACGTTCATGGCTGTGCCTCCTAATTTGTCGATGAGTAAATAGTAGTGGAGGTCTGAGGGGCTTGATATGATCAAGATCAAGTTTCAATCCTGAGTGAAATTAAACCTAGGCAAAGGCTTGATCTCGATCAGGTTTTATATCTAAGTTGGGTAAATATCAGGGCTTATATTTATTTAATGGCTTAGAAATCAGCCGTATTGAATAAAGCGTCGTACTCACTCTGACTCAAATAGAGCAGCACATTGCTACATGATTGCAGTGGCGCAAACGAAAAGCGCTTTAATGTTTCCAACAATAGCACTTGTTGGCGCTTTTCAAGCTCAAGCTCTGCAGTCAGCATCGCAGCTCGTAACTTTTTATAGTCTTGGTAGTCTTGATGATGTGTTTTTAGGGTATGGCGGATCGCGCGTTGGGGTTGTAGCACCGCTTGGTCAAATTGCTTAGCAGTCTTTACCAGTGCGGTTAGGGTGTCGGGGGTAATCGTCAGTGCTAAAGTGTCTAGGTAACAAAGTAACAGGCACAGGTTGATATTTTTGCCTGCAGCATCTTGCAAATTCAGCAGCCGCGATTGCATTTGCGGGCGGCTGTAGAACTCACAGGCAAATTGCCAAAAGTCTTCACGACTTAGCATATCTCTCCAGTCTCATCGAAATGATTTTGCTTTTCTTCTAACTCTTCCAATGCCATTAATAAGTTTTCTTCTGTGTCATTAAGCTCTGGGGTTATTTTGGCTTGTCTTGCCAGTAAGTCACTTAATTTTGCCTTGTTCTCGTCCGTGTATAGACTGTTGTCAGCCAAAGCTTGCTCAATTTCATCTGCTTGCTCAGTGAGTTTGTCGAGCTGTTTTTCGAGTTTTTCAATCGACTTTTTCAACGGTTGAATGGTTTTTCTGAATTCGGCTTCAAGACGCTTTTGCTCTTTACGATTGGCATTAGAGTTTTGCTTTGGTTCAGCCTCTGATCCACTTGGTTTCGCTTGCTCTTTATTGGCATTCATAAGCCATTGGTAATAGGCATCTAAGTCATAGCCGAACTGAGAAACGGTTCCATTATCAACTAAATAGTACTCGTCAGCGGTATTTTTCAGCATGTGGCGATCGTGGGAAACCGTGACCATTGCACCCTCAAAACCTTGCAAGGCCATCACAAGTGCGTGTCGCATTTCTAAATCTAGGTGGTTGGTCGGCTCATCGAGTAACAGCAGGTTCGGCTTTTGATACACCAGCATCGCAAGTACGAGTCGTGCTTTTTCGCCACCAGAAAACGGCGCAACGGGTTCGAGGGCCTTATCACCATGAAAAGCAAAACCGCCCAAGAAATCACGAATAAGCTGCTCTGGTACTTTAGGGTCTAAACGTTGAATATGGGTAACCGCACTGGCCTCAAGATCGAGAGACTCAAGCTGATGCTGAGCAAAATAGCCTACATTTAATCCTTGGTGTAGAAACACTTCACCAGCTTGTGGGGTTAAATCGCCGGCAAGTAACTTGATTAGGGTCGATTTACCAGCACCGTTACGGCCAAGTAACGCAATACGGCTACCTGGGACCAGATTAAGCTTGATGTCATGCAAAATGGTAACGTCACCATAGCCCGCTTTGGCTTGCTCTAGTGTCATCAATGGATTAGGCAAGCTCGTTGGATCTGCAAATTCAAAATTAAATGGTGAATCTGCATGAGCGGGCGCGAGCATTTCCATGCGTTCAAGGGCCTTCACACGACTTTGCGCTTGTTTTGCTTTACTCGCTTTCGCTTTAAAGCGGGTAATAAACTTCTCTAAATGCGCAATCGTTTCTTGTTGCTTCTCGTAAAGCGCTTGGTGCTGTGCCATGCGCTCTGCTTTTTGACGCTCAAACTGAGAATAGTGACCTTTATAAACGTTGATCTGCTGTTGGTCGATATGCCAAATCTCGCTAACAACCGCATCTAAAAATTCGCGGTCGTGAGAAATAAGCACTAATGTACCCTGATAGGCGCGCAAAAAGCGTTCTAGCCAATAAACAGCGTCCAAGTCCAAGTGATTGGTTGGCTCATCCAGAAGCAATAAATCGGCATCGCGGATCAGCGCTTGCGCAAGGTTCAAGCGCATGCGCCAGCCACCAGAAAAGTCGCTAACGGCAAACTCAATCTGTTCATTGCTAAAACCAAGGCCATGGAGTAGTTCACCCGCTTTGGCTTCAATACTATACCCTTTGATGTTCTCTAGCTGTTGGTGTGCTTTTGCTTGTAGTTCACCATCACCGTCCCGCTCCGCTTGTTGTAGCTGCGTTCTCAATACATAGTATTCAGGGTGTCCCTGTAGTACATACTCGAGGGCGCTAATGGAGAGTGCTGGGGTTTCTTGTTTTACTGATGCAATAGACCAATCTTTTGGAATAGAAAAATCACCTGAATCGAGTTGCAGCTCACCTTTTAGCAGCGCAAAGAGAGATGATTTACCACAGCCATTGGCACCGACTAGGCCCGCCTTATGTTGTGGATAAAGCGTTGCATTTGCTTGTTTTAGCAGTGTTTTACTGCCACGAAGTAGCTCGATATCAGAAAGTTGGATCATAATTCTAAAAGTCTGTCTAAATTGCGCGCATCATAGCATGGATCCAATCCCTTACTCCAAGCGTATCATGACAAATAAAATTAGGATAAAATGACAAACCTTAAACTCGGTGTTCATTAGAGGTGTAGAGTTGAAAGTTAAGAAGCGTTTTATTGCAGGGGCAAGTTGTCCAGAATGCCAAAAAATCGACGTAATGATGCTCTACAAAGAGCATGATGTTGAAAAAGTTGAATGTGTTGAGTGTGGCCACGTAATGTCTCAGCCGAAAGATGCGGTACAGGCTTCTACACGCCAGTTTGAGCAAGTTATTGGAGTGTTCAAACCGGAGTGAGTGATCACCCCGGTTTTCAATTAGTCTGTTAGTAGTGCGGTGGTGGTGGCTCTTGATGTTGAGGCATTAAACCCGGATCCCGGCCTTCTTTCATTTTCTCTGCCAATAGCTCAATTTGTCGTTGCATTTTAGCCAAGCGCTGCTGATGTGCCTTTAGCTCTTCATTTAAGGTTTCGATTGTATCTTCTTGAAAGGCAAGCTTAGCCTCAAGCTCAGTAATTCTGTTTTCGATTTCATTCATGGCTTTTTCACCTGCGCAAATTTTTCCAGTAGTCCGCTGGAACTTTCGGTTAACAATGCAGTGTCCTGGTCTTGAAAAGCAACGTCAAATACAACCGCAGACTTAGGGCGGCTGCCTTCTCGGGGTTGCACACGCCAAGTTTGCAATCGTTCACCATCACTCACTTGCCATAAAATAAGCTCGCGGTTAGGTGAGCCGGTAGCCAAGAGCGTTGCGTCTTGATTAAAGCGCACTGCACTGAAAATTTTCTGGCGAGCAATATACTGTAATTGTGCTTTGAGATCACCAGAAGTTAATTGCCAAATGCTCGCTTTTTTCATGCTATCTGCGGTAAAAGCAAATCTTCCTTGGTCATCTAATGCAACTTTGGTCACGCGACTTGGGTGGTTAAAGCGGTGGATCACTTGCCCCGTTCTAGTATCCCAAAAGTAAGCGGTATAGTCGTTGCCTCCGGTTAAGGCAAAGTGACCATTGGGAGACATGGCAATAGAATTGATATTTTCTTGATGTCCAAGGAACTCTATCCGCCTTCCACTCTCTAAGTCGAGGTGAACGACAACGTTATCACTGCGGGCATAGAGTAAATATCGGCCCGCATTGCTAATTGCGATATCTCGAATAGTGCCAGACTCGATCTCAAAATATCCTAGGTTTTGACCGCTTTCGATGCTCCAGATGGCGAAAGTCTTATCAGTGGCAGTGACGGCCGTGGAGTTGTCATTAGCTAAAGCCAGTGAGTGAATGAGATCATCGGGGACATCGGAGTGACGCCATTGAAATTTGAGGCCTTGCTCTTGATTATCCCAAAGTACGGCCCCATGCTCTATGGAAGAAACAAGGCTGTAGTGACCGTCCGTAGAGATTGCTGCAGAAAATGCGCCTCTGCTGGCATGTTCCACGGTCATAACGGCTTTTGAAGTGTCAGGGCCACAGCCGGTTAAGGTGAAGCAACTGAGCATCGCGCATGCAAAGAGGAGGCTTGTCCACTTAATGTTGACGAGTTTGACCATAAGTTAGGTAAATCCTCCTTAACTCCGAAGTCTATCACAGGTAGACTAAAGGCACTAAAAACAAGATATTATTTTGATATTAGCGTATTAAAAGCGTAATGTCGTTACGCGATAATGGCAAGCAAATGCATATTGGCATTCTGATTAGAGAATGTTAATGTGGCTAGCACCTTTTCTTATTAATATAAAATTAACAATGGCACCGCATATCAAGCTCTCTTGCGCGAGCATTGGTGTTTTGATAGTAGGGACTGTCGGAGAGTTGAGAATGAAACAGACGATTAAACTGTCACTCGTTGCTGCTTCAGTGTTAGCACTAGTAGCGTGTAATAAAAAAGCAGAAGAGCAGAAGCCTGCTGAAGTTAAGCTAGATACAGAGGTGCAACAGCAAGCATACGGTATCGGTGCTTCAGTTGGTAACTTCTTGCAAAAAGACTTAGCGGATAAAAAAGAGCTAGGCATTGAACTTGATCAAGAGTTATTAATGCGTGGTTTTAAAGACGCATTGGCTGGTGAAGCTAAGCTAGATGAAGCAAAAATCCGTGAAGTACTCACTTCACTAGATTCTTCTGTTCGTGAAAAGCAAGCTGCTAAAGTTGAAGCTGACGCGAAGAAAAATAAAGAAGAAGGCGATAAGTACCTAGCTGAAAACGCGAAGAAAGAAGGCGTTCAGGTGACTGAGTCAGGTCTTCAATATGAAGTGCTAAGCGAAGGCGACGGTAAAAAGCCAGTCGCAACAGACAAGGTGACAGTACATTATAAAGGTACGTTGCTAGATGGTTCTGAGTTCGATAGTTCCTACGCACGTAATGAACCTGCTACTTTCAACCTAAATCAAGTAATTGCAGGTTGGACTGAAGGTCTACAGTTAATGAACACTGGCGCTAAGTATAAGTTTACTATTCCTGCGGAGCTTGCATACGGCACTCGTAACCTTGGTAAAATTCCAGCTAACTCAACACTGGTATTTGAAGTTGAACTGCTAGGTATCGAAGACGAAGCTGAAGAAGCTGCTGAATAATTTGGCAGTGTCCGTAAAGAAAAAGGTGAGATAGCTATCTCACCTTTTTTTATATTTTGGTGCCCGCAAATTTAGACTATTCAGTGTGATTAGAATAAAGGTTATCGATCAGTTCGTCTTCCAATTGGAAGCGTAACTCAAGCGTTTCACCTAATACAGACAAGTCGTTATCGAAGTCTGCTAATTCTTGCGTTTCTTGATTTACTTCAGCGTATTTGTCGTTGAAATCAAGTGCGGTATCAGTCGTATCTGTGATCCGAGGGTACAGTGACTGAGCTAATTTTGCGCTTTCAGGGCCTTTTTCTTGGCAGGCCTCAACAATGTTGTCATAAATTTCAAAATGACCAGCTGAAAGGTAGTCCATCAAAATCTGGCAGAATGACTGAATGTCAACTTGCTCAGGAAGTGCTTTACCATTTCGAGTTGGTGAGCATCCTGCAACTTTATAATATAAAACCAATAGTTCCTGACGCTCTGCTAACCATGCATCAATAACACTATGGCTACCTCCCCATTTCTGTTGGGCTTGTTCTAACTGCGAAAGCATAGTGATTCTCCTTAAGCGGGTTACCTACCCCTATGGAAAGGGAAACGGGGCAAAAGGTCAACCAATTTTTTCTGTAAAAGCGTAAAAAGATCAAAAGATTATTGGTTTGATTATCGGGAATGTTAACAAATTCAGGAGGATAAAAATAAAAAAACCACCGAGAGAAACTCAAGGTGGTTCAAAATAGCAGTTTAGCTTGTTGCGTAATGTTGTTATTTTTCTAATTGAAGGTGTTTTGTTGTTATTTTTCTAACGCGGTAATTTTATACCAACCTTTTAATCGTGTTGCAAACAGTTTAATTGCTTGTTTCGGTAACTTTTACACAAGCTTATGAATTTGTTCCTAATAAAGTGAGGTTTAATCTAGATCATGACGAGGCGCTGGCAAGGATAGTTTAGATAGTGCCCATGTGCACTTAGTGATACAATCCGCACAATTGAATTTAAGTATTGGAATAGAGACGCTATGAGCGAATTAAAAAACGATCGTTATTTACGAGCGCTATTAAAACAACCAGTTGACGTCACACCAGTATGGATGATGCGCCAAGCTGGTCGTTATCTACCAGAGTATCGTGCCACCAGAGCACAAGCTGGTGACTTTATGAGCCTTTGTAAAAATGCAGAGCTGGCATGTGAAGTGACATTACAGCCGCTTCGTCGTTATCCACTAGATGCGGCGATTCTGTTTAGCGATATTTTGACTATTCCAGATGCAATGGGACTTGGACTTTACTTTGAAACCGGTGAAGGTCCAAAGTTTGAGCGTCCTATCCAATCGTTAGACGATGTTAAAAAGCTACCTAAATTGGATCCAACCGATGAGCTTGGTTATGTAATGAATGCGGTGAGCACAATTCGTCGTGAGCTTAAAGGTGAAGTACCACTTATTGGTTTCTCAGGCTCACCATGGACACTAGCGACTTACATGATTGAAGGCGGTAGCAGCAAAACATTCGGTAAGATTAAAAAGATGGCGTTTGCGGAGCCGCAGACACTGCACCTACTGCTAGATAAAGTGGCTGATTCGGTTATTGACTACCTAAATGCGCAAGTAAAAGCTGGTGCTCAGTCGCTAATGATCTTCGACTCTTGGGGCGGGGTGTTAAGCCCACGTGACTACAAAGAGTTTTCACTACAATATATGCACAAAATTGTAGACGGTCTTATTCGTGAAAATGACGGTCGTAAAGTACCTGTGACATTATTCACGAAGAACGGCGGTCAATGGATTGAAGCGATTGCAGCCACTGGATGTGATGCAGTTGGCCTTGACTGGACGATTGATATTGCCGATGCAAAACGTCGTGTAGGCGATAAAGTTGCACTACAAGGTAATATGGATCCTTCAATGCTACACGGTACCCATGAGCGTATTCGTGAAGAAGTTCAGCATATATTAGCTGGCTTTGGCGAAGGTAATGGTCATGTGTTTAACTTAGGCCATGGTATTACGCCTGATGTTGACCCTGAAAATGCAGGTGTTTTCATCAACGCGGTTCACGAATTTAGCCGTCAATATCACAAGTAATTTAAGTTTGAACTTAAACTTAAAATGGAGAAGAGCGCTCACAGAAGCGCTCTTTTTGTTTTTGAAATGTATTATTCAAACAAAGCGTCGATGGTGCCTTGAGCAAGCGGGTGGTATCCCGGACGTGCTTGTTGGTAAACACGGTAAGCCCAGTCACGTTTACCATGCTTAATGAGTGACTTGTATAAATTCACAATAAGCTTGCGACGACCAATACTTACCAGGTGCTTTTCAAGGTCTGGGTAAATAGCTTGATAGCCGTTACCTACTGCTAGCATATACCAAGCAAATGCGCGTTCAGCGTTGGTCGATTGCGTCAGCTTAAATGCCTTGTCCAAGGCTTCCATACGCTCGATAGCGAGATCTCTTGGTAAGTTATTAATAAAGTGCAGCCATTCATGTACTGTCCAAGCGTCGGTCGGTAAATCTGCAAGTGTTTTCTCGTTTTTTAACCAAGCTTGAGTTAGCGCATCCACTTTTTCAAAGGCATCAGAAGTTGGGTTCGGTGCATCGCTTGGCAAGCCTGGCTCATAAATCCACTCTTTGGCTTTTTCTAAGCTCACGATACCAGGATATTGCTGTAGCAAGTTTTTGTCTAAGTACGCGACGAATTCATCAGTAGTCAGTGATTTAAAAGAGAAAGTGTTAAAGTAGGTTTTAACAAACTTGTCGAACTTGTCACGACCAAACTTTTCTTCTAGATAAATAAGGAATAATTGACCTTTAGTGTAAGGTACAGAGCTAAACGCATCGTCAGGATCGCGGCCATTAAGCTCTAAATTCATGCGCGTATCAGGAGCGGCGATAGTTTTAAGTTGTGCACGTAGACCAGCCGCGTCAAGTGCTTGCTCCATCACCGCGCGGTCACGACCAAACACTTCTTCCATAATACGGTTTTCAACGTAAGAGGTGAAACCCTCATTTAGCCACAGATCTTCCCATGTTGCGTTGGTCACTAAGTTGCCAGACCAAGAGTGCGCTAACTCATGGGCGATTAGGTTTACTAAACTTTTGTCACCGGCAACTACGGTTGGCGTGATAAATGACAGGCGTGGATTTTCCATACCTCCAAACGGGAAGCTAGGCGGCAACATGAGCAGGTCGTATCTACCCCAAGCGTATTCACCATACATGGCATTGGTTTTGTCGATCATCGCTTGTGTATCGTTAAACTCTGCAACAGAGGCATCGAGGATTTGCGGTTCTGCAAAAATCGCAGTTTGGTGCGACATCTCTTTATATTCAAGGTTACCTGCACCAATTGCAATTAGGTACGGTGGGATAGCTTGCGGCATATCAAACCAATAATCGCCATCTTTGATCAATGCGCCGGTATTGTCCGCACTCATTACCGCACGCACATCTTTAGGCGTATGTACGCGAGCAGAGTAAGTCACACGCATTGCTGGCGTATCCTGCACAGGGATCCAACTACGAGCATGAATAGCTTGAGACTGGCTATACATAAATGGGTGAGATTTACTTGCGGTTTGCTGCGGTGTTAACCACTGTAGACCTGATGCTACTGGCAAGCTGTTGTAATAAATACGTGCTTTTTTTGCTTGCTCTTTAAAGTGAATAGTTAACTTAGCACCTTTCACATCATCGCGCTTGGCAAGATCAAACTTGGCGGTATGCCATTTATCATCTCTACCTTGATACATCACTTTGTCGATTTCGAGGTCACGCGTATCTAGTACCAGTGTTCTTGCTTGGCGGTTCTGCCAATCTAGCGTGTGTTCAACAAAACCTTCGAGCTGCTTATCTTCAAAGTCAACGTCTAGGTCTAAATGCAAGTGTGTGGTAATAACATCGTTAAGATTGGCGTAAGTGTGTTGGTCAACGGCTGCGTTTACATCAGCAGTGTGGACAAGGCCAGCCATGGCAAGGCTGAGCGTAAGTGCCGAAAGTTTAATCATAATGCTGCTCTTATAAAAAGAATATTCCCAATTAGAACGGCTAACATAACTAATTTCTAACCATTTAAACAGTATTAGCCGATGGGTTACATAAAATGATGGGTAAGATGACGTTAATGCGTAAGTCAGGGCAATGCGCTACACTAGCGCCAGTTTAGTTAATATTGGCAAGGTGCTGCAGTGACTAGTTTGCAGTCTTATCACACTTTTTCGCTGCCGTCGGGTTGCGAGTCCCTTATTGTTATCACAGATCCACATGCGCTGGTTGAGCTCGATTTCAGTCGTCCTTTCTTTTTAATTGGGGAAGGGAGTAATACCATTTTTCTGGAAAACTATGCTGGAACCGTTATTAAGCTTGCGACCTTAGGTGTCGATATCGAGCAACAAGATGATGATTATGTCGTTACAGTCGCAGCTGGAGAAAACTGGCACCAGCTCGTTACAAAGCTGCTTGATAACGGAATTGATGGGTTAGAGAACCTCGCATTGATCCCTGGTACCGTTGGTGCGGCACCGGTACAAAATATCGGCGCCTACGGCGTTGAAGTATCACAATTTATCACCGCCGTTAGAGGGTTTGATATCGCCGAGCGGCGCTTCACGACATTAACAAATGCAGAGTGTGAATTTGGCTATCGAGATTCAGTCTTTAAACACCGCCTAAAAGATAAGTTTGTTATTACTGAAGTGACATTGACATTGCCTAAACGTTGGCAGCCAACGTTAAGTTATGGCCCTCTACAAAGCTTGAGTGATACAGCAACCGCGCAAGAGATCTGTGAAGCGGTGATAGTTACTCGAAACAGTAAATTGCCCGATCCTGCGACGCTTGCAAATGCCGGGAGCTTTTTTAAAAACCCAGTAGTTGATAGGGCGTTTGCAGCTAAGTTGCAAAGTCAATTTCCAGAGATGCCAGCGTTTAATGTGGACAATGACCATGTAAAACTTGCGGCTGGTTGGTTAATTGACAAAGCGGGTCTAAAAGGCTGCCACCGTGGAGCCATTCGTGTGTATGAGAAACAAGCACTAGTACTTGTTCATAGCGGTGGCAGCACCGGTGAAGATTTAAAACAGTTAGTGAGCCATATTCAACAAACCGTTTGGCAAAAATTTGCTGTGTTACTCGAGCATGAAGTGCGCCTTATAACAAAGCATGGTGAATGTCAGTTGCAAAGTGTGGAATATCATGAAAAAGCCTGATCATAAAAAGCAAACGATTTTAGCGGCCTTGAACAAAGGAAAGTTTGTCTCAGGGCAGGAGTTGGGTGAGCAATTAGGTATTAGTCGCGCGGCTATTGCAAAGCATATTGCGGCGTTGCAAGAGATGGGCGTGGATATTTTTCGAGTCAATGGCCGCGGCTATAAACTCAATTATAGCTTACCGCTTATTCATCAAAGTAAGTTGAATACTCTATGGCAACAGCAGTTTCAAAGTGAGTGTCCAATCGAATATCACGCAATTATAGACTCAACGAATAGCGAGCTAATGCGTCGTTTGCAGGACAAACAGAATATGGGCTCAGGCCATGTCTTGGTGGCAGAAATGCAGCAAGCTGGCAGAGGGCGCAGAGGTCGGGTATGGCAATCGCCCTTTGGTGCTAACCTTTATTACAGTTATTACTGGCAGTTTGACGCTGGCATGCAAGCCGCGATGGGCTTATCTATTGCTGTAGGACTTGCAGTATATGATGCGTTAAAGGTCCTTTATGGTATTTCCGTTGAATTAAAATGGCCAAACGATATATATCTCAACCAGCAAAAACTGGCGGGGATTTTAGTTGAGCTAGAAGGGCAGGTGGAAGGGCCTTGCCATCTCGTGATTGGGATTGGGCTAAATATATGTATGCCAGAATCTGCCTCTAAGCACATCGACCAAGCTTGGACAGATCTGCAAACGCACTTAGGCCAAATTGATAAAAATCAGTTAGTGGTGCAGCTCACTCACTCCTTGTCTGAGCGTCTTGCCCAGTATAAAGAGTCTGGACTAAGCGAAATGGTGACCGAATGGAATAGTCTAAATGCCTTTAAAGGTGACGCGGTGACCTTGAGTACTGGACAAAGAGAATGGCGTGGGATCTGTGAAGGCATAGATATGCAAGGCGGCTTATTGCTTAGGCAAGATGGTGAGCTTAAAGCTTTTTATGGCGGTGAAATTTCGTTAAGAAAGGTGACATCGTGAAACTGCTAATTGACGTCGGTAATACTGCAGTTAAATATGCGCTTGAGCATGAAGGCCGTATTAGTCCTGTAAAAGAAAGTGATATTGAATGGCAAAAGCTAACCGCAATTGTCTGCTCTCAGGTTGGTAAGGTGGCGGGATTACAGTGGGTGGAAAGTCGTGCCTCTGAGTTTGGTCTTGTGCTAGAGCAAGCACAAGTATCGGCAAGGCGAGCTGGGGTAACTTGCGCCTATCCTAGTTTTAAAAATTTGGGAATTGATAGGTGGCTTGCGGTACTCGCCGCGCATGCTCTATATCCAACACAAGATATTATCGTAATTGATTCTGGCACTGCGACCACGGTTGATGTAGTGACTGCACATGGGATACACATGGGAGGGTGGATTTTACCAGGTATCGATCTCATGATTTCCAGTATTACCGCGCGTGCAGAGCGGGTATTTTGTGATGAGAACACGCCTTTTGCCGCAGAATTTGCTAAAAATACACCAGAGGCGGTGAAAAATGGTGCGTTAGCCGCAACACTTGGGCTCGTACATAGTGCAAAACAGCAACTTAATAATGAGTCTGCGTTGGTATTGTGTGCAGGTGGATATGGCGAGTTAATAAAAAATCATATGGCGTCAGCGGTTTTTGATGACCTTTTGGTATTCAAAGGGTTGTCAGTTTGGTGGAAAAACCCACAATAACTGTAAAAATGTCATGGGATTGGCTTAAAACTGAGCGTTTGAACAATAAATTTAAATTTTTTTGCATATTCCTGTTGCATCAAGTCAATGGTTGCTCTAATATCTCGCCCCGTACTAAAGCAGTGCCGACTTAGCTCAGTTGGTAGAGCAACTGACTTGTAATCAGTAGGTCATCCGTTCGACTCGGATAGTCGGCACCATCTTTTTACCCTATCTTGTATAGGATGCTTTAGGAAAGAATTTTACGTGGAGGGGTTCCCGAGCGGCCAAAGGGATCAGACTGTAAATCTGACGGCTCAGCCTTCGCTGGTTCGAATCCAGCTCCCTCCACCACTTTATTCTTGACGGTTAGAGGTAGTTAAGAACAGGTTCCTAAAGCGGGCATCGTATAATGGCTATTACCTCAGCCTTCCAAGCTGATGATGCGGGTTCGATTCCCGCTGCCCGCTCCAGTTCGTCTGGCGTGCTGATATAGCTCAGTTGGTAGAGCGCACCCTTGGTAAGGGTGAGGTCGGCAGTTCAAATCTGCCTATCAGCACCAGTCTCCGAAGAATCTTCTCAAATACTTCCTTTGAATTGTCGAAAAAATATTTATAATAGACTGAATAATTCTAATCCACACTCGTCGTGGATTATTTTTATATGTAATCTAGATACACAAAACTTATAGGTTTCGTCATGGCAAAAGAAAAGTTTGAACGCGTAAAACCGCACGTAAACGTAGGTACAATCGGCCACGTTGACCACGGTAAAACAACTCTAACTGCAGCAATCACTAACGTACTTGCAAAAGTATACGGTGGTGAAGCAAAAGACTTCGCATCAATCGATAACGCTCCAGAAGAGCGTGAGCGTGGTATCACAATCTCAACTTCACACGTTGAGTATGACACACCAACTCGTCACTATGCACACGTAGACTGTCCAGGACACGCTGACTATGTTAAAAACATGATCACTGGTGCTGCACAGATGGACGGCGCGATCCTAGTAGTTGCTGCTACTGACGGTCCTATGCCTCAAACACGTGAGCACATCCTACTTTCTCGTCAGGTTGGTGTACCTTACATCATCGTATTCATGAACAAATGTGACATGGTTGACGACGAAGAGCTACTAGAGCTAGTAGAGATGGAAGTTCGTGAACTACTTTCTGAGTACGACTTCCCAGGTGATGACCTACCTCTAATCCAAGGTTCTGCGCTTAAAGCGTTAGAAGGCGAGAAAGAGTGGGAAGACAAAATCGTTGAGCTTGCAGAAGCACTAGATTCTTACATCCCAGAGCCAGAGCGTGACATCGATAAGCCATTCATCATGCCTATCGAAGACGTATTCTCAATCCAGGGTCGTGGTACAGTAGTAACAGGCCGTGTAGAAGCTGGTATCATCAACGTGAACGACGAAGTAGAAATCGTAGGTATTAAAGAAACTACGAAGACAACTTGTACGGGTGTTGAGATGTTCCGTAAGCTTCTAGACGAAGGTCGTGCGGGTGAGAACATCGGTGCACTACTACGTGGTACTAAGCGTGATGAAGTTGAACGTGGTCAAGTACTATGTAAGCCTGGTTCAATTAAGCCACACACAAAATTCACTTCAGAAGTATACGTACTTTCGAAAGATGAAGGTGGTCGTCACACTCCTTTCTTCAAAGGTTACCGTCCACAGTTCTACTTCCGTACAACAGACGTAACTGGTGACATCCAGCTACCAGACGGCGTAGAAATGGTAATGCCAGGCGACAACATCAAGATGACTGTTGAGCTAATCGTACCAATCGCGATGGACGAAGGTCTACGTTTCGCTATCCGTGAAGGTGGCCGTACAGTAGGCGCTGGTGTTGTAGCAACAATCGAAGAGTAATCTTCGTAGCAGCGATTTTATATCGCGACCAGCAAAAAAGGTCGTGCTCTGATAAAGAGTACGGCCTTTTTTAATGCCTTGTAGATGCGATTTTATATCGCGATCAATGAAAGGGTCATCCTCCAATAAGGCGTACAGACTTTTTAATGCCTCGTAGCAGCGATTTTATATCGCGACCTGTGAAAAGGGTCATTCTCAAATAAGAAATACAGATTTCTTAATACCTCGTAGCAGCGATTTTATATCGCGATCAATGAAAGGGTCGTTCTCAAATAAGAAATACAGACTTTTTAATGCCTCGTAGCAGCGATTTTATATCGCGACCTGCGAACAGGGTCATTCTCCTATAAAAGCATCATTTCTGTCATTGTGATGTTTATAACGAACAACTCGATAATGTTCTTATATTTGCTTTCGATAGCTTAAAATCCATATTCTCACCATTTAATCTCCCTATTCTATATGCTGATATCCTGCCACCAGTCACGTAAAAATTTGGTTAATTGCGTAAAGGTGTGCACAATAAGCCCATATAAAACCTAAAATTAGGGAGTGTAAAGATGTTAGGTCTTTCGGCTCGTACAATTTCTGCTGTGCTCAGTATCACAATGTCACTATGTACTTTTGCAAGCTTTGCTAATGTAGATAAAGACAGATCCTATATTTTGGCAACAGCCTCATCTGGTGGCACTTTTTACCCAGTAGGCGTCGCGATTGCGACACTAACTAAGCTAAAAGTCACGCCGCAGCACGGTATGAGCGTGTCGGCCATTACCTCTGCTGGTTCTGGTGATAACCTCAAACTCATGCGTAATAAAGAAGCTGAACTGGCTATTCTACAGGGTCTTTACGGTGCGTGGGCGACACAGGGGACGGGGGCAATGGCATCCGTTGGCAAACAAGATTATCTGCGTTCTGTGACTATGCTGTGGCAAAACGTAGAGCACTTTGTCATTGCTAAGAAGTATGCCAAAACGGGCAACGTCTCAGATTTGAAAAACCTATATTCACAAGGGTTTGGCATTGGTAAGCGTAACTCTGGAACGGAAGGTTCTGGGAAGCACATCATGGCTGCACTGGGCGTTGATAGTGACAAATTCACTTTGGTGCATAAAGGTTACGCGGGCTCTTCTAGCGCCCTACAAAATGGTCAGATTGCGGGAATGAATATTCCAGCAGGAGTACCTGTCAGCGCTATTACAAGTGCTTATGCAGCCGATGCCAATGGTATCGCGGTGCTGGATTTTACTGATGAGCAGCTAAATAAAGTCAACACTGAGGTAGAGCTATGGTCACGCTTCGAGATCCCAGCTAACACTTACCCCGGCCAAACTAACGCAATCAAAACGATTGCCCAGCCAAACTTTCTTGCTGCACATAAAGACATGAGTGAGGAAGATGTATATCTGCTCACCAAGGCAATTTATGAAAATTTAGTCTTTCTTCAAACCATCCATAAAGCGACTAAAGCCATGGCGATAGAAAAGGCACTCATGGGACTGCCTGCAAAACTACATCCCGGTGCGCTGAAGTATTATAAAGAAATAGGTATTGCCGTACCTGCTCATCTGCAGTAGCGCCGTCAACTAAGTAAAACGGGATAGTATCTATCAATGAGTAATAGTAGCAATGAGCAAAGCACATTAGTAGCACCAACAGCAGCTCGTGAGCGGATCGCTTTTTATTTAGCGATACTCACGAGTCTGTTGCACCTCTATTTTAATTTGGTCGCCACTTGGCCGGATAACTATATTTCAGCCATTCACTTCATGCTATTTGGTAGCATTATCTTGCTCACCTTGCCACTTAGAGTTGGCAAATTAGCAGTGCTTTCTAGCGTTATTGATATCGGGCTGTTTATCGGTTTAATCGTGAGCTGTGGCTATCTTGTTCTGTACAGTGATGCGCTGGCTGCGCGTAATTATGAATTTGCTGCGGCTGACTGGATAGCATCTTCCACCGCTGTACTCCTCGCGCTTGAGTTGGTCCGGCGCTGTATGGGCTGGTTTATCCCGATGATGATCCTACTGGCGATGAGTTATGTACTGTTTTTGGGACAGTATATTGATGGCGTGTTTCATTTCGCTGGTTTAAGTGCAGAAACTATTTTGTTTCGCAATTACTTTGATGACGGCTTGTTTGGACCTATTGCTAAAATTTCTTGGACGTTTGTTTTTATGTTTATCTTGTTTGGCGCATTTCTAGTCCAAGCAGGAACTGGGGATTTTATCATTCGCTTTGCCAATGCGCTTGTTGGTCGCATGGTTGGCGGACAAGGGCTTGTTGCTGTCGTGAGCTCGGGTATGATGGGCTCCGTATCGGGCTCTGCTATCGCGAATACAGCGGCGACTGGGGTGATCAGCATTCCATTAATGAAGAAAGCTGGCTTTCCTGCAAAGTTTGCGGCAGCAGTTGAAGCGGGAGCATCGACGGGAGGTCAGCTGATCCCGCCGATTATGGGGGCTGGTGTATTTGTGATGGCCTCCTATACTCAAATTCCTTATCTTACGATAATTGCGGCGGCCTTTGTTCCCGCACTGCTTTATTTCGCATCTATCGCCATCTTTGTACGTATTCAAGCTACACGTTTGAATATCCAGCCAGCATTAGAGTCAGGGCAATTGAGTGCTTGGCAAGAGCTGAAGTCCGGTTGGCATCATTTATTACCTATCGTGTTGCTCGTAACATTGATGATTTATGGCTTTACGCCAACTTATGCAGTCAGCATTGCGACGCTCAGTGTGTGTCTGTTTTCTTTGTTTTCACCTGCGCCGATGAGGTGGTCAAAGATTTTGGCTGCGCTTGCAAATGCAACTGAAAACAGCGCCAAGACAGCAATATTATTGGTGGCCATTGGCATGCTGGTTAATTGTATTTCGATCAGCTCATTAGGGGTTACTTTTTCTCTAATGATAAATGAATGGGCGGGAGCAAGCTTGATACTGTTGTTGGTATTGATTGCACTGGCCTCGTTAATTATCGGTATGGGACTGCCCGTGACGGCATCATATATTGTGTTGGCAACGCTTTCTGCACCGGCTTTGTATGGCTTGATCAGCCAGTCTGCACTGGTAGAGATCATAGTAAATGGTCAACTCAATGACACTGCGACGATGATGATGAGTATGATGGCGCCAGCACTAGGTGAGATATACAACCAGCCAAATATTACCACGGCTCAAGTGTTTACTATTTTGGCAAGCTTGCCGCCAGAGGCTATTGATATTATTCGCAGTAGCCAATTTGATACCACGCATTTAGCCATGATGTTACTCTCTGCCCATATGATTATTTTTTGGTTATCGCAAGATAGCAATGTGACACCGCCAGTATGTTTGGTCGCTTTTACCGCTGCGGGAATTGCCAAAACACCGCCGATGGCAACAGGTATAGAAGCATGGAAAACGGCCAAAGCATTATACATCGTTCCTTTACTGTTTGCTTATACGCCGTTTATTGGAGGGAGTAACTTTGAGATCATGCAGGTTTTTTTCACCGCGCTTATAGGGATGTACGCTTTGGTAGCAGCGATATACGGTTATGCAGAGGCGAAGCTCAATAAGCCAATTAGGATGGTGCTAGCGCTTTTAGGTATCGCTTTAGTTTGGCCGCATCAAATGATCTCTGTAGATATAGCGGCGGCACTATGTGTTATTGCTGTTGTTATAAAGCAAGTAGTAGATAATCGTCTAACTTAAGCTTTGCTATGCACCATAAAGTAGGCCCCTAAATTGGGGCCTTATGATATTAGACGATATGCTGAATAGACTGATGTATTCGAGCAGGTAGCAGGGTTTTTAAGTACTGCTCTAAAGTATGTAGTGATTCTGTGCCGCGAATGCCCACGGCTTCATCTTGTTCTATAAAGCCTTGCTCTTTTAGACTAGTAACAAACGCACTGAGCACTTTTTTATCAAAAAACTCTGGGCTTTTGATACCGTGTAAAGTTCCTAGTCGGTCGGCAAGAAGTGCACTTTCTTTTTCAAGCTCGCTACGACTTAATCCTTGATGACGCTTAACGAGGTTAATCGTGATTGCATAGCGTTCAAGCGTTAAGTGGATCACTTTACCTAGCATTTCTAATTGTGCCAATGCGCTACCATCTTTGTTAACTGAGGCAAGGTGACCATCAAAGGTAATCAGATCCTTAGCCGCAAAGTATTCAAAAATGGACTCTATATATCCTGTCTTAAGGTCTGTTAAGAACCACTCTTTTGCAAACAAGGGATACAACAGCGCTACCTCTTTGCGGCACTCATCAACTGTCAAGCTGTAGCGATTGAAGAGCTGCTGAGCGATTAAGCTTGGTACGGCAAACAGGTGCAGAATATTGTTACGGTAATAATTAAGCAGAGCGCGTTCTTTTTCCTTAACACTAATGATGCTGCCAAAACTGTCTTCAATAATATCGAACTTATCAAGCTTAAGCGCATGATCGAGTAGGCCCTCAGGACTCGAATCTGGCACCGTCGCATTGTCGTGATAAGGTGCATGTCTGTGTAGTCCAAGATACAAATCGAGCTGTTGTAGCAGTTGTGATTTAGGCAATGCAAATTGCTCGTTACTCAGCAAAATTGTCGCAAGCAAATTAACTGAGTTCAGTGCTGCTGAGTTATTTATCTCAGTCATGATGACATCAGCGAGATCGGCAACTTGCTTGTTCAGCCAAGCTGGCTTTTGAGTTTCGGTGGGGTGGATAGAATCACGCCAATCTGGTTGATGTTCATTTAAAAATTGGTTGACTGATATCGGATCGCCAAAATTTAAATACCCTCTACCATAGTTTTTAAGGTTCTTAATCGCCTTAAAAATACCAAAGATAGACTCATTTTTCTTACTGTTGCCAGCCAGCTCTTTGAGGTAGGTGTTGATCTCCATAACATGTTCGTAGCCGAGATAAACGGGCACTAATGATATAGGTCTATCAATGCCGCGAAGCATAGATTGCAGTGTCATTGCCAGCATCCCCGTTTTTGGTGGTAGTAGACGACCTGTACGACTGCGGCCGCCTTCGGTATAAAACTTAACGGAATACCCTTTGATAAATAACTGACTTAAATATTCCTTGAATACCGCGGAATAGAGTTTGTTGCCCGAAAAAGAGCGGCGAATAAAGAAGGCACCACTACGACGGAAAATCGGGCCCGCAGGGAAAAAGTTGAGATTAACGCCAGCTGCGATATGCGGTGGTACTAAACCCTGATGGTAAATCACATAAGTTAGAAGCAAGTAATCCATATGGCTACGATGACATGGCACGTAAATGATCTCGTGTCCTTTGTCCGCAAGTGCTTGTACTTTGTCTGAGTTATTAACTTCAATACCATTATAAAGCTTGTTCCACAGCCAAGTGAGGGCCCTGTCAGCTACGCGCACCATGGCGTCTGAATAGTTTGCGGCTATTTCGTCTAATAATCTAAGTGCTTGTAATCTCGCTTCTTCCTGACTTAGACCTTTTGCCTTTGCTTCTTCTGCAATGGCCTTTTTAATGCTTTGCGACGCTAAGATAGAATTAAATAGCTGCTCACGTGATGGTAATTTGGGGCCGGTAGCAGCCAACTTTTGACGACGGAAGTGCACGCGTGCAACGCGCAGCAGCTTATGTGGCAGCTCCTCAACGTCTGCTTTATCGTTTAACAATTGGTTGAGTTCAATCGGGCGGGAAAATCGAACAAAGTTATCCCTGCCTGAAAACAAGATCACAAAGCATTTGCGTAGCCAGCTCGGTGTTAATGAGTTGGATAATAAGGTTCCCACACCAGGCTTTTCTTTACCTGGATTACGACCCCACAATATAGTGACTGGAATAACTTGCGCATCGGTATTGTCGTTATCTTTTAAGGCTTCAAAAATCGCTTTGCTATGTTCAAGCGCATCACTTGGTTTATGACTATTACCAAAGACACTTGGCGGAGTCTGGATCCCAACAAAACGATTGAGCTCTTTATTGCCAATTCGCGCTTTTTGAGACGGCCTTGGTAAACCAAGCTTTTTACACATAACGTCTAGCGCGACCATGTCTGATACCGAGTCGAGTCTCGCTACATAAAATGTGGGAATGCTGGGATCTAGCTCGTAATCCTCAATGGGATGCTCTGGCAATACTTTACTTTTAACAAAAAGCCAGTTGCTACAGCGAGCGATGGTTGTTAGCAAATAAGAAAAAATCTGCATGGGAATACCGAACAATTATCATTAACCATAGAATACCAAGATTTAACTGGACTGACCATTTTCAAAGGTGTCATCCATGTTTTCCTGCCGCAATATATCTATGGAAGATTAACAGAAGCAAATGCTTGAGTAGAGTGAATTTTGCTCTAAGTGCTTTTTGTGAGTGAAATATTGTGTATGTTCAATGCGCTTTATCTGCGCGACAGCGCCTACGGATCCGAGCGATAAAATTACTTTGTATTAGTTGTTGCATTTATCACCAATATCACTATAATATGCAGACTTTCTTGACCATAGTGTCTAGGAAAGTAAATGAAAGGTCTGGATTTCAGGCCCTATGAACAGGAACTCCAATTGTGAGTTCAACGGTAGAAATAAATTAACAACCGACTTCTCAGGAATAATTGAGTTAGTCTCGGTCGTTTTTTTATGCTCTTTTTAAATGCTCTTTTTATTTTGAGGTTTAAGAATGTCAAATCAACGCATTCGTATTCGCCTAAAAGCTTTTGACCACCGTTTGATTGACCAATCAACGGCGGAAATCGTGGAAACAGCGAAGCGCACTGGTGCACAGGTTCGTGGTCCAATCCCACTACCTACGCGCAAAGAACGTTTCACAGTATTGATCTCTCCGCACGTAAACAAAGACGCGCGTGATCAGTATGAAATCCGCACCCACAAACGTCTGATCGACATCGTAGAACCAACTGACAAGACTGTAGACGCTCTAATGCGCCTAGACCTTGCTGCTGGTGTTGATGTTCAAATCAGCCTGGGTTAATCGGAAGATTAGAGAGGTTTTAGGAAAATGGCATTAGGTCTAGTCGGTCGTAAAGTGGGTATGACACGTATCTTCACTGAAGATGGTGTATCTATCCCTGTGACAGTTATCGAAGCGACTCCTAACCGTGTTACGCAGATCAAATCTGACGCAACTGACGGTTATAACGCGCTTCAAGTTACTGCAGGCGAGAAAAAAGCAAGCCGTGTAAACAAACCAGCAGCGGGTCACTTCGCTAAAGCTGGCGTTGAAGCGGGTCGCGGCCTGTGGGAATTCCGTCTTAACGGCGGTGAAGGTGAATTTGAAGTAGGTTCAGAGCTAACTGTTGAACTTTTCACAGAAGTGAAAAAAGTAGACGTTACTGGTACTTCAAAAGGTAAAGGTTTCCAAGGTGGTGTTAAGCGCTGGAACTTCAGCATGCAAGACGCAACTCACGGTAACTCTCTATCTCACCGTGCTCCTGGTTCAATCGGTCAAAACCAGTCTCCTGGTAAAGTTTTCAAAGGTAAGAAAATGGCCGGTCAAATGGGTAATGTTCGTTCAACGACACAGAACCTTGAACTAGTACGTGTTGACGCAGAGCGTAACTTGCTTTTAGTTAAAGGTGCAGTACCTGGCGCTATCGGCGGTGACGTTATCGTTAAACCAGCTGTTAAAGCATAAGTCCTGGAGATTTAGTGATGGAATTAGCAATTAAAGGCGCTGGCGCGCTTGAAGTTTCCGAAGCTACTTTTGGACGTGAGTTTAACGAAGCATTAGTACACCAAGTAGTTGTTGCTTATGCAGCAGGTGCTCGTCAAGGTACTAAAGCTCAACTGACACGTTCTGAAGTACGCGGTGGTGGTAAGAAACCATTCCGCCAAAAAGGTACTGGCCGTGCACGTGCTGGTACAATCCGCAGCCCAATCTGGCGCAGCGGTGGTGTGAGCTTTGCAGCTAAGCCGCAAGATCACAGCCAAAAAGTTAACCGTAAAATGTATCGCGGTGCGATCAAGAGCATTCTTTCTGAGCTTGTTCGTCAAGATCGTCTAGTAGTTGTTGAAAACTTTGGTCTAGAAGCACCAAAGACTAAAGAACTAGTAGCTAAGCTTAAAGAACTTGAGCTTAAAGACGTACTAATCGTGACTGAAGAAGTAGATGAGAATCTATTCCTTTCTGCACGTAACCTGTACAAGGTTGACACGCGTGACGTAGCTGGCATCGACCCAGTAAGCCTAATCGCTTTCGATAAGGTTCTGATTACTGCTGCTGCTGTTAAGCAACTTGAGGAGGCGCTAGCATGATCCGTGAAGAACGTCTTTTAAAAGTAATCCTTGCTCCACACATCTCTGAGAAGAGCACTGTATCTGCTGAAGAAAACAACACTATCGTTTTCAAAGTAGCTAAAGATGCAAACAAAGCAGAAATCAAAGCTGCTATTGAAAAGCTTTTCGAAGTAGAAGTAACTGGTGTTCGCACTCTAAATGTTAAGGGTAAGACAAAGCGTACTGGTATGCGTTTTGGCCGTCGTAGCGATTGGAAAAAAGCATACGTTACTCTTAAAGAAGGTAGCGAGCTAGACTTTGTCGGCGGCGCCGAGTAATAAGGGGAGTTAGAATTATGGCACTTCAAAAGTGTAAACCAACTTCTGCGGGTCGTCGTCACGTCGTTAAAGTGGTTAACCCTGATCTACACAAGGGTAAGCCTTACGCTCCGCTATTAGAGAAAAACTCTAAATCAGGTGGTCGTAACAACAACGGTCGTATCACGGTTCGTCACATCGGTGGTGGTCATAAGCAGCACTACCGTGTAATCGACTTTACACGCACAAAAGATGGCATTCCAGCTAAAGTTGAGCGTCTAGAGTACGATCCAAACCGTAGCGCAAACATCGCTCTTGTATTATATGCAGACGGTGAGCGTCGTTACATTATTGCACCTAAGGGTCTTAAAGCAGGTGATGCAATCCAATCTGGTGTTGATGCACCAATCAAGGTTGGTAACACACTACCTATGCGTAATATCCCTGTAGGTTCTACTGTACACAACGTTGAACTTAAACCTGGCAAAGGTGCACAAATTGCACGTTCTGCTGGTGCTTACGTACAGATCCTTGCTCGTGAAGGTCAATACGTAACACTACGTCTTCGCTCTGGCGAAGTTCGTAAGGTTGAGTCTGATTGTCGTGCGACTCTTGGCGAAGTAGGTAACGCAGAACACATGCTACGTTCACTAGGTAAAGCTGGTGCAAATCGTTGGCGTGGTATCCGTCCTACAGTTCGTGGTGTTGCCATGAACCCGATTGACCACCCACACGGTGGTGGTGAAGGTCGTACTTCTGGTGGTCGTCACCCTGTATCTCCATGGGGCGTACCTACTAAAGGTTACAAGACTCGTAAGAACAAGCGTACTGATAAGTTTATCGTACGTCGTCGTACTAAATAATAGTTGAGGAATTGCCATGCCACGTTCTCTCAAGAAAGGTCCATTTATTGACCTACACTTGCTGAAGAAGGTAGAGAAAGCGTTGGAAAGCGGTGACAAGAAGCCAATTAAAACTTGGAGCCGTCGTTCAATGATCATACCTAACATGATCGGATTGACCATCGCTGTCCATAATGGTCGTCAGCACGTTCCTGTGTTCATCACAGACGAAATGATCGGTCACAAACTGGGTGAATTTGCACCTACACGTACTTACCGCGGTCACGCTGCGGATAAGAAAGCTAAGAAGCGTTAATCGGAGGGTATGATGGAAGCATTAGCTAAACACAAATTCGCCTCTGGTTCGGCGCAGAAAGCACGTCTAGTGGCAGATCAGATCCGTGGACTTCCGGTTGATCGCGCGCTAGAAATCCTGGCGTACAGCCCGAAGAAAGCGGCTGTATTAGTTAAGAAAGTACTTGAGTCTGCTATCGCGAACGCGGAGCACAACGAAGGTGCTGACATTGATGAGCTTAAAGTGGCTAAAGTATTTGTAGACGAAGGTCCTACAATGAAACGTATTATGCCACGTGCTAAAGGACGCGCAGACCGCATCCTTAAGCGTACAAGCCACATCACTGTTGTGGTATCGGATAGCTAGGAGATATAAGTAATGGGACAAAAAGTTCATCCTACTGGTATTCGCCTAGGTATCTCAAAGCCTTGGGTATCTACTTGGTACGCGAATACAAAAGATTTCTCTGAACAGCTTTTTGGCGATCACAAAGTACGTCAATACCTTACTAAGGAATTGAAAAGTGCTTCTGTAGCTAAGATCGTTATCGAGCGTCCAGCTAAATCAATCCGTGTAACAATTCACACAGCTCGTCCTGGTGTTGTTATCGGTAAAAAAGGTGAAGATGTTGAAAAGCTTCGCCAAGCTGTAACTAAGCTTGCTGGTGTACCTGCGCAAATCAACATCGCAGAAGTACGCAAGCCAGAGCTAGATGCACAATTAGTTGCTGACGGTATTTCTTCTCAGCTAGAGCGTCGTGTTATGTTCCGTCGTGCTATGAAGCGCGCAGTACAGAACGCAATGCGTCTAGGTGCTAAGGGTATCAAAGTTGAAGTAAGCGGCCGTCTAGGCGGTGCTGAAATCGCACGTTCTGAGTGGTACCGTGAAGGTCGTGTACCTCTACACACTCTACGTGCTGATATCGACTACGCAACTTCAGAAGCTTTGACCACTTACGGTATCATCGGTGTTAAGGTTTGGATCTTCAAAGGCGAAGTAATTGGTGGTCTTCCACTAGTTCAAGAGCAAGAGAAGCCAGCTAAACGTGCGCCGAAGAAAGCTAAAAAAAGTGCTAAGTAAGAGGTAGCGACTAATGTTACAGCCAAAACGTACAAAATTCCGTAAGGTACACAAAGGCCGCAACCGTGGTCTGGCTACCAGCGGTAACAAAGTTAGCTTCGGTTCTTTCGGCTTGAAAGCGACTGGCCGTGGCCGTATGACTGCTCGTCAAATCGAAGCAGCTCGTCGTGCTATGACACGTCACGTCAAGCGTCAAGGTAAAATCTGGATCCGTGTATTCCCAGATAAGCCAATTACAGAAAAACCGCTTGAAGTTCGTATGGGTAAAGGTAAAGGTTCTGTTGAATACTGGGTTGCTGAAATTCAGCCTGGTAAAGTTCTTTACGAAATGGAAGGTGTTTCTGAAGAGCTTGCTCGTGAAGCATTTAACCTTGCTTCTCGTAAACTACCATTCAAGACAACTTTCGTAACTCGGACGGTAATGTAATGAAAGCTAGCGAATTAAAAGACAAAAGCGTAGAAGAGCTAAATGCTGAACTTCTAGAGCTACTTCGTGAGCAGTTTAATCTGCGCATGCAAGCGAGCACTGGTCAGCTAGCTCAAACTCACGAACTGAGAAAAGTACGTCGCAACATTGCGCGTGTTAAAACGGTTATTAACCAGAAGGCAGGTGCATAATGAGCGATAAGATCCGTACTCTTCAAGGTCGTGTAGTAAGCGATAAAATGGACAAATCAATCGTTGTTGCTATCGAGCGTCAGGTTAAACACCCGATCTACGGTAAGTTCATCAAGCGTACAACTAAGTTGCACGCACACGATGAAAACAACACGGCACTAGCAGGTGACGTCGTGACTATTCGCGAATGTGCGCCAATCTCTAAGAAAAAATCTTGGACGCTAGTTGACGTGATTGAACGTCCTAAGAAAGCTTAATTTTAGTTTTTAACTAAATTAGACTTTTGATAAAGCCCCAGCATCAGCTGGGGCTTTTGCGTTTCTGGATAGCTCTTATAAGCAGCTATCGAACATCAGGTTAAACACCCGATCTACGGTACTCTTTATAGAAAGAAAGCATCAAGCGTACAACTAAGTTGCACGCACACGATGAAAACAACACAGCTACTCACAGGTGACGTCGTGACTATTCGCGAATGTGCGCCAATCTCTAAGAAAAAATCTTGGACGCTAGTTGACGTGATTGAACGTCCTAAGAAAGCTTAATTTTAGTTTTTAACTAAATTAGACTTTTATAAAGCCCCGGCATCTGCTGGGGCTTTTGCGTTTATGGATGTATGTTTGAGCGCAACGAAGATGGTTGGTTATTACCTCTATATACTTATTTGTTCCAGAGTAGATAGTTTTATCGCAGTGCTGGACGTAATACGCCGCTCCTTATTCAACAAGCCAATCATAAATATGGAGCATTAAAGGTCGTTACTTTACTTTGTTCGATTTTTAATCGGTACATTTCTTTACTAAATCAAAAAACACGACAATGATTATTGTATTAAATACAAGCTAATAGTTTTGGCATCTATGAATGCTGATAGGCTTATCTATAAATACAATGTCAGGTGCTTTTATGCTTTCTAAGTTAAGGTTAAGCCAACAATTATCTACTTCATTTGGAGTAATGATTGTACTTATGGTTGCACTCTCTAGCGTCGCTTATGTTGGATTGAATGGCGGTTATAGTAATTTTGTTGAGTATCGCTCTTTGGCAAGGGCTAGCAATCTAGCAAGTACATTAGAAGCGAATTTGCTCTCGCTTAGGATCAATGTGCTGAATTATTTGAAGCAGCAATCAAAAGACGATATTGAACAATTTGAACAGAAGGTAAGGCTTTTACATGATGAACTAGCGGAAGCCAAGGAGGCCCTTAGTCAAAAAGAAAGCAAGCAGCTTATTGAAAAAAGTGAAACAGCTTTGGTTACATATGAAACTGCTTTTAGGGAGATTATGGCACTTTATGGTCGTAGAAATACTGTGGTTCATGACGGGCTGGATAAAATAGGCCCTCAAATGCGCAAGAATATTTCGCAATTAATAGAATCTAGCATTGATATGAGTGACTTTGAAGGACTTGCCGCTGCTACACATATGCAGGAAAAGCTGCTGCTAGGAAGACTTTTCGTAACGAAATTCTTAGTGAGTAACCAGTTAAATGACTACAACAGAGCCATGGATGAACTAAAGCAAGAGAAGATGTTTCTAACTCAGTCTAAGTCTAGGTTTATGAATGAAAATGCAAAAAATTTACTGCTTGATATAGAACAATCAGGAGAACGCTACTTAGATGGAGTGAGAGAAGTACAAGATATTATCACAGAGAGAAATCGACTGATTACCGAAGTACTAAATATTAATGGTCAAAATATCGCAGAGCATTTGGCACGTGTGAAAGAATCGATCAAGGAAAGACAGGATGAATTAGGTCCCATAGCTCAAAGTGAGAGTAGGAAGACAGTAACAGTTATTATTGCAGTATCTGTTGTGGTAATTTTGTTAGGCTGCTTTTTAAGTTGGTATATCACACGACTAATCAAAGCCCCTATTGGTGGGGAGCCAAAAGAAATCGCAGAAGTGGCATCAAGGATAGCCAGTGGCGACCTCACAATACAATTTGACAGGGGGGAATCGGTCAGCGGTATTTATTTGGCAATGCGTGATATGGCTGACAAACTAAAAGCCATCATTGCAGAAATTCAAAGCTCCACACATGCATTGTCTTCCTCGTCAGAAACACTTAGTGCTATCACTGCCCAGTCTAAACAAGGGGCGGATAACCAAATGGAGCAACTCAGTCATAGTGCAGTTTCGATGAATGAAATGGCTGCCACGATTGCTGAGATAACCCAAAGTGCCCAGCTCGCAGCAGATGCTGCGACTGATGCGGATTCTCAATCTAATTCAGGTGTTCAAGTTGTCGTTGCAACACAGCAAGCAATGGAAGGCCTAGTTGGTAAAATAGAAAATGTTAGCAAAACCATTGAGAATCTTGAACAAGAAACAGAATCGGTTGGTTCTATTTTGGATGTTATCAGGGGTATCGCGGAGCAAACTAATTTGTTGGCGCTCAACGCAGCGATTGAAGCCGCAAGAGCAGGCGAACAAGGGCGAGGCTTTGCCGTAGTGGCTGACGAGGTGAGAAGCCTTGCGAGTCGCACCCAGAAGAGTACAGACGAAATTCAAGAGATGATCTCTAAATTGCAAAATGAAGCGAAGCGCTCCGTTGGCATGATGCGAGATAACGTTAAAGATGCTAAAGATACAGCAGACAAATCGGCGAAAACGGATGAAGTGTTACAAGCTATTTCTTCATCTGTGAGCACAATTAAAGATATGAATCTACAAATTGCCAGTGCTTCTGAGGAGCAAAACACGGTTACACAGCAGCTTTCGCAAAGTGTGACAGAAATCAGTGAAACTGCACAAGAGACTGCTACGGGAGCCGAGCGCGCGTCAGATGAAGCATTATCGCTGCTGTCTTTATCCCGCACACTCGATAAGTCGGTGAGCAGTTTTAGATTATAAGTACTGTTAGCAAATTCGGCTATAGTCTGGCTGACACATTAACGCCGGCAAGGTTTGGCAAGCTATATCAGAACCACACGTCCTTTCTCTAATCGATGTGGTTGCTGGAGTTGGCCATGAACCCGTTCCACCATTTATCCGTGGAGTATGTTGAGGAGATAACTGCGTGTTAATGTCTGATAGGTTCTTAAGACGTTTTTTGTTTAACTTAAATTGCATTGTCAATTTCCTTTTCTGTTAACGTTAGGTAAATATTTTTGTTTTAAAAGTAATCATTAGTCAATTGCAAAAAATTCATAGGTCCGGAGGGGATAGCACTAAAGTGTGCTGTTTTTTTACAGTACAGCCGTTATGCTAGAGCAAACAATAAAAAATCATCACAGTTATGTTTTCTATCGGGCTGATCAGTCTTATTGCGCTGCTTTATTTAGCGCTTTTATTTACCATTGCATGGGGCGCAGATAGGGCGAGTACTAAATTTAGATCTTATCGTGCCAAGCAAGTTACCTATGCCTTGTCACTAGGGGTGTATTGCACCTCTTGGGCGTTTTTTGGTACTACCGCGCAAGCGGCAAATAATGGCTGGTGGCTTGCCCCAACTTATGTTGGCACGATTTTACTGTTTATATTTGGTTGGCAAGTCTACACACGAATTGCCGAAATATGCCGCCAGCAGCAGCTCACTTCCATGGCGGACTTTATTGCCACTCGTTACGGTAATTCTTCTAGTTTGTCTGGACTCATTTCTCTGATCTCTGTCATTGCGGTTGTGCCCTATATTGCACTTCAGCTTAATGCCACCAGCGCCAGTATCGGTATGCTAACAAGCGACACTCAGCGGGTGAGTGTCGCGTTTTGGCAGGATAGTACTTTTTACATCACCTTGCTGTTAGCCCTGTTTGCTATTTTGTTTGGCACACGTAGGCTGAGACCGAGTGAGCATAACCCAGGGTTGATGACTGCCATCGCCTTTGAGTCATTAGTTAAGTTGCTGGCGTTTATTACTGTCGGTGTTTATGTCTGTTTTGTGCTCTTTGAATCGCCCACTCACTTATTTAACCAGGCAGCGCAGCAGGGAATTACCAAGCAAATAGAGGCATCGGCTAGCCCAACCTATGTTTATTTAGTTCATGTTCTTTTAGGGGTATTAGCAACGCTGTGTTTGCCGAGGCAGTTTCATACCTCTTTTATTGAATATGATGAACAAAATCAATTTAAGACCGCACGCTGGTTGTTTCCCGTTTATTTGTTGCTGATTAATTTATTTATTTTGCCGATCGCCTATGCCGGGCTGGTGTATTTTAATGGTCAAGATGTTGGTTACGATACGTTTGTGCTTGCCCTACCACTGGGATCTGATGCACCTTTAGTCGCTTTGACAGCCTTTTTAGGTGGGTTCTCTGCGGCGACGAGTATGGTGATAGTCTCAGCCATCGTGCTATCTATTATGATCACCAATGACTTTATCAATCAATTTTTGTTGCGCCGCTCGCAGTTAAATTCGAGCCATCGGGGTTTATCTAAGTTTAATCTGCTCAATGCTCGACGGGTGGTTATTGTTGGCATTTTATTACTGAGTTATGCCAGTCATCGCGTGCTTGCTGAGGGCAACACGTTGGCCAATATGGGACTGATGTCATTTGCCTTGGTTGCGCAGTTTGCGCCCGCGATGGTGGTTGGTTTATGGTGGCGTGGGGCTTCATGCTTAGGTGCGCAATTGGGGATCGTGACGGGTTTTGCTATTTGGTTTTACACGCTATTGTTACCGAGCCTCATTAGTGGCTTTAACTTCGAAAGTCACTGGTTGAGTGCGGGGCCTTTGAATATCACATGGTTAGCACCTTTAGACTTTTTGGGTCTGGGGTTAGACAGTACGAGCCAGTCCGTCCTGATTTCTTTAAGTGCAAATTTGTTGGTTTATTTGCTGGTGCCGTTTATTTCATCCGCTCGTCTTGCTGAGCGCTTACAAAGCAATAAATTTGTAATGCCGTCCAAATCTGCACAGTCCGCTAACACGGTCTTGAGTTTCCAGGATTTGGCAACATTACTGCAGCGCTTTAGCGAGCAAGCGCGTGCGCAGCAGCTTGTTGAGCTTCATTTTCCTAAAGAGCCTGCAAACTGGAAACTGCCAGCGCCATTGCAAGTGGAAAATATGATCGAACGGGAGATGTCGACGCTCGTTGGCGGGGCATCTGCGAAACTGATTTTAGATGTCGCCAAAGATGAAAAGCGCCAGCCTTTAGAGCAAGTTGCAGAATTTGTAGATGAAGCGTCACAGGTGCTACGTTTTAATCGCGACTTACTGCAGTCGACGATAGAAAACGTCAGTCAGGGGATAAGTGTAGTAGATAGTCAACTGCAATTGGTCGCTTGGAACCAGCGCTACGCAGAAATGTTTAACTATCCAGACAATGCGCTGTTTATCGGTCGTCCTGTGGCTGAGCTTATTCGTTACAATGCGCAGCGCGGACTGTTTGGTGATGCTGATGTCGAGCAGCAAGTAGAGAAGCGTCTATCACATTTACGACGAGGCAATGCGTATCGCTACCGCCGCGAGCATCACGATGGTCGAGTGTTTGAAATGCAAGGTAACCCATTGCCTGGAGGTGGATTTGTAACGACCTATACGGATATCACTGAGTTTGTAAAACAACAATCCTTACTAGAGCAAGTTAATGTGAACCTAGAAGAAACAGTCGCGGCAAGGACTAAAGAGTTGATAGATGCCAACCGAGCTTTATCTTCTGCTAAGCGCCAAGCAGAGCATGCAACGGAGAGTAAAACCCGCTTTTTCGCCGCAGCGAGTCATGATCTGTTACAGCCATTTAACGCAGCGAGCCTGTTTTGTTCATTGATGAGTGAAAAGGCCCAAGGGACCGACTTAGCTGAGCTTTCGCAAAGCATCAAAAGTTCATTGGCAAGTGCTGAAGAACTGTTGTCGAGCATTCTTGAGCTCACAAAGTTAGAGGCTGGGGCGTTTAAGGTTAATCGCTCGCGCTTTGCATTGTCGTCACTGCTGGAACCATTGGAAAATGAATATGGGGCGGTTGCGAAAGACAAAGGATTAGCGTTTGCAGTGCAGGTTTGTGATGTCATGCTCTACACCGATAAAGCACTGCTAAAAAGGGTATTGGGAAACTTACTGAGTAACGCTATCCGTTACACTGAGTCTGGTACGGTAAGACTTATTGCTGAATGTCAGGGGGAGAGTGTTTCTATCATTGTTGAAGACACAGGCGTGGGCATTGCAAAGCAAGATCAGGACGCCATATTTCAAGAGTTCAAACAGCTTCACAGTAAAGAGCTAGCGCAGGGGTTAGGACTTGGACTTGCGATCAGCAAACGAATTTGCGAAGTGTTGGAAATTCCCATCACCCTTGGCTCACAACTTAATAAAGGCACACAATTTACCTTAACACTGCCAAGTTTTGGAATGCAGACGGATCAAAAGACCGAAGTAACCGCTGACAAACCCAGCGGTGATACACAATTATCGGGGCTATCTATTTGGTTGCTAGATAATGATGCCAACGCACTTAATGCATTATCTCAAGTATTATTAAGTTGGGGGTGTCAAGTAGCTGTGGCGCGAGATGAAGCAGAGCTTAGTGCGCTGCAAGCAACGAGTCGTGCAGATATGCTGATCGCGGATTATCAGCTTGATCATGGTGTCACGGGACTTGAGGTGATAGCAGCGCTTAAGCTTGATGATATGCCAATCATTATTAACACGGCTAACCACGACGAGGCTATTCGCGAGCGAGTGAGTGATGCAGGGATCCCATTACTCTATAAACCACTTAAAACGCCAGCCCTAAAGCGCATGATTAAGCGACTAATCTAGTTGTTTATGTGCTCGCTTCATCGTCGAGATGCACATCCGTAGCCAGCTGATTAAAGAGGATCCCAGCTTGGGTGCGGTTATACACATTGAGCTTTTTTAAAATAGCTGAAACATGCTGTTTGATGGTGGTCTCTTGAATCGACATTGCATACGCAATCTGCTTATTCAAAAGGCCGTCGGCAATCATGGTTAATACTCGATATTGCTGGGGAGTTAGCTTTTCTAAATTACGCGCAAATTGCGCTTGTTCGCTGTCATTTTCAGGCGCGATATCCACGATCTCGGGTAACCAAGTTTCTCCTTCAATAACGAGCTTGATGGCATCACTGATCACCTCTAGTGAGGAAGACTTGGGAATATAAGCGCTTGCCCCGAGGGCAATGCATTGGCTAATAATGGCTGCCGATTCGTTGGCTGAAACCATGATCACTAATATGTCTGGATACTGATTTCTTAACCGGGCAAGACCTTCGAGACCTTTCGCGCCAGGAATAGATAAGTCCAAAAATACTAGCTCTGTTTCAGGATGCGCGAGCAACATCTCGAATAAGCTGTCTAAGGTACTGGCTTCTTTGATAGGGTCATGACCAATCGCTTGTGCAGCGGCTTGTTTGAGTGCGCTGCGAAATAATGGGTGGTCATCAGCGATAATTGCTTGCACCTGAGGCATCCTTAACTAACTCCTAGTATCCGTTGTTATAGGGTATTTCCAAAACTACATCAAGTGATTGAGATAGCGAGGCTCCCTTGCAGCCTCGCTTTCGGTGCTAAAAACGATAACCCACGGTAAGCGAAACGGTTCTTGGGTCGCCAAAGTAGCCTATCAAAGTATTATCACCACCAAGCCCCGGCGTGTACTTACTCACATTACTCGGATCGCTCGGGTCTGGTGTCACGAACTGATAGCCTCCTATCATATATTCTTCATCGGTCAGGTTTTTCCCATGAAGACCAACACGCCAATTGCCGTCTGTGCTATACCAATTAATACTCAGGTTGACTAAACCATAGCTATCCTGCGTCAGTAGGCTATCTTCCTCAAATAAGACATAATCACCACGATGGTAGTAGCTGGCATTGAATACCCAATCGCCAATATCACTGTAGAGTTTGTATGTCGCCCCAAGGTTAAAAGTTAAATCAGGGGTGTTAGAAATACTAAAGCGGTCTGATTTGTCAAATGTCGCGCCTGTGTCTGGGTTAGTGTCGAGTACCTCTTCGAAGTCGCTGTCTATATATCCTATTGCGGCGTCAAAACTCAGCGCCTCTGTAGCGACATAGCTCAGCTCGGCTTCAATACCATTTGCTGTAGACTTACCAATGTTGCCAAGTCGTTGGTTTAGATCGGCAGAAGTTGCACCGGGCAATACGGAAATATATTGGCGGTCTTTGTGATCTAACGTGAATAGCGTGATATTGGCTCTTAGATTATCGTTCCACTCGCTTTTCATTCCGATTTCGAATGAATCTACGATTTCAGGGTCTGCAGCAGGCTCTGCGGTGCTGGCTCTGGGGTTGAAGGTGCCGGATTTAAATCCTTGAGCATAGCTGGCAAAGAACATAATATCGCGGTTGTATTGATATTCCACTCCCACTCTTGGTGTAAACCGTGACCAATCTTCTTCATCGTCAAGCACTGACGGTACGAGTTCACCAGCAGGGCGTGTATAACCTGGGATCCAATTTGATTCGGGATACACGACATCAAAGACCAAACCATTGCTGACTTGTGCCTCTTTGCTGTCTTTAGTATAACGAGCGCCCAATGTGAGCGACCACTGCTCTGCTAAATCAATGGTGCCTTGAATGTACGCGGCTTTACTATTTGAGTTGTTACAACCACTGACTTCTCGCGTAAGACCGGGAGCGCCCAAGCTTTGTCCTAACACTTCTAAAATTGCTTGGAATTGACCGCATGATTCGCCATCGTAATAATATAGACCTGAGACAAATTTATAGCCGCTACCTGCATGGCTTAGCTGTATCTCATGCGTGGTTTGCTCGTCATCATAAATGGCGGGTACATCAAAGATCCGTAATGGCGTATTATCAAAGTCGATATTGGTCGGGGAGTAACTATCTCGGCTAGCACCGATGTATTTTATTGTGGTGGCGTCAGAAAGATCCCAGCGAGCGGTCAAACTATATCCCTCAAGCTCGACTTTATTCCAGGTTGGCATACTGGTGTAAGAATCAAATACGCTGTCGGGCACAGGGGCGTCAGTCAGTAAGCTCGGCAACAAGCGATAACCTCCTTTAGAGTTGGAGTCATCGTCGGTTTTATCCCATGCTAAACGGAAGAACAAATCATCGCTTGGACGATATTCCAAGGTTAACCGTGCAGCTTGAATTTCTTTATTGTAGTTTTCCTTGTCTTGGCCGGGTAGCGTTGAAACCTTGAATTCACCAAAGCCATCTCGATTCAAAGTAGCAAAGCCATAACCTAAGTAGAGCATGTCTTCCACGAGCGGCAATTGACCTGTGATCTTAAGATCGCGTTGATTATAACTACCAACCGTCCCTTCCACGTTAAATGTCGCATCGCCAGACATTTCCTTAGTGACATATTTTATTGCGCCACCAATGGTGTTTTTGCCATATAGTGTTCCTTGCGGTCCACGTAGTACTTCGATCTGTTGTACATCAAGGAGGTCGAGTACAGCCCCTTGCGGCCTTGCCAAATAAATGTCATCGACGTAAATGCCGACACCAGGTTCATAACCCCACAATGGGTCTTGTTGCCCGACACCACGAATAAAGGCAGTGAGGGTGGAGTTAGTGCCACGGCTAGCTTGAAGCGTGGTATTGGGTGAAAACTGCTGGACTTCAGAGAGTACCGAAATGCCATTTTCGAGTAGATCGGTTTCACCGATAGAAGTCACTGCAACTGGAACGGTTTGAAGGTTTTCTACCGTCTTACGCGCCGTGACTTCGATGCGTTCTAGCTTGCCTTCTGATTGTGTTGCTTGTTCTGCTGCCGCTGGGCTGACTTGAGTTGCGAGTGTAATAGCCAACGCGATAGCTGAATATCTAGGTTGGTAAATGTTCATCCTGTGGTCCCTATTATTGTCATTTTGGGTGCTTGTTGTCACACCAAAGCATAGGGGAGTTGTAAAGTTTTTCTATTAGTACCTTAGTACTAATGCCTTGATACGCTAGGATTAACACGGGGTGTAGGGCTTCTATAACCTTAGTACTATGGTTTTTATTGTGCTTGCACGCCACACTGATATTCATCAACAGCATGCCCAACACATCAATTTATAACGGGCATTAATAACAATAAAAGGAAGCCCTTATGCTCAGTATGCTTGGACTGGCAGGGGGACTTGGCCTGCTTATTTGGCTAACTCTCCGTGGCGTAAACTTGTTTATCGCAGCTCCACTGTGCGCTTTATTGGTCGCATTAACGAGTGGCGTTGCGCTATTTCCCACAGAAGCTGTAGAAAGCAGCTTTCTTACACTCTATATGGATGGCTTTGCTGGCTTTTTGAGTGCTTGGTTTTTCATGTTCTTGCTTGGCTCTTTGTTCGGTAAGTTCATGGAAGACTGCGGTGCTGCCGACAGCGTGGCACGCTATATTGTCGACAAGTTAGGTATGAAACATGCGGTATTAGCGGTGGTGATTGCCTGTGCGGTACTAACGTATGGCGGTGTCAGCGTTTTTATTGTGGCTTTCTCTGTCTACCCTATGGCGCTCAGCTTATTTAAAGATGCCAATTTACCAAGGCGCTTTATTCCCGCAACTCTGGCCTTCGGCTCGGTCACCTTCACCATGACTTCGGCAGGCTCCCCTGAAATTCAAAACTGGATCCCAATAAAATATTTAGGCACTTCGCCTTATGCAGCTTGGGAAGTCAGTCTAGTGGTTGCCACGTTTATGGCTATTACGGGCTATTGGTGGTTGAAAAAGATGATAGCCAAAGCGGTGGCAAATGGTGAGCACTTTGAAGCGAAAGAAGACGACCCTGAAATCCATGAACGTAACTATCCTCATCCAATCACTGGCGTACTGCCTCTAATCGTGGTGTTGATTTTATCTTTTACACTTCATGATGTGCTGCAGCAAAGTGCACTCATTGTAGCTCTACTTGGCGGTGTACTCAGTATTGTCGCGATTAACTTTAAGCATTTTCATAACATGGGGGCCGCGATTAACTTAGGCACAACTGGGGCGCTAGTTGCTATCGGTAATACCAGTGCGGTAGTGGGTTTTGGTGCGGTAGCAAAAAACACCGAGGCATTTCAATTAGCGGTCGATATGATGACACAGATGCCCGGTAATGAGCTACTTGGCGCCGCTGTGGCGGTAAGTGTAATAGCCGGTTTAACTGGTTCGGCATCCGGTGGGCAAGCTATTGCGTTACCTTTAGTGGCACCGCACTACATTGATGCGGGTGTCAATCCAGAACAATTACATCGTGTTGTCGCTATTAGCTCAGGCGCTTTGGATACCTTACCGCACAATGGTTATGTGGTCACAACCATTCGCGCCATCTGTAAAGAAACACATCAACGAGCATACTGGTCCATGGCTGCGTTGACTGCGGTCGTGCCGCTGGTGGGCGTTGCCCTCGCATTAACCCTATTCATCTTATTTTAACGGAGAGATACAGCAATGAAGCGGATTTTCCTGTTACTTTTGTTCGTTGCCAGCAATATTGTCTATGGCAGTGAGACAAACAAACTTATGCTGGTTGAAAAGCGGGCATTTACACTTGCGCATTTTACTACGGAGTCTGGAGCCAGCATTCCTGAAGTTAAGGTCGGCTGGGAAAGCTATGGCAAATTAAATGCCGACAAAAGCAATGCAATTTTGATCACGCATTTCTTTTCTGGCACATCTCATGCTGCGGGTAAGTATCGAGAGTCTGACGTGTTGGCAGGTTACTGGGATGCTATTATCGGCCCGGGCAAAGCGATAGATACTAACAAGTACTTTGTAATAAGCGCAGATACTTTGGTCAATGCAAACTGGCATAGTAAAGATGTGATCACGACGGGCCCAGCGTCTATTAATCCGAAAACGGGCAAACCTTACGGCTTGGATTTTCCCGTGGTGACCATCGGTGATTTTGTTGAAGTGCAAAAGCAACTATTGGATAGCTTAGGTATCGACAAACTACATGCGGTGATGGGCGCGTCTATGGGGTCTTTCCAAGCGTTAGAATGGTCGGTGCGCTATCCCGAAAAAGTGTCACGTTTAATTCATGTGATTGGCGCGGCAAAGATGGATGCTTGGACCGTTGCAGCTTTAGAGAAATGGGCTTTACCTATTCGACTTGATCCAAATTGGCAGGGCGGGGACTACTACGACGGGGAAAGGCCGCTTGCTGGACTCACGGCCACGATGCTTAATATTACTCAAGATGCGATGCACCCCGCTATTTACAACGCCAGTTTTCCAGACTTTATTGTGCTTGATCCCAAAGCAAAACAAGATATTCGTCAGCTTCCTAAACTCAGCCAAACGCTAGCCACGCGCGCACGAGCGAGAGCTGAAACGCAAGATGCGAATTCAATCTTGTATTTAGTCCGCGCCTCGCAATTATACACCGCAGGCATGCAAGGTAATTTTGATAGTGCTATTGATAAAATCACAGCAAAGGTTTTGTTGATGCCTGCAAGCAAAGACTTGTTATTAAGGCCTGAGCCCATTCGTAAGCTAGCAGAAACCCTAAAAGCTAAGAATAAAGACGTGCAGATCACAGAGATAGAAGGCGTTTGGGGGCATTTAGACGGTATTTTTTCAATTCAATCACAGGCTGACACCATTGCTCAGTTCTTAGCAAAATAATCAAGGAGTGACGATGAAGACGGCGTTGATCACAGGGGCAGCAAGTGGCATTGGTCGCTATATCGCGATGGCCCTGAGCAAACAAGGTTACAGCTTATTGCTCGTAGATTTGAACTTAGCGCAAGCACAGACGGTAGCCGAGTCTATCGTCAGTGATGGAGGAAATGCACAAGCGTTTGCACTCAATATCGCTAATAAGCAAGACATCGCTGACTTTATCCGTCAGCACGATAACATTGATGTGCTTATCAATAACGCAGGCGTGCAACATGTTGAAGCACTAGAGCATTATCCAGAAGATAAATGGCAATTGCTGCAAGACGTGATGCTAACAGGCCCGGCCATGTTGTGTAAGGCGGTATTGCCGCATATGCGTAAAGGAGGCTTTGGTCGCATCGTCAATATTGGTTCTATCCATGCTCTAGTTGCTTCTAAATATAAGTCTGCTTATGTCGCTGCAAAACATGGGTTAATGGGATTTGGCAAAGTATTGGCGCTGGAAACCGCAGACTGCGATATCACCGTGAACACCATTTGCCCCGCTTATGTAAAAACCCCATTGGTAGAAGAGCAAATTACCGCGCAAGCGAAACAGCATGGGATCAGCGAAGATGAAGTGATAAACAATATCATGTTGGCGCCAATGCCGAAAAAGGCCTTTATAGGGTTGGATGAGATTGCTCATGCCGTCAATTTTTTACTCGCAAATGAGTCACGCAACATTACTGGTCAAGCCATAGTGCTGGACGGCGGCTGGACAGTGCAATAGGAGGAATGATGGCTGGATTTGATAAGGTAGTCGTAAGCTACGAAGAAGCAATGGCAGGACTGTGTGATGGCATGACCGTGATTGCAGGGGGCTTTGGTTTGTGTGGGATCCCTGAAGGTTTGATAAGCCAAATACGCCACATGGGCACAAAGGACTTAACCGTGGTTTCTAATAACTGCGGAGTAGACGGGTTTGGTTTAGGGATTTTGCTTGAGGATAAGCAGATCCGCAAAATGGTGGCTTCTTATGTGGGGGAAAACGCCTTGTTTGAGCAGCAGTTATTGAGCGGTGGATTGGAAGTTGAATTAACTCCACAAGGGACACTTGCAGAAAAGATGCGCGCAGGTGGAGCTGGGATCCCCGCTTTTTACACCGCAACAGGCGTTGGTACACCCGTCGCTGAGGGTAAAGAGGTAAAAACGTTTGGTGATAGAGAATATATTTTAGAGCCGAGTATTACGGGAGACTTTGCCATTGTAAAAGCGTGGAAAGCAGACCGTTTTGGCAACTGTATTTATCGCCACACCGCCATGAACTTTAACCCGATGGCCGCAACAGCTGGAAAAATTACTGTCGTTGAAGTGGAAGAAATAGTTGAGCCCGGCGAAATCGAGCCGAGCCAAATTCATACCCCCGGAATTTATATCGACAGAGTGATTCTAGGACAGTTCGAAAAACGCATCGAAAAACGTACTGTGAAGGAGCAAGCATAGTGGCACTAACCAGAGAGCAAATGGCCATGCGAGTGGCACAGGAATTAAGAGATGGGTTTTATGTCAACCTTGGCATTGGGATCCCCACGCTGGTGGCCAATTATGTGCCACAGGGCATGGATGTGATGCTGCAATCGGAAAACGGCTTATTAGGCATGGGCGCTTATCCGACCGAGCAGGAGGTGGATGCGGATATGATCAACGCGGGTAAGGAAACCGTTACGGCCCGTACAGGAGCTGCCATTTTTAGTTCGGCAGAAAGCTTTGCAATGATCCGTGGCGGTCATGTGGACCTGACAGTGCTTGGCGCTTTTGAAGTAGATCAGCACGGTAATCTTGCCAGCTGGATGATCCCAGGTAAGCTTATCAAGGGCATGGGTGGCGCGATGGATCTTGTCGCTGGGGCTAAAAATATAATTTGCACCATGACGCATGCGAATAAACAAGGCGAGTCCAAGCTGCTACAGCACTGCAGTTTACCACTCACCGGCGTAAACTGTATCAATAAGATAGTAACCGATCTTGCGCTGCTTGAAGTCAAAGGTGGCGCGTTTCATTTACTTGAGCGAGCTCCAGGTGTTAGCGTCGCGGAAATACAAGCCAAAACCGCTGGTATATTGATTTGCCCAGATGACGTACCGGAGATGGCGTTTAGTACATAGGATTATTTACCTACCGTAGCTGGTTTTACGCTACGGTAGGTGTGCTATTAAAGAGTGAACTATTGAAGTGATAGCTCACTTTAAATTTTAACGGTGTAAAGTAATGCCTATTGTAATCTTCTAGTTGAAGTTAGACCGACGGATTTCGAGATCCAACGATTGAACTGAGCTGTAGCGATTTCACCCGAACATGTGTCTTCAACAGAAATACGCTCCACAAACCAGCCCGCTTTGTCACCGGCATTATTGCTATTGATTGTGAGTGTTGAGTTACTCAATTGACCGCCGTTAGGTAAATAAATATAGAAATCATCTACGGAGCCTTTTTCAAAGTCATCTCTGCCCGTATCGTCTAAGTATTTCCATGGAGACGTTGAGCCACCGACCCAATTAATCTTCACTTTAATATCTGCATCAGTTCCCGCAGCTCTGATAGTTGAAGTATAAACAGTAACGATATACTCAGTGTTTTGGCCTTGACAAAAAGATGCGCGCTCTAGTAGCTTTTCAGGCTCACCATTGCCAAACTCCAATACATATTCTTGTATATAGCTTTCTTCATCTTGATAATCATACTGCTCCATTTTTGCTTCAAAGTCAGATACACTTTTAGAAATCTTTGATGTAGGGAGTTTTTCAATTTGCTCTTGGGCAAAAGATATAGGGGAGAGAACTAATCCAGCTACCAACAGGGGTTTTAAAATATATTTCATTTAAAAATTTCCTTTTTTAATTTAAATAATTTATCTCATAACTTACCTAAATATGAGACAGCTATAAGCTATCAAAAATCTTGATTTGTATCAAATTTGTTTTTTTTGTTTGATAATTGTTATTTTTATTTTGCAATTAATCTGTCTGGAAAATAACCAGAAATTCAAGTAGGGGATAGGAAAAGTAAGAGAAGCTTCACTTTCATAGTTTTATTTATGAGAATGATATTTATTTATTTTTTCTAGTGCAGATGCCAATGGAAATGAATGGCACCATTGAAGATCTTATCAATAAAGGTTAAACGTCTGGCTTTACACACAAAATTACCACGATATCAGGAAGCAACTTTCTGATATCGTGAAATCTATCTTTGCAGATGCTGTCTATCACGCGCTACGTGCATTCATCTCAGCAATAAACTTATTCGAATCTTCAATAGAGCGGTTCATATCTGCGATTAGGGCGCTAATATCACGCTTTAACCCTGTAAACTCACCTTTAATAGCGCTTACCGCTTGTGCATTTAGGTTGTGCTTAAGGTACAGCACATTATCTTGTAGTGAGTCGAGCACGGGTTGCATTTTGGCTTCACTGCTGCGCATTGAGCGAAGTAAGCGTTCAAATTGGCGCTGTGTTTGACTTAATTGCTTAGCACTCTCACGTTTTAGGTTTGCACTCGAATATTGCTCAAGTTCATCTTGCCACTCGTCAAATAGCGCGTTTGCCACGTCTTCCACTTTGTCTATATTGCTACTTACTTCAGCAGCAGCGGCAAGGGATGATTGGTAGTCATCGTTAAGCAGGTTATAGGCTTCTTGTAACTCACCACCATTAAAATTAATTAACGTGGTGAGTCTTTCCAATGCCGATTGAAACTCTTTTTGTGATTCCTCTTGGGACTCCTTTGTTTCTTCGACACGATCAACCAATATCTCGCGTTTATGCACACCAAACTTTTCCATGGTGGCGTAATAGGCACTTTGGCAGCCAGTAACGAGTAAAAGTAACACTGCGCTTAAGGTGAGTTTCTTCATTTGCACTCCCGGGCTCTAGAAGGTCAATAATCAGTAAGTGGCCATGTGACCGTCGTTATATATTACTATTTAGCGCTATAAATTATGGCGGGGATTGTTATGATGTGTAAAGTGATCCATGAATATTAACTTGATTATGATGCAAAGAATAACCGAAATGAAGGTCGTAGCACTGCGATTCTTACATTCTCAGCCTAGCTGGTGGCGCCGCTATAGTAAGCGGTGTATTGAGGACCAGATCACGGTCAACGCGGGCTATTTAGCGTATGTCACACTGTTATCGTTGGTCCCCTTAGTTGCGGTGGGTGTAGCAATTTTTTCGGCGTTTCCTGGATTTGAAGATACGCGTTTTGCAATTGAAAACTTTGTGTTCAATAACTTTGTGCCAACATCGACGGACACCATTAAAGAGCACATCAGTGCGTTTACTGGCAACGCGAATAAGATGACAGCTGTGGGGGTGAGTTTTTTGGCCGTCGTGGCTTTATTACTTATTCGTAATGTTGACACCACGCTCAACCGAATTTGGCGAGTGAAGCAAAAACGTCCATTGATGATTTCGTTTGCGATTTATTGGATGGTGCTCACGCTTGGCCCTGTGCTATTGGGCGCGAGTATTGGTATGACATCTTATATCGTTTCTTTAGTGACATTTGCCGATCAAGGGATCCCAGGGTTTAGTGGTGCACTAATTAAGATGTTGCCCTATTTAATTTCTATGGTTGGCTTCATCATGCTCTATACTTTAGTACCAAATACCAGTGTGTCATTTCGAGCCGCGGTTCCGGGTGCTTTGTTTGCAGCTTTGTTATTCGAGCTAACGAAAAAAGGCTTTGCATTATACATTAGCCATTTTCCCTCATACGAAGTTATCTATGGGGCACTCGCAACAGTACCTATTCTTTTTGTTTGGGTATATTTATCTTGGATAGTGGTGTTGTTAGGTGCTGAGTTTACCGTGTGCTTAACCCAAGATATGGAAGCTGCAGGACTAGATGCAAGCTCGGAGTTTGACCCACCAGACGCGCAGGGACTTTAGCTTTTACCGATAACGGTTAGCTTAAGCCCCCAAGGGGGAGTTATGAGCTTATTGTATCAACATGGCGATGCATTACGTCGCTTTCATCTCGCGGTAGGTGAAGGACATCAATTGGGCATAGAGGAATATGGCTGCAGTGATGGCACACCACTTATCATGCTGCATGGTGGCCCAGGTCAGGGCCATTCTCGTAATGTGCTTGGTTATTTCAATCCGCAAAAATACCGCATCATCCTGTTTAGTCAGCGAGGCTGTGGCAACTCAACGCCTGCTGACTTTGGTAATATAAATACCGCGAACCTGCTGAAAGATATTCATTCCATTCGTGCGCATTTAGGGCTGCAAAAGGTTGTACTCGCCGGGGAGTCTTTCGGTGCCATGCTGGCACTGCTTTATGCTGAGCAACATCGTGAAGATGTCTTGGGGATGGTGTTGTGGTCGAGTTTTTTGGGCAATGAGGCGGATCTTCATTGGCTTTATGGTAGCCAAGGTGCCCCCGCACAAATTTATCCAGAGCAGTATCTTGCCTTTGCACAAGGTGCACAAACTGTGGAATCCTTGCTAGACCATTATCATTCGGCACTTTTTAGCGAGGATGAGTTACTCAAAAGAAAAGCGGCGCAGCGCTGGTGTGAGTGGGATAATCTGATCACAACGGATAGCGATACGCAAGGTATTAGGCTCTGCAAAGCAGACAAGCAGCTCAGTAAAGCACAGCATATGGTGCATTTTTTTAGTCACCAGTGCTTTATCAAAACACAGCAAATTACAGCAGATGCACATCAGCTCAATCACTTACCTATCTGGTTTATTCACAGTCGGCATGATTTAATGTGTCGGTACGCACCAGTTCATCAGTTAGCACAAAGCATTAAGGCGCAGTTGCTGATTTTAAATGGGGTTGGGCATTGTTGTGCTAACCCCGTTTATGCAGAAGCAATAAGGCGGGCGGCTGATCTATTACTGTGCAAAATTCAGCATCATTAGCAGTCACAAGAGGTAGGTAGTGCAAGGACTAATTCAAAGGGTCAGCGAAGCAAAGGTAGAAGTAGAAGGTAAGATTGTAGGTCAAATCGATCAGGGGATATTGTTACTATTAGGCGTTGAAAAGCCGGATACAGAGCAAACGGCGGATAAGTTACTGCACAAGGTAAGTAACTACCGTATTTTTACTGACGACAAGGGAAAAATGAATTTAAGTTTAAAAGACATTGAAGGTGAACTATTGGTTGTATCGCAATTCACCTTGGCGGCAGACACCAAAAAAGGCATGAGGCCAAGTTTTTCGAGCGCAGGAACACCTGAGCAAGCGAATACACTCTACGAATACTTTGTGGCTCAAGCTAAGGAAGCTGGCTTGAAAGTCGCGACGGGACAATTTGCTGCGGATATGAAGGTGAGTTTACTGAATGACGGCCCTGTGACTTTTAATTTTAGTGTTGAATAGTGATTTGACGAAAAAACTAGGGTCAGCCAGTGTTAGCGTTTAACCTCGATAATTATGTTGGCGTAGTCCGGCACTTTTTCGATAAAGGGCTTTTTACCAAAGTTGGTAATTAATAAGTGTTGAAGTTGCTTGAGCTGCGACTCATGCTCAGTTAAAAAGTTGATATACAGTCGGCCCCCATCATTAATAGCAGCTCTGAGTAGGCGATAAAACTGGTGCTGAAACAAGAAGATGGGGGGCTCAAGTTCGCTAAATAAATCGAGCACTATCCAATCGTAGCGTTTGCCTTGTTGCAACGCTTTAAATACATCAACACAATTAACATCGCACAAAGGGTCGCCGCCAAAGTAGCGTTTGTAACAATGGATCACATCTGGGTTGTTATCTATGGTGGTAATATGACAATTTGGATAAGTGGCATTGAGGTAATCACGGATTGCACCTGCGCCAAGACCCAGCTCCAGTACGCTGGTCGGCGGGGCGACTTGCTGCCAGCGACTCGCGAATGTTTTTAAATGAGGAAATAACAAGTGCTCCGGGTGGTTTAACTCCACAACGGATTGTAATGTGTTGTTTATCAGAAGCCATCTCAACGATTTCTCTTGCCGCACTTGGATGCTATTTCTGCCTTGTTTATGCCAATATAGCAAGTGTCCTAGTTGGTGGCTCCGGTCCACAAAATCGTTGCTGATAGTGCCTGAATGCGTAATAAATTCTCCCATGATAACATCATCATAGACGAGGATTTTGTGAATGCCAGCTTGTCCACCAGTTTTTACACTAAGGGATAAGTGTTTTGGCGCATTTTATTCCCTACACTGAGCTTATCTTGTAGGGTGTATCCGTACTAGATTCAAAGTCATTTAACAGGCTAATAACAAAACAGGAGTCAGTGATGTTTGAGGTAACCTCACCACAAAGCAGCGAAGATTGGCAAGCCTATTACCAGTTACGCTGGCAGGTGTTAAGAGCGCCATGGGATCAACCTCGTGGCAGCGAACAGGATGATTTAGAACAAGAAGCTGAACATCGCTACATTAAAAATAATGATGGTGAAGTGTTAGGCGTAGCTAGGCTCCATTTTAACAATCATAAGCAAGCACAAGTACGCTATATGGCCGTTGCAGAAGGGCATCGAGGTCATCACTTAGGTAGTCGTTTGCTACACGAGCTTGAGGTTATTGCGTGGACGCAAAAAGCAGAAGAGCTGGTTTTGTATGCTCGCGAGCGCGCGTTATCATTTTACGAACGTCATGGCTATCAAGTGGTTGAAAAGGCACACTTAGCCTATGGCGATGTGCAGCACTGGAAGATGGTAAAGCAACGACCTACAGAGCCGGGCTGGTTTAGGCAGCCAGATTGGACCCATGTATTACAAAATACTTGGCGCGAGTCTATTCCAATCAGTGATGCGATGGGGATTAAAGTAGAAAGCTATACAGATTGGCAGTTTTCCACTAAGGCTGATTTAAAAGCGAACCTCAATTTACACAACTCGATGTTTGCAGGTTCTATATATAGCATGGCGACGCTAACGGGCTGGGGGGCGACTTATTTAGCACTTAAAGAGCTTGGGTTAGAGGGAGATATTGTGTTGGCTGACGCCAATATTAAATATCTAAAACCTTTAACCACGGCACCAGCGGCAACGGTTACCATTGCGGACTGTGAAGGTGAATTGCAAGCGCTAGAGACGGCTGGCAAAGCAAAATATGTGGTGCCAGTGAATGTCTATGATGGTGACATGCTAGTTGCTAAATTTGAGGGACAGTTTGTGGTAATTAAACCGCAATAAGCTGAGAATTATTCTCAGCTTTCCAAACGAAAAAGCTCTGAGTTTTCAGAGCTTTTTTTGTATTCGAATGCGCTTAAAGAATATCAGTGAGTAGCACGCCAATACCGAGCCTTTGGGTATGTGTGTTATAGTCTATTAAGCTTTCGCCGTAGCCATTAAAGTATTGTGCGTAGCCGCGCAGCCTTCCCCAAATCGGGAATGACCAGTCTAATTGAATTGCACCGCGATTATCACTGTTTAAGTTATTGCGCCACATAAAGCCAAACTCATGCTCCTCGTGGCGATATACCCCGCTAAACTCGAAATGACCTAAGTACTCGTCGATGTTTGGGTTGTCGTCTCCGCGTGGATCCAAGGCATCTTCTTTGTCGTCTTCAGGTAAGCGATACCAAGGTTTAAAGCTGAATACAAAGCCTCGGTTTTCCCAGATAAAATTCGCATAGATACGATTCCAAGAGCGGGAATTTGGTTGACTGCGACCGTTAGATTGGTGGGAAATCCCAAGTACAAAGGCCATCTCATCGCCCCACAGCACGTTTTCATCATCTAAAAAGTTAATCCAAAAGATTTCTGGTTCATAGTTGGTTTCACGAAATGGCGAAGACACATCTTTGTTGTACAGCTGCCAATATGATTGCAGCGTAAAAGCAAAATAGATTGCCTGATCTTTATCCGAAAAGTTTTTATAAATAGGCGCTTTTAACGAGATTTGGTATTTGGCTTCAAAGTTGTCGATTGGCTCGCCGTCTTCATCGTCAATGGCTTTTAGACCGTCGAATGGTCTGCTGTTGACGTTGGTCATATAAGAAACTGGCAAAATATAGTTACGCTTATGTGGTGTTAATACATTACGGTTTTTTTCCGTTACACGTTCGCGCGCCATGCGTTTATCTAATTGGCTTAAGGTTTTATCTGCATCAGCCTCGGCACATTCGGTACGGACCTGCTCTATGGTTTTATCTTTTTCTCCAGTTAATACCGCGTTTAGCACGCACTGTTTGACTAAATCGATTTCATCTTCCTGTTGGGCTTCTTGAGCGTAAAGTGGAAAGGTAAGCAAGGCCAAAGCCGGTATTGATAAGTGTGTAAGTTTCATCCTGTGTGCGCCGAGAGTAAGTACAATTGATTACATTATTAACCAATGATAATGAAAGGGAAATGAATCTCGAAGGTCAAAAATGTCAGAAAGAAAAATACGGTCGAATAAGAAAAAGGTGGCGGCTATCGCCGCCATACCTTAGTAAGCGTTAAGCTAAACAAGCAGAGCTTATTTGCTTTGACTTACTCTCACGCAATAAAAGTACTCAAGTTAAAGCGTTTCAACTTGAGTAAAAAACTTATAAAGCTCAGTACCTTGATTCACACTAGCAGAGGCAAAGTGCAAAATGGCGATGGCATCTTCGTCTAACTTGATCTCATTTAAGGGCGTTTCTGATAAATAGCGCTCCATTCTGAGAATTTTGGCGATGGTTTGACCCGCCTTGATATGCTCTCCAAGCTTTGCCGTATATTCCACCATACCACCCATTGGGGCATAAAAGGCGCGATAATTTTCTAGTCGACAGACGTAACGGGTGATGTCTTGCGGCATAAAGTGTGCATCTTGAAAGGCCTGTTTATAGTTCAGGTAGCTCAAAATGCTATTAGCGTCATTCAATGCTTCCGCTAAATCAATTTTTTCTTGAGAGCCAAGCTCAACCGTAAACGCTTCGGTTAATACTGGGATCTCTCGGCCTATAGCCTGATAGGCTTGCTGCAAGTTCCACCATGGACAAAAACTGGCTTCATCCATTGCTCCATCAAAGTCACTGGGAATAAGTAACACATGTGGAATATCAAAATATCGAGCGCTGTTTTTTGCATACTCAGGACAATACAGGTGTTTTGCTGAAATTGGTCCCGTATGAAGGTCTAAAACAATGTCAGCCTCATGAGCTAGACGCTGTAAATTCAAGGCGATGCGCTTACCTGTCGTCAACCTATCTAAGGGCCCATCAAGTAGTGTTTGGGTGCGCTCAACTAATCGTTGGCGAAATTGCTGAGCGATTTCTGTTATTGATAGCGTCGGGTTTTGCTCCACAAACTCGGCAACCAACCCGGAATGGTTGATGTACATTCGATTCCAATTCGTGCCCGTAATTGGATCGAAACGCCCTAAGGTAAACTCACCAGATTTCTGATTACAACCAATCGGGTTTGCGTAAGGCACTAGGGTGATGTCCGCTTTTAATGACAATTGCTTCAACTGTTCCAGCAGTTGATAAATCACTGCATTACCTTGCACCTCGGCGCCATGCATATTCGCTTGAATATACACCTTAGGCCCACTGCCATCGCCTTTGATGCGATAGACTGGAATAGTCAAAGGCAGACCATTGGCAATTTCACCAACCTGAATATGTTGTTGTGTAATGGTATTCATGTTTACCTCAAATAACTTGAAGCGGGCTCTGCTTCACGGACACAGCTGATTTCTCCAGCTGAAATGATGTACTCTGCAGGGAGCTCATGACATAAAAAGAACGGCATACTTTCGGTGTAGCCGTAAGCGCCACACTGACTGAAAACAAGCCAATCGCCATCGGCACTGTCGCTTGGTAAGGCTAGGGTGCCTAATTTATCCAATGCTGTGCAAAGTGGGCCATGAATATGAAAGTCTATGGCCTCAGCTTGAGACTGGCGTAACAATTCAGCGGGGAAAGCTTGTCCGGTAACGGCCGGACGCAGCAGGTGATTGACACCGCCTGCGACAATCAGTTGTTGTGCACCGTAGTTTTGCTTTTGTTCCACCACAGGGTTGAGATAAAAACCACATTCGCCAACCGCATAGCGGCCTAACTCCATCCATAATTCTTGCACTTGCGTGGCGGATTTTATCAATGCGAGCGTGTCTAATAATTTCTGCCAATCGAGAGAAGGGCTTTGCCTATCATAGGGAATGCCAAGGCCGCCACCTAAGTCGAGCACCTTTAGAGTAATCCCTAAATCAGCAGCGAGCTGAACTAAAGGTGCAACCATGGCCTGCCAAAGTTCAGCGAGCGTATCGCTGCAGAGCATATTGCCCCACTGGAAAATATGCAGTCCGACAAAGTCTAGGTAGGTGTAGTCACTTAAAGTTAGGGCTTGCCACTGCTCTGCGCCAAGACCAAAAGGAGTCAGCGTATTGCCACCAAGTGGATTGTGCTCTGCTTTATCAAAGCGTAACTGCACCCGCAGTAAAACTTCAAATTGAAGCTCAAACTGTTCGGCCACTTGATTTAACCAGCGTACTTGATTGTGACTTTCAGCCACGAAAATACGTACGCCTTGTGTGGCAAAATGACGGATCTGCTTTAGCGATTTGGCAGGACCTGTGTTGAGCACGCGTTCAGGTGCGATCCCTTGAGATAACACCTGATCAAGCTCGCCGCTAGATGCCACATCAAAGTTAAACCCAGCGTTATCTAGGGTTTGAATGATATGTGATAACGGATTCGCTTTTACGGCATACCAAAGCTTAACGATTTGCTGATCAACTAAGGGCTTAACATGTGCACTTAGCTTATCTAAATCGTAGCAAAAGAATGGCGTATCTTGTTGCTGGATCAATGCCTCAGCTGCAGTTCGCTGTGACGTGCTCAACCAAGTCATTAGCGTAGAACCTCTTCCAGCGCCAGTGATGCATCACTTTGTTCATCACGGTATTTTACGATAAGTGCGCATGACATACTTAGTCCTTGCTCGCGCGCCCACTCACTTGAGGCTGGACGAGAGCCTGGGATCACTATCGCGTTTTCAGGGATGGCTTCACCTTTGTCAAGCAAGCGCTCGTTCACGCAGTCATAGACAGGAATACTTGCTGAAAGGCGCACGCCCGGTGCTAATACGGCACCGCGTTTAACAACAACCCCTTCAACCAATACACAGCCTGCACCAATAAAGGCATCGTCTTCAACAACAACAGGACTTGCTCCAACTGGTTCTAATACACCACCTACTTGCACAGCTGCGCTAAGGTGCACATTTTTACCAATTTGCGCGCAAGAACCAACCAACGCATGACTATCTACCATAGTACCTGAATCAATATAGGCACCAATGTTGACATAAGCCGGTGGCATAATGATTGTGCCGGCTGCAACGTAAGCGCCACGTCTTACACTGCTTCCGCCAGGAACCATACGAACGCCATCTTGGGCAGCAAATCCGCGTGGTGCTAAGTTGTCTTTATCAACAAATCCACCTGGGAACTCCGTATTTACGCCATTTCTAAATGCTTCAAGGATCCCTTGTTTTACTTCTACGTTAGCATGCCAATGGCCTTGCTCATCCTGTGTTGCCGCACGTACTGTGCCATTTTCTAAATCGTTTAGTAGGGTTAACCAGCTCATGTTTACTGCCTTAATTCCAAGATAAAATAGTTTCGTTCGCGCGAGTGATCGCATCGGTATGGGTGAGTTCCAAATGTGTCAGTGGCGGGCGCAAGTTTGGACTTGTGAGCTTCCCTTGCAAGTGCATTAACACTTTGACTGGTATGGGATTTGCCACTGCAAATAAGCTATTTGCAGCTTCTGACCAAGTGGTAAATAAATTAGGAGAGGTGCCGCTTAACGAGCGCCTTACAAATTCTGCGGTTTGCTGTGGCCATGCGTTTGCTGCAACAGACACCAGACCCGTTGCACCTGCTTGTGCAAAGTAGGGCATTAAGCCATCGTCGCCGCTATAGATGGCGACATCAGGTGCTGCCTGACGAAATGCTTCAAAGGTGGCAATATCACCACTGGCTTCTTTTAGTGCCCACAGATTAGGGTGGCAAGCTAGTTCGCCGAGTAGTTCAGGGGCGATAGCAACAGCACTGCGACCAGGTACATTGTAGAGCATACAAGGGTTGTGGCTCTCATCGAGTAGTGTACTAAACCAATGTGCCAGACCAACTTTGCCGGGCTTTGCGTAGATTGGTGAGCCCAGTAAGAGCGCATGAATGGGTTGTGTATTACAAAAGCGCACCCATTGTGTTTGCTGCTCAAGATTACTGCCGCCAACGGCAACCATGAGCGGTACGCTCGGGGCGAGCTGGCAAACAAACTCAACGATTTGCTGCTGCTCTTGTTGGGTAAGCGCAAGGCCTTCGCCGGTACTGCCTAGTAAAAGAATACCGTTACGAGCTTGCTCTTGATCGCGTACAAGCGTCGTTAATGTGCTAAAATCAACCTGATTTTCAGCATCAAAAGGCGTTACTAAAGCCGTCCACAACGGATAGTCAGATAAGTTGAATTGTGATTTCATCTCTACCGAACTTAAATCATGTTCGGAGTTAGGAGGGTGTCCAAACTTCGAACCGTTAAAATTCGAAGAGCAATGGACTTAAAAAGGATAAGGCAGCCAATGGCCTTATTTTTCTAAGACCAGAAGCTCTCCACCAAGTATGTTGGTGACAGTCGCTGGGATTCAGCCCAGTCGCCCGAAATGAGTATTAGCAAACAATAACTCAATTTCTCGGCGTGTATTCCCCTCACTAAGCTGCAACGGAGTTTGCTCTCCTTCACTTAGTTACCTGAATAACGCACCTCTTCCAGCCCTTAATTTGACGCCTTAGCATCAAACTATCTAAATAGGGTGAACGCGCATTGAAACATTTTGGCCGTCTAGGTGTCAAGCATCAGACTGTAAATAATACGATTGTTAACTACACTTAACATTGCCGCTGAGACAATGCTATGAGATGAAAAACAAAAATATGTCGTTAATAAGTAAAGTTAAAAATCGCTATATCGGGGCGTTACTAGCTATGGCTATATTGCTGTCGATGGCGATGGGGATTATGCAGTACTTGCTGTATCAGCAGAGCCTAGATGCACACGTAATTAATATTGCGGGTATGCAGCGGATGTTGTCCCAACGTATCGCGCTATATAGTGCGCAAGACAATCAACGAGATAGTGAAGCGCTACGTCAAGCCATTGATAAGTTTGAAAGTAATCATGAGTTTTTAACTAAAACAGAAAGTAGTGGAGAGGCTATTTATCTGAATGAGGCGCTTACAGCGCTTTACTACCAAGGGCCGGTGCAGTTGGATTTGCAAAGTACTACTTTTGTCACTTTATCAAGGTCTCGGTTACAGCAATCCACTCCTCAATTAATGGAGCAAATCTTTACTGCGTCTCAGCATATACTCCCAAACCTGAATGATGCCGTTTCACTATTCGAGCAGCATGCGCGAAGTAAAACAGAGATGGTGAGGAAAATAGAATTGTTAATCTGGCTACTTGGACTGTTGCTACTGTTTATAGAAGCGAAACTTGTATTTCGCCCAATGGCGCGAGAAATTGCTGAAGCACTCGATAAATTAGAGGCGGCAAGAAAGCTTGCTGACGATGCATTACACTCAAAATCACGATTTTTAGCACGCGTTAGTCACGAGCTAAGAACACCATTGCAGGCCATTCAGGGGTATTTAGATGAATATCTGAGGAGCAAAGACACGCAGCAATTACAGCATGTGAAAAGCGCAGCAAATCAATTGGATGTATTACTCTATTCGGTTCAAGACTTTAATAACCTTTCCGAGCAAGAAGTGGTTATTGAGCGTCATCAAGTCGCATTGCGAGAAGTAATAAAGTCAGCTTGTATCGCCTTTCAACTAACCGCACACAAGAAATCTCTCGCTTTTAATTTGGCATTGAGTAATGAGTTAGATGTGACTTGTTATTGTGATTGTAAGCGTGTTGGTTGGTTGATCAGTGAATTGGTTAATAATGCAATTAAATTTACTGAGCGTGGCAGCATTCAAGTATTTGCGGATTTGGTTATAGATGAAGATACACCATATTTAGAATTTGTCGTTGAAGATACTGGGCCTGGGTTCGACTATCAGCAGTTACGAGAAGCTGTGCATAGCGAGCATTTTCAAGGCACGCAGTTAGGGCTGAAGCGTTGCCAATTACTCACCTCAGCGCTTGGAGGACGATTAGATTTTAGTGCAAGGGAGCCAATCGGTACAAGAGCAATCCTGAGAGTCCCTATTGAAATTGACAATCAACAGGTACCGGCTCATACAATGGAGCAGGTGTCGGCTCGCATTTTACTGGTGGAAGATAATTTACTAAATGCACGCGTGATTGAAAAAATGCTTCAGCCCATAGCAAAATTGGTAACGCATGTCGAACATGGTGAAGGTGCCCTTGAAGTATATGAGGTGGGTAAGTTTGATATCGTGCTAATGGATTTGAATATGCCTGTGATGGATGGCTTTGAAGCCACTGAGCGTTTGAGAAAGCTAGATCCAGCTGTGCCTATTTTGGTCGTGACCGCAAATACCAATGCGGAGGATCTGGATAAGGTCTACGCACTTGGCGCAACGGCTCATTTGTATAAGCCGTTGCAACCGGATGTGCTGCATAGCAAAGTGGCGCTATTACTGAATAAGTGTGGAGACTTAGTCTCGTCTTAAACGAATATTTCCAACTCCGACTTCTGCATCGATGGAATACTGGCCTTGACCACGATAGTCTGTTGTCGAGCCAACCATACTCTTTTCGGAAGTTTCTACGTTGCCAAAACCTGACATTGCCGTTTTACCAACACCTGAATCTAAAGACACTTTTTTGAAATCGGTGGTGGTAGTCTCAATTTTAATTTTTCCTACGCCTACCTCTAAATCAGCAGAGTTATTAAGATCTTGAATATCAATTTTGCCAACACCAACCTCAACATCTAAAGCCAAATTAACAGGCACCTTAACTTGCCAAGATAGTTCATAATCATCCGAATTGATCTCAAGTGATAATTTATCCCCTGATGTGTTGCTGTTTAGGGTGGCCTCACTCACATCTGGTTTACCAAACCAACTGTCTGACTCTTTCGGTTCAACCAAAATTTCGACCTCTATGGTGTCGCCGTTGTAAGTTTGTAGGTCGATTTTACCTACGGCAATATCCACTTCTAACTCGGCTAGGCTATTGCTTGGGAATGATGCTGTAATGGTTTTTGATTCTTCTGCTTGTGCAGTCATTGCCGCTGCACTTAATGCTAAAACTAACGCTACCTTTTTCATTATTTTTTACCTTCAACGAGAGTGTTTGAAAGGTAAGTCGCACATAAAAATGAAAAGGTTTAAAAAGATTTTTATTTTTTTAGGGCGTGTTAATGGAAGTATCTGTTTAACACGCCTACAAAGTAAACTGCTTACCTCTTGGCAAGATAGCGCTGAGTGTTATAGTCGGGTGACTGAATAACCATTGTTTTTAAGCTGCTCAACAAGACCATATTTTTCAACAAGATGTAATGCACCAACGGCAATAAACGTTGATTCATTGGGGAGCTGCTTTTTAAGCATTTTCACCCAGTTATTATTGCGTTCAATGATCATCAATTGCTCGGCTAATTTGCCATATTTATCATCCGAAAAACTTACCTGATAGTAATGTGATAACTTCTCTAAATCGCCGCTTCGCCATGCGGAAACTAAATCCAAGAAGTAGGTGTTCAAATCAGACATCTGTGCAAATGTTTCCTTGAGCATAGCGTCACTATGAATACTCAGCTGACTGAACATTTCAAGCTGATATTCTAAGGTTTCAAATTCACCAATTGGGATCTTCTTTTCGTTTGCGTAGGCAATTACTTGTTTATCGATGCCATTGGTATCGGTAAATCCAAGCTTTTGATATTCCAGTTGTAGCATAGTTATCATCACGGCCCATGGCGCATAGCGTTCAAATAAGGCGATATCTATCTGCTTTTTGGAAAAGTAGTCTTGTAGCTTCTGATAGACTTCTGCAGAGAGCTGATCTTTTAGTGTTTGGTTGTTTTTTAACAGCATAAATGGCATGGAGCGCTGTTGGATCGCAAATGGAGAAAGCGCCTCTAAGTTCACTTCAACCATGACTCTATCACTACTCGCAATGGCGCTTTTTACCTTGGCTGGTAAACCATGCATTTGTTCGTCACCGACGTGGACGGTACCAAATAAGTACGACGTTTTGTTGTCCTTTTCTACTTTCCACAGGCCAACTTCTGCGTTGGCGAGATTACTGAAAAGGCTTAAGTAAAGATAAATAAATAACAATGGTGAAAATACTTTAACCATAGTAATGATCCCTGTTGGTTTTAAAAAGTCAGTCTGCGATATCGAAATGTGAATGTCACTAAAAAATGAAGTACGCTTGGGCGGTAGAAAAAATTTCATATGGGCAAATCGGGAAAGTAAATTTTTCGTTATATCGAAACTGAACCAATAGAAAATTCGCATTTTAAAATGTGTGGTTGTTTTAATTCTTTAGTTTGTGGTTTTTTGGTTTTTTTATGCGTTAAACTCGGGTTTTTAATTTTAAATAGCATAGTTTTTTGTGTTGACTTCAGTGTGCAAGGCGCGGTATTAATAGAAAAAGAGGCAGCACAGTACTTACACTGAATGATTGCCAAGTTTAAATTTACGGAATTCAAGCAATGTTACTAACAGCAACTCTACTAGTCGTGATTATCAACGTGGTGATTATTATTACCGCGGGGGCTAGTTAGTGCTGTAAGAAAAGTATCAGCATAAACGCCCCCCGCACCAAAAGGTTCGGGGGGCGTTTTCGTTTTAGGGCATAAAAAAGGCAACTGAGAGCAGATCATGAGCAATTCAACAACCGGCGCACAACTTGTTATCAAGGTGCTAGAAGAGCAAGGCGTTAAACACGTATTTGGTTACCCAGGTGGTGCCATCATGCCCATTTATGACGCTTTGTATGGCGCGCCAGTTAAGCATTATTTGACTCGTCATGAGCAAGGTGCTGGTTTTGCTGCTGTTGGGTATGCTCGCAGTACTGGCAAGCTTGGGGTTTGTTTTGCCACTTCTGGACCCGGCGCGACGAACCTTATCACCGCACTTGCTGATGCCATGATGGATTCAGTTCCGCTATTGGCTATCACTGGGCAAGTGCCGACCGCTGCTATCGGTTCGGATGCCTTTCAAGAGGTGGATGTACTGGGCATGTCTTTGTCATGTACTAAGCACAGCTACATGGTTGAGCGAGCGGAAGACTTGGCTGAGATATTACAAGAAGCCATGTACTTAGCGCAGTCTGGCCGACCCGGTCCGGTGTTGGTCGATATTCCCAAAGATATCCAGTTAGCTAAAGTACCTTTTCATCCTTTTGCTGCGCCACAAGACGAACAGCCGAAGGTTTCACAAACTGAAGTAGCAAAAGCCAATCAATTATTATGTGACGCTAAACGACCTGTTGCCTACATTGGCGGTGGCGTGCAAAGCGCTGATGCGCAGTCACAGCTGATGCAATTTTTAGAAAAGACCCATATGCCGGCCGTATCGACGCTAAAAGCTTTGGGCAGCGTAACGCCGGATTATGATTATGACTTAGGAATGCTCGGTATGCACGGTACTCAGGCGGCGAATCTGGCGGTTCAGCAATGCGACTTATTGGTATGTATCGGGGCACGGTTTGACGACCGTGTAACGGGGAATTTGGCAAAGTTTGCTGCAGGGGCAAAGGTGATCCATTTAGATATTGACCCTGCAGAAGTGGGTAAACGCAAACCCGCAGCGGCTTCGCTTATTGCAGACTTAAAACAGTCATTGCCACAACTTGAGTGTGTGGTTACGAATAGCGAATGGCTAGAGACCATCGAAGCACTGCAACGTCAACATGCATGGCGTTATGACTATCCTGGCGAAAAAGTATTTGCACCGTATTTGTTAAATCAACTTAGCCAGAAGCTACCCAATACAGCGGTAGTGTGCTGCGATGTAGGCCAACATCAAATGTGGGTGGCCCAGCACATGAAATTCAGTCATCCAAGCAATCACTTAAGTAGTGGCGGTGCAGGCACGATGGGATTTGGCTTACCTGCTGCAATTGGGGCACAGATAGCACGTCCAGACAACACGGTGATCACGGTATCAGGCGATGGCTCCATCATGATGAATATTCAAGAGTTAGCAACCATCCGCCGTAATAACCTGCCAGTTAAAATATTGATATTAGACAATCAAAGGCTGGGTATGGTGAGACAGTGGCAGCAACTCTTTTTTGACGGTCGTTACAGTGAAACCGACCTGTCAGACAATCCAGATTTTGTCTCATTGGCTGCCGTGTTCGGTATTCCTGGACAGACAATTACTCATGCAAACCAAGTAGATGATGCCGTTGACGCCATAGTGAATGCGCAAGGGCCCTATATTTTACATGCTTGTATCGACGATAAAGAAAACGTATGGCCGCTTGTTCCACCTGGTGCTGCCAATGATGAAATGATGACGGAGAGCCTTTCATGAAACACCATTTAACCGTTGCAGTAAAACAACAGAGTATCGCAGTGGAGCGCTTTTTACGCGTAGCCAGACATCGCGGATTTCGCTTAACGAATTTGGAATTACAAGGTCAAGATGACTTATTCCACGTCAAAATGACGGTAGATAGTGACAAACCTATCTATTTATTAACCTCACAACTGAGTAAGCTAGTAGAAGTGCAAGCGGTTGACTTGCATACACTACAGAAACAGGCAATTTAGAAGAATTAAGGTAGTTAACAATGACACAAACATCAGAAGTAATTTGGCATAACGGTGAAATGGTTCCTTATTTTCAAGCGACCACCCATGTGCTTAGTCATGCTTTACATTATGGCAGCTCAGTTTTTGAAGGGATCCGTGCTTACGATACGCCAAATGGTCCAGCTGTTTTCCGCTTAACCGATCATATTCAGCGCCTCTTTGATTCCGCGAAGATCTACCGTATGGAAATTCCTTTTACCCAAGAGGAAGTAATTGCGGCATGTAAAGAGACAATCCGTGCAAATGACTTTACCAATGCTTACCTTCGTCCATTTGCATTTTTAGGTCATGTCGGCCTTGGTTTAAATCCGAAATCGCACCGTGCAGATATGACAGTCGCTGCGATGGAATGGGGTGCGTACCTTGGTGAAGAAGGCTTAGCGCAAGGTGTTGATGTGTGTGTTTCTTCTTGGAGCCGCCTTGCACCAAACACCATGCCTACAGCGGCTAAAGCGGGTGGTAACTATTTATCTTCACAGCTTATTTCAGGTGAGGCGAAGCGTAATGGTTATGTTGAAGGGATCGCGCTTGATGTTAATGGTTATCTGAGCGAAGGTGCTGGTGAGAACTTATTTGTTGTGAAAAAAGGCGTGCTTTACACCCCGCCTACCACAGCTTGTATTCTACCAGGTCTTACGCGTGACACTATCATCCATTTGGCGAAAAAACGCGGTTATGAAGTACGTGAAGAGCCGATCGCTCGCGAAGCGCTTTATCTTGCTGATGAGTTCTTTATGGTTGGTACCGCAGCGGAAGTAGTACCTGTTCGCAGCGTAGATAAAATTACGGTTGGTAATGGTGGTAGAGGTCCAATTACGGAAGAGTTACAGCAGGCCTATTTCGCTTTGGTTAAAGGTCAAGCTGATGACGAAAATGGCTGGTTAGAGTACGTAAACGAATAATTTTATTGGTATCGGGGTCAAACGGCCCGAACAAAAGCGCATTGTAAATTGTGGGAATGAGGAACTCGGCATAGCCGAGAAAAAGGTGAAACATGGCTAAATTACGGAGCAAGACAACTACTGAGGGCAGACAACGCGCGGGAGCTCGTGCATTGTGGCGAGCAACGGGAATGACGGACAGTGATTTCCATAAACCGATCGTTGCGGTCGTGAATTCATATACCCAATTTGTTCCGGGTCATGTTCACCTCAATCAACTTAGCGCATTGATGGCTGATGCGATAACAGAAGCTGGCGGCGTACCTCGCGAATTTAATACCATTGCTATTGATGATGGTATCGCCATGGGTCACGGCGGCATGCTTTACTCGCTTCCGTCTCGAGACTTAATTGCAGATTCGGTAGAGTACATGGTTAACGCTCATTGTGCCGATGCTATGGTCTGTATTTCTAACTGCGACAAGATCACCCCTGGTATGCTACTTGCGGCACTGCGGTTGAATATTCCGGTGATCTTTGTTTCCGGCGGCCCGATGGAAGCGGGAAAAACTCGTTTAGCGGATATCGATCTAAAATTGGATCTTGTCGATGCCATGGTAAAAGGCGCAGATCCGACGGTGAGTGATGAAGACTCTGAGCAAGTTGAGCGCTCTGCTTGTCCTACTTGTGGTTCGTGTTCAGGCATGTTTACTGCCAACTCCATGAACTGTCTTTTAGAAGCGCTGGGCTTAGCGTTACCTGGTAATGGTACGACATTAGCGACACACAAAGACCGCCAACAGCTTTATTTGGGCGCAGCAAATCGCATCATGGCTTTATGTGATGAGTACTATGGTAAAGACAACGAGCAAGTGCTGCCACGCAACATTGCTAACCAAGCCGCATTTATGAACGCCATGACATTAGATATCGCGATGGGCGGTTCATCCAATACCGTGCTGCATTTATTGGCGGCTGCGCAAGAAGGCTTTGTCGATTTTGATATGAATGACATAGACCGCTTATCTCGTAGCACACCCTTTTTGTGTAAAGTTGCTCCGGCAACACAACAGTATCACATTGAAGACGTTCACCGTGCTGGCGGCATTATGGCCATTCTCAACGAGCTGGCCAGAGGCGATAAATTGGACTTGTCGGTGGGGCACGTTGCTGGCGGAAATCTAGGTGAAGTTATTGCGCGTTGGAATGCTGCAGACAGTGATAATGAACGGGCACAAACTTTCTATCGCGCGGGGCCTGCTGGGATCCGCACTACCCAAGCTATGAGCCAAGAGTATCGCTGGGATGAGCTTGATTTAGACCGTGAAGGCGGCTGTATTCGCTCTATCGAGCATGCCTTTAGGCAAGATGGCGGCCTTGCAGTATTAAAAGGTAACTTAGCGCCTGATGGTTGTATCGTGAAAAGTGCCGGGGTGGCCGATGAAATGCTGCGCTTTACGGGGCCCGCTGTAGTATTTGAATCTCAAGACGATGCCGTCGAGGGAATACTGGGTGGCCAAGTTAAGAAAGGTGATGTAGTGATCATTCGCTACGAAGGGCCTAAAGGTGGTCCGGGTATGCAAGAAATGCTGTATCCAACTAGCTATCTTAAATCGATGGGGCTAGATAAAGACTGCGCTTTACTTACCGATGGTCGTTTTTCTGGCGGTACTTCTGGACTTTCTATTGGTCATGCGTCTCCAGAAGCTGCCAGTGGTGGCAATTTGGCGCTGGTTGAAAACGGCGATGTTGTCGCCATCGACATCTATAATCGCAGTATTGACGTTAAACTGGACGACACCGAGTTGGCGCTGCGCCATGAAAAGCAACTCGCTCGTGGTAAAGAAGCGTACAAACCAGTTAACAGAGAACGTTATGTGAGTCCCGCACTAAAAGCCTATGCACTGTTAGCAACGAGTGCCGACAAAGGCGCGGTACGTGACTTACAAAAACTAGAGGAGTTAGGCTAGCGATGGTTTCCCAAGAGCTTGATTACTTTAGAGCCATTATTCAGGCGAATGTGGCACCGCTCGTTGAGGTAACGCAAGTGAATCAATTAGAGCAAATGTCCGCCCAGCTTGGTAACCAAATTTGGCTAAAAAGAGAAGATCAACAGCCGGTCTATTCTTTCAAATTGCGTGGTGCGTATAACAAGCTACGTCAGTTGCCGAAAGGAGCGCAGGTGTATACTGCTTCTGCGGGTAATCATGCTCAAGGGGTTGCACTAAGTGCAACGCATCTAGGTCAGCACGCCACCATTGTAATGCCTGTGACTACGCCAGAGATCAAGGTCAACGCGGTTCGTAAACTCGGTGGTGAAGTGATCTTACACGGCCATCACTTCGATGCGGCAAAGCAGTACGCGCTAGATCTTTGTGCAGCGCAAAGTGGTGTTTTTGTCCCGCCGTTTGATGATAAAGATGTGATCATCGGCCAAGGTACGGTGGCGCGAGAGTTAATTCAGCAACTTGATGAACTAGATGTCGTATTTATTCCTGTAGGAGGTGGTGGTTTGCTTGCGGGAATGGCGGTGTATTTGAAGTCACTTCGCCCTGATATCCGTATTATTGGGGTAGAAGCTGAGGACAGTGCATGCCTTAAAGCCGCGCTTGAAGCGGGAGAGCCCGTGGAGCTTGAGCGAGTCGGTGGCTTTGCGGACGGCGTGGCGGTAAAGCTTATTGGTACAGAAACTTTTCGATTAGCACAAAAGTTCTGCGACGAAGTCGTGACGGTTAATGCCGATGAAATTTGTGCGGCGGTTCAAGATATTTTTGTGGAGACGAGAGCAACTGCAGAGCCTTCCGGCGCGTTATCAACTGCGGGCTTGAAGAAGTGGCTCGCGCAAACGGGCGAAAAGGGGCTGAGTGTTGCGGCTATCTTGTCAGGCGCTAATTTAAACTTCGATCGGTTGAGGTATATCGCCGAAAGAACGGCGCTAGGTGCTAAACATGAAGCATTGCTCGGGGTGACTATTCCTGAAGAAAAAGGCAGCTTTAAGCGTTTTTGTCACTCTCTTGGTGGCCGAGCGATCACTGAGTTTAACTATCGCTATGCCGGCTGTGGCGAAGCGCAAATTTTTGTTGGTGTCGGGCTTAGAAATGGCCAGCAAGAACTAACTGAGTTAACCGCCTCGTTGCATCAAAATGGCTATCTGTTTGACGACTTATCAGATAACGAACTGGCAAAGTTACATGTGAGATATATGGTGGGTGGTAAACCACCAAGCGTCATGAATGAGCGTTTATTGCGGTTTGAATTTCCTGAATATCCAGGCGCATTAGCGCGCTTTTTAGACATGCTCGGCTGTAATTGGAATATTACTTTATTTCATTATCGCAATCACGGTGCGGCACAGGGTAATGTGTTAGCCGCTTTTGAAGTTGAGCCCAGTGATTATGAGCGTTTTGATGAACATCTTGCAAAGTTAGCGTATCAATTTCAAGAAGAAACAAATAACCCGTGTTTTACACGCTTTTTGCATGGCGAGCAGTTAACAAAGCAAAAGGCTGGATAATAAGTACTGAGTTAGGTACGCTGGTCATGAAAGTATCTAATTTTATCAGTGAATTACATGATTAGAAAAAGAACAAATAAGGACATCTTCATCACGTTAGTTGCAAGGCTTGTATTGTTTGCGGGCTTATATTTTGGTGTGAGCGCGCTTTGGCCAGACCTGATCGAGCACACACTTTTCTTGCCAATTGCGCTTGTAATAACAATGATATCGGTCGTATTCCGAGGCGATTTTGATACCAACAGACGCCCAGAGCAGATGTTATTAAAAGAGGGCGAGAAGTTAATACTCATCTACGGGGAAAATAAAACTATGATGCCAATAGCACAAGTTGAGTCTGTCGCTATCGATGAGAATTATCTTGGGATCATCGAGAAGAATAATGGTAATGGCTATGACATTATGTGTAAAGGCAGCCAAGAGCAGATCTATCATCACCTTAAGAACATACTAGGTACACATATAGAGAATTGTAAAGTACAACTGCTTTGAGCCCTAGTCAGCTAAAGTAGCACTTAGCTTACTGTTATATTCAATACTTATCCAATCTTAATGGCAGCCTGAGCACTGTAAACTATAGTTAGCTATTATCAGTTGAAAAACGCAAGGATATGATGTTTAGGTACTATGTTGCGTTATTACTTTTATTTTTGAGCACTCAAATTGCAGCCCTTGAAAAAGTCACATTACAGTTAAAGTGGACACATCAATTTCAGTTTGCTGGTTACTATATGGCAAAGGAAAAAGGGTTTTATCATAGGGAAGGGTTAGACGTTCATATTCTTCCTGCCGATCCCAATAATCCTAACGTTGATTTTCGTGTGTTATATGGTCAAGCTCAGTTTGGTGTGTTTCACTCAGGCCTCTTAAAACAAAGACTCAATGGTAAACCCTTTGTGGCGCTTGCTGCGATACTACAGTCTTCTCCTTATTGTTGGATGGTAAGAGCCGACAGTGATATTTATGTTCCTCGTGATTTTCAGGGGAAACGCCTCAGTCATTTAGGACACACAGAAAACGGTGAGTTGCTCATGATGTTGCAACGTGCCGGCGTCAATACACAAAATATGCGCTTGTATTCAGGCAATGAGCCACTGAAAGACTTTATCGCTGGTAAATTTGATGCGATGCAAGTTTATAGCACCAATGAGCCCTATGCAGTACAGCAAAGCGGTCTATCAACCCGTGAAATTTGCCCAAAGCAGTTTGGCTTAAACGTTTATGCTGACGTGCTCTTTACTACGGAAAGCGTACTAGAAAACCGCCCTGAGCTTGTTAAACGCTTTCGTCGTGCGAGCCTTAAAGGTTGGCGATACGCTATGTTACATCTAGAAGAAACCTTAGCGATAACGAAGCAGCAATACGCTACCCAAAAATCCTTGGAACAGCTCGCATTTGAGGCAGAGAAGTTAAGGGAGTTCATAAAGGTGGCTAATATTCCAATTGGAACAATGTCAACGGCAAAATGGCAATGGATAGCACAGCTATATCACTTAGATGTGAGTCAGTTTCATGAACACAAAGCGCGCTTTATTTATTCAGAAGTGAAGAATGAACAACCTAAGTTATCTTGGGTGTTGATTATTGCAGCGATTTTGACATTGGTTTGTATTCCAATGTATATCCACTTAATTTTTTCTCGTAAATATCATCAACAATTACGCTAGAATAAGGGTATTGTTTCCCTGACAACCGTGGCCATTGTGGAACCGAGCAAACGCTTTCAACTTCTAGATAAATTATTATTCGATACCCGACAATATTGGCAAGTCGTTGCTTTTGAGCATCTCACTATTCCTTGGCCACAACTACAATCTGAATTACTGCGATTAAGCGACGATGCAGTATCAACATTAGACAGTGACACTGATGCCCTTTATACTTTTTTTAGTCGCTATATTCCCGAACTTGAACAACTTACGGTCTTAAGTGCTTTACCGCAAAAAGTGGGCCGTAGAGATGAGTTACCGTTTTGGCTGAGCAATGGCATAAAGGGACGTAAATTAGAGCAACTTCAAGACTTTGTTGCCGCAGTAAACGAAACTAAAGCATCGGTACTAGAGTGGTGCGCAGGTAAAGGTCATTTAGGCCGATTGCTTTCTTATCATGGCGCGCCTGAAGTGAACAGTATTGAGCTTCAAGCGGATCTGTGTCGACAAGGAGAGGAAAGTGCGAAGCGGCAAAATCTAAACTTGCATTTTCATTGTGCCGACGTGTTGAAAGATGACATACATCACCACTTCGTTGAAAACCGCCATGGTATTGCCCTGCATGCATGTGGTGAATTACATCGTGTATTTATGCACCAAGCAGTGGCGAATGGCATGAAAAAGCTATCGCTCTCTCCATGCTGCTATCACTTATTTACACCACCTGATTATCAAGCCATGAGTGTTGAAGCACAGCAGAGTCAGCTCAACTTATCTCATCACGATATGAAGTTAGCGCTGCAAGAGACAGTTACAGCACCCGGGAGAGTGGCACAAGTACGTAAAAAAGAGGTGAGTTGGCGCTTAGGGTTTGATGCGCTGCGCAGAGAACTTACCGCAGATAAACATTACGTGAGTGTGCCTTCGGTCAATAAGGCTATTTTTTCGGGGTCGTTTAGTGAATTCTGTTATTGGGCAGCTGAGCAGAAGCAGCTCGTCCTACCTGACGGAATTGATTTTGACCAATATGAACGTATTGGGCGTGAACGAAAGCAAGTAACGGACAGAATTGAGCTAGTACGACACGTGTTTCGTCGTGCGATTGAGATCTGGTTGGTCCTGGATAGGGTTTTATATCTGCAAGCAGCTGGGTATGATGTCACCCTTAGTACTTTTTGCGAAAAGTCGCTCACCCCAAGGAATATTTTGATACAGGCTGAACGTCAGTCGGAGAACCATTAATGTGTAATACGAGCCCAAGTCCACTGAGTCACTTACTCGATAATAATAAACAGTGGGCAGATCGCACCAATGCCAGTGATCCTGAGTTTTTCAAAAAACTGTCGCAACAACAGAATCCAGATTATCTATGGATCGGCTGCTCTGACTCTCGTGTGCCTGCCAACGAGATTGTTGACTTAATGCCTGGAGAATTGTTTGTTCACCGCAATGTTGCCAATGTCGTGGTGCATACTGATCACAACTGTTTGTCGGTCATGCAGTATGCGGTTGAGGTGCTCAAAGTAGATCACATTATGGTGGTCGGTCACTACGGTTGCGGTGGAGTGCAAGCGGTGCTCGATAATGCTAAGTTTGGCCTTATCGATAACTGGCTGCGTCATGTCGCTGATGTGAAAGAGAAACACCAAGCGATTATTGAACAAGTGAGCAAAGAAAAGCAGTGTGCGGCGCTTTGCGAGTTAAATGTGATAGAACAGGTGCGTAACGTGTGTCAGAGCAATATCGTTCAAGATGCTTGGCAGCGAGGTCAAGCTTTGACGGTACACGGGTGGGTTTATGGCCTTGCTGATGGCCTCTTAAATGAGGTGGTGAACGCCGTAGAAAATATGGAGCAACTGTCGCTTTGCTATGAAAAGTCTCTGCTTGGTGTGAACCAGCGCTATTGCTAGGGTCAACAGAGTTTAGAGATTGCGTGCGCCACAAGCGCACGCTTTACTATCCGAAGCTGTGGTTGCTTATTTCTGCGAGTCGGATGCTTGGCTGGCAAGTTGTGCTTCTAACTGCGCCACTTTTTCTTCAAGTTCAACCAATTTTTCACGCGTGCGGATCAGCACTTTGCTTTGAATATCAAACTCTTCTCTGCTAACAAAATCCATTTCTGATAATTTGCTCTGGATCGCCTGTTTCGTTCTTGCTTCAAATGTTTCAGCAAGATTTTTTACGCCCTGTGGCATGTTACTGGAAATTTGCTTAGCAATTTCTTCAATTTTGGCTGGATTAATCATCTTCTTACCTTAGCTTGCGAGTCAGTATACAAAGTCCATCTTACCTTATGCGCCGCAGACGGAAAAGGTTCGCTTCATAGTTTTACATGGATACGATAAACTAGGGCCTGTTTATAAGAATTCCTCAACCCCTCAGCACTGACAGTTGTAGCCAACATTGTGCCAAGCGAGAAGATAACCGGATTAGTTGCATGAAGCTCAACCCAAAACAAGACGAAGCGGTAAAATATATCAGTGGTCCATGCCTTGTATTGGCAGGTGCGGGCTCAGGTAAAACCCGGGTTATTACCAATAAAATTGCCTACCTAGTGCAGCAGTGTGAATACAAAGCAAAGAATATCGCAGCGGTCACCTTTACCAACAAAGCGGCGAAAGAAATGCGTGAACGTGTGGCACAAACTTTGGGCAAGCAAGAAGCTAAGGGTTTGTGGGTGTCGACATTCCATACATTAGGGCTGGAAATCATTAAAAAAGAGGTCAAGACCTTAGGGTATAAACCTGGCTTTTCCTTGTTTGATGATCAAGACACGAATCAGTTGTTAAGTGAACTCACTGAAAAAGAGCTTGAGCGTGATAAAGACTTACTCAATTTGCTGAAAATGCAGATTGGTAACTGGAAGAACGAGCTTATTTTGCCTGAGCGTGCTATTCGAGAAGCGCGAGAGCCGCAAAAAGCGCTATTCGCTCAGCTTTATGCGCGTTATCAAACACAGCTGCGTGCTTACAATGCCCTAGACTTTGACGATCTTATTATGATCCCAACTTTGCTTTTGAATCAGTCAGTTGATGTGAGAGAGCGCTGGCAGCAACGTTTCCGCTATTTGCTGGTGGATGAGTATCAAGATACCAATACCAGCCAGTACCAGTTAGTGAAATTGCTGGTAGGTGAGCGCGCACGTTTTACTGTGGTTGGTGACGATGATCAGTCTATCTATTCATGGCGTGGCGCTAAACCGCAAAACTTAGTGCTACTGAGCAAAGACTTTCCAGGCCTAAGACTTATCAAGTTGGAGCAAAACTATCGTAGCGCAGGGCGGATCCTAAAGGCTGCGAATATCCTTATCGCCAACAATCCCCATGAATTTGATAAACAGCTGTTTAGTGAACTGGGGTATGGCGATCCGATCCGTGTGATAGCGACTCGTGATGAAGAACATGAAGCGGAGCGTGTGGTCGCCGAGATCATTTCACACAAGTTTATGAAACGTACCAGCTATCGCGACTATGCATTGCTCTATCGTGGAAATCACCAAGCTAGAGTGTTTGAAAAAGCACTCATGACCAACCGTATTCCATACAAAATTAGTGGCGGTATGTCGTTCTTTGCACGCAGTGAAATCAAAGACATCATGGCTTATTTGCGGTTCTTAGTGAATCAAGATGATGACAACGCATTTTTACGTATCGTCAATACCCCACGACGCGAGATTGGTCCGGTAACATTAGAAAAGCTAGGAAGCTTTGCCAACGAGCGTCATATTAGTCTATTTGCGGCGTGTTTTGAGTCAGAGCTTGCGGACCGTTTGGCGGGTCGTGGCTTAAATGCATTGATGGGATTTGCGCGCTGGGTGGTTGAGCTTTCCGACCGAGCAACCCGCGGAGATACCTTGGAAGCGGTAAAAGATATGATCCGTGAAATTAATTACGAAGCGTATCTTTACGAGTCATCTCCCAGCGCTAAAGCGGCGGAAATGCGGATGAAAAACGTATCAGAACTATACCGTTGGATAAGTGATATGCTCACGGGAGATGCTGATAACCCCGCCATGACACTGCCAGAAGTGGTAAGCAAACTCACATTAAGAGATATGCTTGAGCGCAATGAAGAGGAAGATGACTCAGATGCAGTACAGTTATTAACGCTGCATGCGTCCAAAGGTCTTGAATATCCACACGTATTTATGGTGGGGATGGAAGAAGGGTTACTACCCCACCAAACGAGTATTGACGAAGATAATGTCGAAGAGGAAAGGCGTTTGGCCTATGTTGGTATAACTCGCGCTCAGCAAACCCTAACATTGACTTATACCAAAAGTCGTCGTCAATTTGGTGAGCAAATCACCCCAGAGCTGAGTCGCTTTGTACAAGAATTGCCGCAAGATGATTTACAAATTGAAGGGAAAAAGCCTGTAGCGACACAGGCAGAACGAATGGAAAAAGGTAAATCTAACGTTGCGAATTTACGGGCAATGCTAAGACGGGACTGATTCGTTATCAAAATTTTGGATAAAGGCTACACGTTCGTTGCCCTTATCCAACATTTGCTGTTTGCCAAAAAATAGCTGCAAGCCATGCTTTTCCAGTAAGCTTCTAAAGTTTAAAATCGCAGGACCTCGGGCGATGACCTTAATATTCTTCACTTTAGTAACGGCTAAAATACCTTGCAATTGAACCTCATAACTCGTTTGTTGTAAGACGCGTTTACTAAACGTCGAGCTTAATAAGACATAGGTAAAGTCAACTTGGCTGATCAGGGTTAGATCGCAGCGATCTTTACCAAAATTATTCAGTCCGATAGGGATCCCCATATCGGCCAAGGCTCTGAGATTTAATACTTGCTGACTAGAAGCAAAGCGAATTTCGCTCTCTTCGAAGAGTAAACAAAGTGTTTTGTCTTGCCGTTGTAGCTGCTGCTTTAACGCGTCAAAATGTGTACTTTCTAGTAACATTGCAGAACAACCAAATAGCATATCTTCATCGCGGTTACGTGCTATTTCTTGCGCTTTGTTTAGTAGATGCAATTCAATTTCAAGCAGCTGAGATTTTTCTGCGGCAAACTTTTTCAGAATATCAAAACTGGTGCTGCCTAATACTGGATGTTCGCCAAAGGCTTCCAAAAAGCCAATTGGCTGGGCGCTATCTGACCAGTTTACGATTTCCGTGCAGCGGAAGTGAGTAGGGAGCTTATCTAAGTGATGCTGTTCTTGTTGCTTCTGAGCGTTTGAGCTTGCGGTAAGTAATGGATGATAAAATTCATAGCGACCACGGCCAGCGTTTTTGGCATAGTACATTGCCGCATCGGCATCTCTGATAATTTCATCGGTGTTACGATACAGCTTATTACTATAGGTGATACCTATGCTGGCACCACTTTGCATGCATACTCCTTTCAAGCAGAAAGGTTGCTGCATGACTTTGATAATACGCTTGGCGACATCTTCCGCTTGCTGACGATCGGTTAGGTGATCAAGTAAGATCACGAACTCATCACCGGCAAGTCGTGCTAATAAATCGTGTTCACGAATACACTCTAAAAACGACTGAGCCACCCACACCAAAAACTGATCACCTGCTTGGTGACCTAATTCATCATTTATGTCTTTAAACTTATCTAAATCGATAAAGAGAACGGCAAAGTTATCTTCGGGGTAACGATGATGTTTTTGCAGCGTCTTTTCGAGCTGAGTTAAAAACAAACTACGGTTTGGTAGACCCGTGAGTGAATCATGATGGGCATCATGATAAAGCTGTTGCTCAATCTTTTTGCGCTCTTCCATCTGCATTTGTAGATGTAAATTGGCTTGCTGTAGCTCTTTGGTCTTCTCCGCAACTCGATGTTCTAACTGCTGGTGACTGATCTTAAGTGCTTGGTTCGCTAGGTGCGTTTGTAGTACAGAGGCAATCTGATTAGATACAAACGAGATCAGCTCAACATCATCATAATTAAATTCGTGTTTGTGCTCGTAAGCTTGGCATGCGATCAGACCGATGACGCCAGTAGCCGTTTTTAATGGTGCACCAAGCCAACTCGTTGCAGCAAGCTTGTGGTTATAGCCTGCAGGGCGCTCTACCGTGCCCTCTAGTGCTAAGGCTTTGGCACGGGTACTATCTATCAATTGGCTTTGCTCAGTACGAATGACCAGCTCACTATACCCTTTTGCAAATGGACGAGGGTTGTAACTGGTTTTTTCATCAACGCTATACGGGAAGGTGAGCCAATTCGTCTCTTTATCGTAAAGTGCAATATAAAGATTGTCGGCAAAAGTAATAGAACGAATAATGTCGTGAACTTGTTGGTAAACATCGTCAATATCGGAGAACTGGGTTGCTAATTCAGAGATCTTGAATAAGATTTGCTGTCTTTCTAGCGCACGCTTGCGGTTTTCTATTTCTTTATTAAGTGCTTCATTACTTTGCATTAGTGCCCGCGTGCGAATTTTCACTTCAGACTCTAGTAACTCACGCTTTTTAACGCGTTCAATCGCTGTGGCCAAATATAATGACATCACTTCAAGCAATTCAACTTGATGATCGCTGTAGGATTGTTCCGCTTCGTAGCTTTGCGACACCATAACGCCAATAATTGCGCCATCGCGATAGATAGGTACACCTACCCAATGCTCTGCTTGACTACCCATTATCTTAAAATCGCCAGCATTGGCTCGCGATAGCATGTCGTCTTTGGTGAGGTAAACAGTTTCACCGGTTTTAAATACAAACCCAGTTACACCATCTTTGAAGTGATGTGCTTCATGAAGAGGGACAGAAATACCATCTTTCTCATCAACAAAATACGATAGCTCAAGCGCTTGAGTAAAGCGATTTTGCAGGACAACATAAAAGCTTTTGCTAGGTAAATATTGAGACAGAATATTGTGGATTGCGGGATACAACAAGGTAAGCTCAGCAACAGTACTAGCCTGTTCTGATAACTGAATTAGTGTGTATTGAAGTTGAGACTTTCTTTTATACTTTTTAAGTAAAGACTCTAATCTGGCGGTTCGCCGAGATAGTCTCCTAACCTGCTGTTGTGGCTCTTCCAATGACGAAACCAGTTCTTATTGTTGTTTAATTATTGAGCTTAATAGTTTCACTTTTAGCCGAAGCGGTCAAGTGTAAATTTCTCATTCCTGCTCGCTTTATAGAGCGATATCAAGCTAGGGTTAATCATGGCTTTTATGGCACTATATTGAGACGAAAATGCAGCGATAAACGCTGCACTGTCCAATAAGTCTTTTTACCCTAATATAGAGAAGTTGAAATATTTATTTGCTTGTCATGAAATCAATTGCCGCTGCAATCTCATCATCCGAGCAGTTCATACAAGTACCACGAGGAGGCATTGCATTGAAGCCATTGATCGCATGGTCTAGTAATACGTCTTTACCTTTGGCAATGCGAGGCGCCCAATCGTCAGCTGTTTTTGGTGCACCTAGTGCGCCTGTGCCGTGACAAGCAAAACATGCTGCTTGATAAACCTGCTCACCTGAACGAGGTCCTGATGGCTCGGCTTCTGCAGCACTTTCAGCACCAGCTAAATATACTGAGCCGATAGGCTGAAGACGTTTCTTAATCGCTTCTTCAGTTAAAGAATTGTCGTATGGTTGCGCAACTGCGGCTGTTGATAGCAATAAAAGTGCTGCTGAAAGTTTTTTCATTTACCTTGCTCACTTCGTTTGAACGTGTTCAATCACGATAATGGATGACGGAATTATTGGGATTATAACGTCACCTGTTCATTTATAAAACGTAAACTTGAGTATAAATGGTTAAAACCATTAATTTATTGCGTTAGGGCAAGCTTTTTCGCCTAAATTTGCAATAACGTTAGGCCGAAATGTGAGTCGATCGGCTCTAACGTTTTCCTTTACTATTACGAATGGGTAGGAGAAGCGATCGCTTTTATGCCATTTCGATTAGTTTAGTCACCGCCTTTTCGATACCTGTCGCGGCTTCAAGAATGGATGACGCCAGCATGTATGCCGGTGTACTAATCACTTTTTCATTGTCATCAACGACGATCTCGGTCACTTCACAATCCACGTGCTTTGCACCAAGCGTATTAACTGCCGCTGCGGTATCAACATCATTACCTATGGTTGCGAGTGTACCTGGTGTATGGATATGGGCGATGAGTGCTGGTGCAATACATAAATAAGCAATAGGCTTTTGCTGATGATTGAACTCACGACATACGCGCTTTACGCTTTCAAGAATCGTAGAGTCTGCTCCTTTAAAAGCAAAATCGGAAAGGTTCTTTGCTACACCAAAACCTCCTGGTAATACCAAAGCATCGAATTCGTCAGCACTTAATGTTTCCAGATCTGCAATTTCTCCGCGTGCAATGCGGGCGGCTTCAACAAGAACATTACGACGTTCATCTTGTTCTTCACCGGTGATGTGATTGATCACATGGAATTGATCAATATTAGGTGCAAAGCACTGATAGCTTGCCCCTGCTTTTTCAAGATTGAGTAGTGTTAATACTGACTCGTGGATCTCGGCACCGTCGAATACACCACAGCCACTTAAAATTACCGCTACTTTTTTCATTCATTTCTCCCTTCAATGTCACATCATGCGCGCTATATGCATAAAAAGAATTATGCACGAATTAAAAAATTATAAAGGATCTTCTATGATCTTTGATCAATTGTGTTAGTATACTCCTCCGCTTGAGAAAATCAGGCTATTTTTTACTCACCCAGATTGTTAAGCGTGACTAAAAAAATTCTTTATCCACAAAGCGGTAAAGATAATAACAATAAAAAAGGCACAAAAAGCGCAAGTAAATCAAAGTTTTAATTTGCACTCTGACTTTTAAAACAAAGTTTCGGAGCGATTTTTCGTGTTTGTCTACAAAGTTATCCACAGGTGCAGCACGATTTATCTAATGATGAGATAACGCGAAACTCGTTTTATCTTGTGCCTTGTGGCATCCTTACATTCTACTCCACAAAAGACTAATTTAGGATCCAATATTTATGTCTCAGATCCCTCAAAATCCGTTGATCTTGGTTGATGGTTCTTCCTATTTATTTCGTGCTTATCATGCGCCACCACATTTAACAAATTCAAAAGGTGAAGCAACTGGTGCGATCTACGGTGTGATCAATATGCTTAAGAGTTTGCTTAAGCAATATCAACCAAGTCATATGGTAGTAGTCTTTGACGCTAAAGGGCCAACTTTCCGCAACGAAATGTATAGCGAGTATAAAGCGCATCGTCCGCCTATGCCGGATGATCTGAGAACGCAAATCGAGCCGATCCACGAAATAATTAAAGCAATGGGCCTGCCACTGGTAAGTATAAGTGGTGTCGAGGCCGATGACGTGATTGGTACATTCTCTAAAATAGCGTCAGAGCAAAGTCGCCATGTGCTAATCAGCACTGGTGATAAGGATATGGCGCAATTGGTTAATGAACATGTCACGTTGATCAACACAATGACGAATACGATCTTAGACCCGAAAGGGGTAGTGGATAAGTTTGGTATTGGTCCTGAGTTGATCATCGACTATCTCGCGTTAATGGGAGATAAGGTCGATAATATTCCGGGCGTACCTGGCGTTGGTGAAAAAACGGCATTGGCGATGCTGCGGGGATTAGGCTCTATTGATTCGCTTTACGAAAACTTAGACAAAATTGCTGATTTAGGTTTTCGTGGCTCAAAAACCATGGCGAAAAAACTAGAGGAACACCAAGCGCAGCTAAAACTGTCGTATGAATTAGCCACCATTAAGCTGGATTGTGAAGTAGAGCAAGACTTAGAGCAATTTAAGATAGCTGAGATGGATAAAGATCGCTTAATCGAGCTATATGGTCAGTGTGAATTTAAGCGTTGGTTAGCTGAATTGCTGGATGGTCAGTCACAAGCTGATATCGTTGATGTGGAGGCTGAAGGGTCGGCGCCTGCGGCGGCGCAGGTCGACACCCAGTACGAGACCATTTTGACAAGAGCACAGCTTGATGACTGGGTAACTAAGTTAAAAGCAGCCCAGCTCATCGCTTTTGATACTGAAACCACCAGCGTTAACTATATGCAGGCGGATCTAGTTGGAATGAGCTTTGCGGTTGCACCGGGCGAAGCGGCTTACTTACCAATCAATCACGATTATGTGGGAGCTCCTGAGCAGCTTTCTCAAGACACAGTGTTTGAGATCATGGCACCACTACTTGCAGATCCTCAGATCAAAAAAGTGGGTCAAAATTTAAAATATGATCAAAGTGTGCTTGCTCGTGCAGGGCTTGAACTGCAGGGGATCGCTTTTGATACCATGTTGGAGTCTTACGTATTTAACAGCGTAGGAACTCGCCACGATATGGACTCCTTGGCGCTAAAATATTTAGGCCATAAAACCATTAGCTTTGAAGACATCGCAGGCAAAGGTAAAAACCAACTGACCTTTAACCAAATTGAGCTAGAAAAGGCGGCACCTTATGCAGCGGAAGATGCAGACATTACGCTGAGATTGCATCAACACCTCTGGCCGTTAATAGAGAAAGAAAATCGCCTTAAGCAGGTATTTACAGAGATTGAATTACCGCTGCTGAGCGTACTTTCTCGCATTGAACGCACTGGTGTGCATATCGATGGCGATATGCTAGCGAAGCAAAGTATCGAGATTGAAAAGCGCTTAGGTGAGCTTGAACAACAAGCTTTTGAAATTGCAGGTGAGGAGTTCAACCTGAGTTCAACAAAGCAACTACAAGCGATATTGTTCGACAAACTTGAGCTACCAGTGATTAAGAAAACGCCAAAAGGCGCGCCTTCAACGGCCGAAGAAGTGCTACAAGAGTTGGCGCATGATTATCCTCTGCCAAAACTTATTATTGAGCACCGTGGCTTAGCTAAGCTGAAATCAACCTATACCGACAAATTACCAAAATTGGTTAATGCGGATACCGGTCGTGTGCACACTTCTTATCATCAAGCCGTTACCGCAACGGGCCGTCTAAGCTCAAGCGATCCTAACTTGCAAAATATTCCGATCCGTAATGAAGCGGGACGTCGTATTCGTCAGGCATTTGTTGCCGACAATAATAAACAAATCGTCGCGGCGGATTACAGCCAAATCGAGCTTAGGATCATGGCACATTTGTCACAAGACAAAGGGTTGTTGAGTGCCTTTGCTGAAGGTAAAGATGTACACAGCGCAACAGCGTCTGAAGTGTTTTCCGTGCCGCTTGAGGAAGTGACTTCTGATATGCGCCGCAAAGCCAAAGCGGTTAACTTTGGTCTGATCTATGGCATGAGTGCCTTTGGTCTGTCACGTCAGTTAGATATTCCAAGAAATGAAGCGCAACACTATATGGATATGTACTTTGAACGCTTCCCTGGTGTATTAGAGTATATGGAGCGTACGCGTGAAGAGGCTGTTGATAAAGGGTATGTAGAAACTCTATTCGGTCGCCGCTTGTATCTACCGGATATCAATGCGCGTAATGGCGCTCGCAGAAAAGCAGCAGAACGTGCAGCCATCAACGCACCGATGCAAGGCACTGCGGCGGACATCATCAAAAAAGCGATGATTAAAGTGGATGAATGGCTACAAAGCTGTGATAGCAATGATATCCAGTTGCTCATGCAAGTGCACGATGAATTGGTGTTTGAAGTACACAGCGATAAAGTTGCTGAATACAGTGAAAAGATCTGTGAGTTGATGAGCGCTGCGGCAGCACTTGATGTACCGTTACTAGTTGAAGCCGACAGTGGTGACAACTGGGAACAAGCACACTAGTTGATATTAAAATCTACCCGAGTTGCACTATTCGATTAGACTAGTGCAACTTCATTCATCTTTGTTGGCAAGTATACACTAGCAGCATAGCGTCTTAATTTTGTAGCTCCTGTTAATCCCTAGTAACAAAAAACAAATTAACGTTGAAAGTTTATCAAATTGGCTCAAGTTTTGCTTTTTGGTGTTTATTTCTGGACGTCTATTTGTTAGAGTTCGCGCCGTCCTCATCCTGTAGGACATCCTGTTGATGATGTATCTCTCGAAAGAGGATACAGTGTATTGATAGCTTCTCCCCAGATTGCTATAGCGGCTCGTAACTTTTACGGGCCGTCTTTTTCTTCTCTTATCAAAGATGATAGCAATTGATGTAACTCCCCAATCAATGTGCATATGAAACCCCTATTAACTTCGTTAAAAATTGATCGTTTAGGGTAGCTAAATCACAACGTTTTTGCTTGGCTACTAAGGCTATTTTCTCGCTATAAAGTGAATACGATGGGCGTAAAAGTATTCCAACATAACGACGAGTTTATGATTAAAGGTTTATTTAATTTGCACTGCGTTTTACACTGAGCGCTCAAATGCAATTCACTCTCATTTCATAAGGAAGTCGTCATGCTAAAGTACCTTCTTTTAGGTAGTGCACTTATTTCTTCTCAGGCGTTCGCAGCTTGGCAATTTAATCAACAACAAAGCGATGTTAGTTTTGTGTCTGTGAAACAGACTAGCGTTGCAGAAGTACATCATTTTAAAACGATAGATAGTACATTATCTGCTAAAGGCGAGCTTGAGGTTAATATTGACTTGGCAAGCGTTGAAACGATGATCCCGATCCGTAATGAACGCATGCAAAAGATGCTGTTCAATGTAGCGCAACACCCAAAGGCGAAAGTTAACGCTGATGTTTCTGAAGTGCTTGCTAAACTTAAAGCTGGTACACAAAAAATCAATGATGTAACAGCAACATTGACACTGCATGGTCAGATCCAAAAGATCAGCCTAGACTTATTGATAACGAAAAGTGCTAATGGCTTGGTGGTTACACCGGTAAATGCATTTATTCTCGATTCTAAGCAGTTTGGGTTAGATAAAGGAATTGAAGCGCTACGAGAAATTGCGGGTCTGAAGACTATCGCGACTAGTGTGCCTGTTAGCTTCAACTTGGTTTTTGATGAACAAAATTGATTCGTTAGTCAAACAGTATGTTACGACTCATGCGCCGACCGAAAATTGGTCGGCGCCGTCGTGCGGTTTTTCTGACATAAAAATTGCTGCGGATGGTCGTTGGTTTCATCAAGGGCGTGAAATTAAACGGCAATCACTTGTTGCCTTGTTTGCTAGTGTTTTAACCTTTGATGGTCAACAGTATTGGTTAAAAACACCAGCAGAAAGTTGTGAGATTGAGGTGCTTGCTCATCCTTTTATTATCGAGCAATGGCGTTATTGTGATGAAGCATCGGCTTTGGAGTTATCACCTTGTATTATCGCGATAGATAATTTAGGCCGTGAGTGGCCCATTTGTGATGTGTTTCCACTAGCCCTTGAGCATGTTAATGGAGGAGATATTCCATTTCTCACACTCAATTATGGTTTAACCGCTAGAATTTCACGAAATGTCTATTATCAGTGGGCTGAATTGCTCGAGGAAGATGAAAAAGGTCTTTATCTGATGTCGGCAAAGACGCGCTTTTATCTTAGCTAAGCGCGCCCTACGTTTGATTATTCGCTCGCTTCTTCTTGAGCTTCTTTCACAAACGGACCTAAGTACCAATCATCCAGTTTCCACGCCAATTCGTTCAATCCGATACCTTTCAAAGAAGAAAACGCGTGAACGGTGATATCACCGTCTATTTCAGCTAGCGCTCGACGTACTTGTAGTACTTCTGCTTTGCGCTTACCTTGTTTTAGCTTATCGGCTTTGGTCAACAACGCTAATACCGGTATATTGCTGCCAGTCGCCCAGTTGATGAGATCCATATCGAGGTCTTTAAGAGGGTGACGAATATCCATTAATACCACAATCCCTTTAAGACATTTGCGGCGTTGTAAATATTCACCTAATGCTTTTTGCCATTTCTTTTTCATCTCTAATGGGACTTTCGCAAAGCCATAGCCAGGTAAATCAATCAAACGCTGATCTTCACCTAGAGAAAAAGTATTAATAAGCTGAGTCCGGCCAGGTGTTTTACTGGTGCGTGCCAGCTTTTGGTCTGTAAGCGTATTGAGCGCGCTCGACTTACCAGCGTTAGAACGACCCGCAAAAGCAACTTCAATTCCAGTGTCTGGTGGCAGTTTACTGATATCTGGGGCACTTGTGATAAATTGTGCCTGATTGTATTTAACGCGAGATTTTAGCACGCTGACTCCTAACTGATTAAACTTTCGCGGATGGAATTGCGTATTTTATAACAGTATGACGGAAACCAAAAGCATTGTGAGATTTGTTCTAAACGCCGCTTTTGTCGCTAATTGACCAAACCGTCGTCCCAATATTAATTAATCTAGGTCAAGTCCCTATAAATTATAAGCTTAATATGGGCAGAAAACGTGCCAGAGAAAGTAATATCGTGTAGAATGTAGAAATTGCAATGTCAATCTAAAGTGTATACCTATCAGTAGTCACTACTGAGCAAGGCGTATTTAGATGGATCGGTGCTGTTTGGCGTTATATTTGCTAAGTTTGCATGTATGATTCATCTGATTAACATAACAACCTAATTAGTACTGATTGGTATTATTTGCCCGAGCAATAAAGAGAGCGACTTTGTTCGCGAGGGTACAAATTACAGGGTCGGAAACAGAGAATTTACCATGAAAAAAATAGCATTAACTTTAACAATGTTGCTTGGTACGTTGTCAGCAAGCAACGCATCGGCATTCGATGGTGACGCGGAAGCAGGTAAAGCAAAGTCTGCAACGTGTGCAGCATGTCACGGTCCAGATGGCAATGCCCCTGTGACTATGTATCCTAAAATCGCAGGTCAGCATGCAGATTATATCTATAAGCAGCTACAAGAGTTTAAGCTAGGTATGACGTCTGGTGGTAAAGAAGGGCGTATGGATCCTGTGATGAGTGGTATGGCTATGCCGCTGTCAGATCAAGATATGAAAGATTTAGCTGTATATTTCTCTTCTTTACCTATGTCTGCGGGTTCAACGCCTGAAGATGTTGTTGCTTTAGGTCAAAAGCTATACAAAGCGGGTGATGCTGAGCGTGGTATTCCAGCTTGTGCTGCGTGTCACGGTCCTCGTGGTAATGGTACTTCTTTAGCTAAGTTCCCGAAAGTGTCATTCCAGCACCCTGAGTACATCAAATCACAGCTTGAGAAGTTCCGTGATGGCACTCGCAACAATGACATGAATGGTATGATGCGTGATATCGCGAAGAAGCTTACGGATAAAGACATCGAAGTATTATCTAAGTACTTAGGTGGTCTACACTAAAGTCGTATAGTGAGTTTACCTCTCTCAGTGTAAACTCCTACTATTGAAAAAAGGGCAGCATAGGCTGCCTTTTTTTGTTGTTGAAGTTGTGAGACATATCTCACTTTTAATGTGAGATATTTGCTCGTGCAACATGTGAGTTTTAGCTTATTTTTAAGCTGTTGTTCAGTGTAAGTTTATGTAATTCATCTTTTTTCTGTTTAATTAAAAAAATTAAGGTAAGAAATTTGTTATTAAACAGTTGTAACTCAAGCTCAGGAGCGTAGATTATTCGTTGTCGCCAAGCAATACAAAAAAAGGGACAATTCGATACGGAAGCGTAGGTGGCAAAGTTATGTATCTAGTTGGATACGAAGGACTATCAAGAAAGCGTCAGGAAGACCGAGAATAAGAAAATCACGGAAGTCTCATAATAAAAACAATATGGAAAGTGTCACGGAAGTCTAAAATAAAAACAATACGGACGACAATAAAATAAAAAGAATAATAATAAGACTTAAAAGTCGAAGGGAGAAGTGTCCAGTTGTGACGCTCAGATTAGTAGGCGGTAGAGAGTGATCTCTGCCGCCTTTTTATTTGGTTGCCTCTATTATACCTGATACAATAGCCGCCTTATTAAGCAATCACTGTTGACCATTGCAAGATTCAACTCTATTCAGTTGTGGCCTGTGCCAAGGTAATCAGCTTGAAGCCTACCATCAAGACAAGTATCGACTGTACTGGCAATGTCAAACCTGCCAGTTGGTGATGGTTGATCCCAAGTCGAGATTAACACCAGCTCAAGAAAAGGCCATTTATGATAGCCATGAAAACGATCTGGCTGATGAAGGCTATCGTCGCTTTCTAGCACGAGTGGCGGATCCACTGTTGGCACGTTTGGTGATACCAAGCCAAGGCTTAGATTTTGGCTGTGGGCCAGGACCGCTGCTTGCGAAAATGCTTGAAGAAGCTGGGCATCAAGTTGCTTTGTTTGACCTGTACTATGCTAATGATGCCAGTGTACTGACTCGTCAGTACGACTTTATCGTCAGTACAGAAGTGGTGGAACATTTAGCAGAACCTGCAAAAGTATTAACGCAATTGTTAGCATGCTTAAAAGTGGGAAAGCCGCTAGCCTTGATGACCAAGCTCGTCATTGATAAAGCACGCTTTGCGAATTGGCACTATAAAAATGACCTGACGCATATTTCATTTTTTAGTCGGGAAAGCTTTGCGTATTTTGCCGCGCAGCAGGATTGTGAATTAGAATTTATTGGGAATGATGTCATCATTCTCACCAAGCGTAGTTAACGCGAGAATTTTGGATAACCAATTATGACCAGAAAGAAAAAGACACGTAAAGTTGCAGCCAATGGAACACCAAGGCTGAGTAAAGAAAAGCTACAAGCGTTACGTGCACTCAAAGAGCAGCGTAGCAAAAAAACCAAAGGTAAAAAGCCGGGTTCTAGAAATGCACCAGAGATCCTAGTGAAAGAGCAATCAAACACGACGACCAATAAAGATCCGCGTGTTGGTAGCAAAAAGCCCATTTCTTTGGTTGCAGAGCCACAACCGACTAAGTCGAATACACAACCAGAGATGAAGCGTCATCTACAGCCGCAAGTTAAGTTAACTACAGCGGTTGAGACGTTAACTCCAGAGCAAGAACTTGAGCAGTTAGAAAATGATGAACGCTTGATGGCGCTACTTGAACGCCATGAGCGCGGTGAACTGCTAACAGGTAAAGATGCGAAATACTTCAATCGCGGCATTGCACGTCATCAGGAGCTATGTGAGATCTTAGGAATTGATGATGAGTTTGAAGAAGGCGATATGCTAGAAGATGATCCAATGGATCAGTTTATGAGTAATGATCTAGCAAATGAATGGTTAGACGACGACTTTGAGGAAGATGATAAGTAATGAATACTGCATGGATCATCGCAATCATTATTGGCGCCCTGATTATTGCTGGACTGGCGTTTTACGCGGGTAAATTACTATGGCAGCTGAAGGTACAAAAAGAGCAGATTGCCAAACATCGCGAGCAAAAGGCTGCTGAGCTTGAAAAGTCACGGCAGCAGCGCAATGGAAAAATTGCGGATAGCGTTAACTTGATCGCGCGTGCGATGAAGGAAAAACAATGTGAATATTCTGAAGGGTGTTTACGAGTTTGGGTACTCATCTCGCAATATAGCTTTGACGAGGAAGTTGACTTACAACAGAGTTATCCTGGTGTTTATCAGATGTATGATGAAGTCAAAGAAATGCCAACTCATGACGCGCGTAAGAAGTATTCTAAAAAAGAGATTTTCAAAATGGATAGCCAGCGTTGGCGTGCTGAAGAGCGCCTAGAAGCGGAGATCTTACAGGACTGTGAAAAGCTGATAGCGCGCTTTAAAGCGGCTGCTGGCAGTGAAAATGTTGTGTTTCAGTAAGTTGGCTTTGGAAAACGGCTGAGTGAATCTTTATCCAAACTTCAGATTAAACGCCCCAAGTGGGCGTTTTTAGTTCCAAATGAGAAATTTTTAACCCACCTAGGGTCAGGTTTACTCCTTCAAGTTGAGTAAGTATTAAGTCAAATAGTCATGATTTTACTGTGCGATGTATTCACACTCGGTCAGCACTAAGGCGTCTTTGCATTGGTAATATACTTCCACTTGTTGTCCTTTGCTTAAATTCTTGTGTAGTGTTTCCATCAAAGTGAAAATAAGTTTCTTGTCATCAAACTGAGTCAGCTTGACAGTATCAAAACCAAAGAACTTTTGCACCGTGCTATAAAGTGCCTTAAATATGCTCTCTTTGGCCGAGAAAATAACAGTCAACGGGCAGTGCACTTGCTCGCCGAATAGTGTAAAAATTTCAGCTTCTTCAGGATGTAGAATTTGTCGTTGTAGTTCGACTTCTTGCTTCGGTTTCATATCTCTTTCGATATCAATGCCTAAGCCTTTCACGGCGATATCATCTGTAGCAATTGCAGCCGCGATCCCTCGAGTATGCGTGATACTGGCAACAATATTAGCAGGCCAGATAGGCGCCCGATCAGAGCCGTTAAGCAGTGTAAAGTCACCTTGTCCAAAATGCGCTAGGCAAGTCTTGGCACATATTCGTCCCGCTAAAAACTCGGCTCGCCTTTTCGCTACCGCTTTATCAAGTGAAGCGGGCAGGAGTATATTTTGCTGTTCAAAGGAATGCGCGTTAAAGCTGTCAGGGTCAAACTGAACGCAATGAAAATGGTGTGAGAGATAGGGGGTAAATAGGTGACTCTGAGTGCTTTGCAAAGCTGACTCCCGTTATTCGTATCCATTATTACAAGGCTGATATTGCGCCTCTAATTCGCTTTGGACGCTTAGTGTGCATGAGCTAAGCGTCCATAGCAAGATATGAACGAGAGATTGAAAGTTATTTTAACTTACTTGCAACTGACACCAGTTGCAGCGCGAGGCTTGATACTTTTTCAGCAAGCTCTGGGTCTTTAATTTTACCTTGGTCATCAAATACATTAAATGCGCTAGGTACAGCCAATTGGTCTGCGAGTACTAAACTGCCAATGCCAGATAACACATCGCGGACATGGTTTAGACCGCGTAATCCACCTAAGCCGCCTGGTGAGGCCGCATAGAGTGCCACTACTTTGTTTCTAAATGCTGGCACTGCACCTTGTTCTGTTCTAGAGGCCCAGTCTATTGCGTTCTTGAGCACCGCAGTGAAAGAACCATTGTATTCTGGGCTTGCTAATAGAATACCATCGGCATCGCGCAGCTTGTCTTTTAAAAGTTGAGCACCTTTTGGTGTGCCTTGCGCTTCAAGATCTTCATCGAACATTGGAATATCTAAATCTTGTAACTTGATCACTTCTACTTCTGCGCCACTTTCTAGTGCAAAGTTTGCCGCGGCTTGGATGAGTAATTGGTTGTAGCTGTCTTTTCTTAAACTGCCTGCGAGTGCGATAATTTTTGCTGTAGTCATCTTGCTGATACCTTATTTTGTTTCGTTAAAATGATAGTAGCAAAATTTTACTTGCACAAAACCGAAATAAACGCAAAGCTTATGTGCATATATGCACAGAGGTGGTTATGGATAAATTCACAGATTGGCAGGATCTTAAGGTCGCTTATACGGTTGCCAAGCTTGGTACCTTATCAGCGGCGGCAGAGCATTTAGAGATCCACCACAGCACGGTACTGAGGCGAATAAATAGCTTAGAAGAAGCACTGGGAACGCGGTTATTTCACCGTCATGCCCGAGGTTATCAGGTAACACAGGCAGGAGAAAAGTTACTTGCGACGGCGAGTCAAATAGACGAGCGCTTGATGGAGTTGAGTACTTCTATTGTTGCTTCGGACAGCCAGCTTAGAGGTAAGCTTTTGGTGACAACGGTCAGTGGTTTTATGGATATGCTGTCGGAGCCTTGTTTGACTTTTCAGCAATTACACCCACAGGTACAACTTGAAGTCATTCTCGACCAAAAGCGTTTACGCTTAGATCATGGACAGGCGCATGTTGCGGTGAGGGCAGGACCAAAGCCCGATGAGCCCGACTACATAGTGCAGCATCTAAATACTTTAGAAGCAGGCTTGTATGCGTCTTCAAGCTATATCAAGCGTATGGGGATCCCCAAAACACTTGAAGCGTTACAGACGCATTACTTTGTCTCTGGTGTGGCCGGGTTTAATGCAAGAGTGCCATATTTCGCTTGGGTAGATGAACATATCCCTGAGACACAAGTGACACTTAGGGTATCTGAAACGTCAGACGCGTCGCGTGCCATTGTTAACGGTTTAGGTATTGGTGGGCTACAGCATGATGTGGCAAAACGTTATCCAGATTTACAGCCGGTGTTGCATGATGAGTTAAAATGGTTAAGCCAAGTTTGGCTAGTTACCCATGTACTGGTTCACCGAACTGCCAAAGTACAGGCATTGTGTGACGTGTTAAAGCGCCATTTTGCTAATTTGAGTTGAGGCTAATAGATTGAGATCAGGCGCTATTTTTCCAGCTTTTTGCAGCTAACTTTACTGAGCACGACATAAGTATCCTTTTTCGGATAGTAGAGTACACACTGGGTGTCACGAAGCTGCAAGATGAAACTCTCATAAGCGAGATTATGGGCACCTAAAATTGGACTGCCATTGCCATCTAGGCTTTGGCCATGCTCAAGCAGTAGTGTTGGACTACGTTGAAAAACGGTGCTTGCGAGCGTCGGTGGTACGCCGCCTTTGAGTTTTACTATAGCTTGCTTGAGTTGTGATAACACCTCGGGCGTAGAAGCTGAGAGTACAGCCTCATTAACCGAAGTTGATGCAGGCGCGCTATTGCATGCTTGCATCAATAAAGCCAAAGCGATGATTTTCACCGCTTTTAGCGGCGCCATTATTGCGGATCCTTAGGCTTCATTAAAATTGCATTTTCCCGCTGTGGATAGACTGGAAGCGTAACCGCATGCTCCTTATTTTGATACTGTGGCAGAGCAGTAGGCGCAAATTGCGCTACATTTGGGCAACGACCGGTATCTATATGTGTCAGTGCTGCGGCGAAAAGATCTTCCTCTTGACTGCCTAGCGGTGCAGAGAAGTCATCTGCGACAATACAGCCTGGCACTTGTGCGCTTAGGCCAATTTCACCACTGCTTGACGCTCCTGAAGGGGTAAAGCCATCGGCATAAGCATCAAAGCCCTTCGCATTTTCCGAACCAAACTGAATGGTATAGTAAACCGTGCCGCAGTTTTGCGCGGGCACAAAGCCATAGGGCTTACCTCGAGTGGTACCACCGATCAAAAAGACTTCAACATCAATGCCGCGCAGGCCATTAATTACATTTTCACTGGCAGAGGCCGTGCCTCGTGTCGAGAGGATATAAACTCTAGGTAAAGTTACGGTGGGTAAAGAGGTGGTTGTAAACTTGTTTTCAGCCCAGTTAATTGCTCTAGACTCAAAAGCGGTGCGCTCTTCTTCAGCAGTACGCTTGTCATTTAAGGTGCTATAAGTGAAGGTTTTGTTTAGGCTGCTGTTGCCCGCAACCATATAGCCTAGTTGCGCTGCCATAATGACGCGACCACCACCGTTGTAACGCATGTCGAGTACCAGGTCGTCTATTTGCCGTGTTTTAAATAGATTAAATGCTTCAATTAATCCTTCTTGGGCTGTTGGAATAAATTGATTGAACTGCACATACCCAACCTGCTTGCCGCCATAGCTAATGACTTTAGCGTTTTGCACCGGTGAGGTTTCAATATCGACTGAAGTCAGGGTGACGGATTTTTCGTTGCCTGATTTATCTTCAAATACAAAGTTATGTGGCTCGCTTTGCTCTGGTGACAGGCCTGCATTCAGCGCAGCGGTATTATCACTTGAAATAAAGTCGACGCCATCTATCGAGAGGATCTTATCTCCACGTACGATCCCTGCATTCGCGGCTGGTGAATTAGGCTCTACTGCGGCGACAGTAAAGTTACGTGGTGGTGATGTGGATATGGCCGCCCAACGAATGCCATAACCGGTTGCAACACCCGATTGCGCTTCTTTTTGGAAGCTTTCATAAGATTCGTAGAAATGAAATTGATCTTTGGCATTGCCCGACGCCGTCGTTTGGTTTGTCTTTAATTGCTCGAAGTAATCAATAACAGTATCGAATTGTGTTGGGTCGTTATCTAGTACTTCGTCGTACCAAAGGTAGGTTTCGTTGGTAAAAGAGCGGAGCCACATTTTTTCATGCATCGCCGTACCAACCTTATCGGGATAAGGTTGGTCGTTGTTATATTTGTCTGTACCCGTTCTTGGGGAGGCGCAATAGTTAATTAACTGACTTGACGCAGGAAATTGATTAAACGTCCAAGTGGGCGGCTCGGTTTGTCCAGTGTTACTACCTGGGTTATCGGTGCCTAATGAATCGCTGCCACCGCCACCACAAGCGGCTAATAACAAGCTCATTGCTGTTGATGCGAAAACTAGAGTAATACGTTGCATCGTATTCACGTTCCTGTTTTAGTTGTATGACTAAAAACTAGCACCGGTTGGGTTATCTCGCAATCACTGTTTCTGCCAAGCCGTGAATAATTTCCGCTGTTGTGGAGAGATTTTTAACCCGTAGGTTTTTTCCATGTAAAAGTACGCATCAGCAATGCGTTTTCTAGCGTACTCTGGTGGTTCAATTCGGCGTAACTTAAAGTCAATCTTTACTGGACACGCGCCATAGTTTGCTTCAGTACTTGGTAACATGCCAAAACGAAAATTAGACCGATCCCCATTGATTTCACCAATCGCTGGAGCAAGGTTGTGAATATCTGCTTCCATCTTCCTGAATTGCTCACTGACTTTACGGCAGTGCTTTCTGCCGCCATCTTGCCAGCACTGCAACTGATGTCCAAATTCCCACGCGGGCACGATATGCTCCCACTCAATGCGCTGAGCACGGGCGTTTTCTTTGCCATTGCGAGTGTAAGGTAACCTCGGGGTATAACCACAACTTGCGGGATCAGGCACCAGCTTTTTGCCTTGCTTTTTGATATTACAATTACAATAAAGCGTGCGGGTATTGTCGGTAACTTGTTGTGATAAATGTTTCTTTGCTTTTGAGAAAGACGTGAACTCTTGAGCGTTAGCCGTTAATACAAATAAGCCAAGCGCTAAGATATAGCAATATCGTGACATAACCTCTCACCAAATGGTGGAATACAGGGAATGTCACTATATCAAAAAAATCATCAATACCAACAAGCGTATACGGTAAACCCCTTTATTTATTCAGTGCAGGGCGACGTTTTCTCCAAGGTGGAGATTGCAATAATAACAATATCCCTGTTAGACAAAAGAGCACACTCGTAGCGGCGAAGGAAATGAGCAAGGGGTTATTAAAATCCTCACGTTCGTCGTAATCCATAATGTGTAACATCCAAAAAAAATCAAAGATGCGCCACAGCGTGCTACGAACCGTCACAACTTCACCGCTGGTTGCGCTAAGATACAGGGTAGTGGAGAAGATATCGTTATACTCGACTCGCCAAACATCTTCCTTGTAACCTGCTTCTCTGGGGGCTGTGGCAAGTCGTTCAATATGGCTCACATCCGCTGCAATTAATAGGTGTTGCTTGGCCTGTTGTATTATTTGCTGTTGATTTGGAGTGGTAAAAGGTGCGCCTGTTATCCCGTTGAAAATGAGCTTTTCATCTTGGTTTAGCTTGACGATGGGAGTATCGAGAAAATAGCCGAACTGGATTTGGCGCACTTGCACCGTGCTTTGTACTAACTGATTGAGATCAGCTTGGTACGCGGCGGTGGGAAAGGGGTTGTCTAAGCTTCTATGCGCTAAGTGTTTACCATGGATCTTTGCCAATGGGATCGCGCTCATGACCAGCCCGCCTAATAGCCAAGCAAAGATCTGTAAAAACAATAAATAGCCAAGGTACTTGTGGAGTTTACGTGCGGGTTTTAGCAGTTTTTTAATCATCACAATATGTTATTCTAGTTGCTCGTGAGTATGATAACTATAATGCACGGTGCTTAGAATGTGACAAATTGTCGCATTGTCCAATAAGTAATGTCCTTATCACACTGATAAATAAGTCATTACTAGATTTAGCTTTACAAGGTAGCTTTTAATACATGTCTGAAATTCAATTTTTAAATGTCGATTTGGAACTGGAGTCAAAGCAGGATATCAGTGCGCTAGTTTCGGATTTAAAGAAAAATGCTATCGTGCTGCATTACGATCAAGATGACTATCGTCAATTGGCTCGCATCGAAGCAAATACCAATGAATTAACCCCTGATAAAGCGATTAACCAACTGTGTGAGTTAATTGAGTCTTGCTCTAAAGCGGCACTTAAGCAATGGCTAGGTTGTACCAAGCGAACTTTTGACATTGGTTTTAACTCAGGCAAGTCACCAAAGTGCTTTTCGCAAGCACTACAGGCAGATACGTTGCTTAGGATCTCTGCAATAGGTGCCGGTATAGAAATTACTATCTACCCAGTAGAAGAATAAAAACTCTAAAAGCTAGATTAAATTGTTTTATATGTTAACCATGTTAACATGTTGATAATTTACTTTTGTTGTTTTATCTTGTTTATTCCATAACACGGATTATTTCTAGGAACGCAAGATGAAACAACATGTAACCCTCTCTACACTAATGATAGCCATGCTCGGCGGAATGTCTTTCGCAAGTTCTGCGGCAGACAAGGTTAATCTTAATACCTACAGTTCACTTAAGCAGCTTGATAAATTTAACGCTGCACCAGTTCAAGTTGCTGATATAAAAAAGCAAATTGCGAAAAAATTAGCGCTATCACTTAATCACTTAGGTCCCCAAGTTCAAACTCAACTTAGCCAGTATCAGGATGCAGTTTCACTGGAGCAGCTACAAGTTCAGGGGTCAACTAAGCAGCTCATGACAGAAGCGAGCCAGTACACTCGCTCATTAAAAGGCCTGACTGACTATAGCTCTAATCTATACCAGCTGCGTATTGCTTCTAGCGAAATGCTAACAAAGTGGCAACAAGGTGAAGCGCCATTAATTGCTTTTGCGCCTAAAGGTGATGATAAGCACTGGCAATATGTAGAGGCTTTTGATGAGCACGGTCAATTGCATTTACTTGACGCACATACAATGCCAGAGCGACCTGTGCTAATCGTTGAACTTGATAGTGATAAGGTAAAACAAGAAGGCATTCAGGTAATGAAGCAAGTGTTTGCCAAGCAAGGCTTAGTAATGCCATCAATAGAAGTGCAGAGCAACGATGATGCAGAGCCGATTTCAACCAGTGTATTGAAGAAAATCAGACTAAATGACGATGAAGAGCCTTGGGTATCTGGGGCTGCGGAAGTTTACGGCATTGTAACAGGCGTCAACCCATCCCGAGATGAGCCCGTTCTAGATATTGTGGATATGCCATATTTGGATCACGATGGTACGGACTATACGCCTAATCAAATTATCATTCACTGGGAGCGATATCGTTGGCAAGCGGCAGATTTATTGCTGATGGAGCAAGACGACAATACTAACTATCAAGACTTAGCAACAACACTTTTGGATATTGTGACGCAAGTGATGCGCGCTATTCCTGATCCTAATGTTCAAGGCTATGCGATTATCCCGCAACTGACGAATCAATTGATCAAAGCGATGCCAAGCCATTGGTTTACTAACGATGATGACTATGTTGATGTGTTTTACACCTTGTTTGAAGGACAAACTTACAACGGGCATATGGGCGCAAGTGGTAATGCGAAAGTGACGATTGAGCCACTTACAATTAACCCTCGCTAAATATTAGCCAAATATGTTATTGAAAAAAGGCCAGTTACTGGCCTTTTTTATTTATAGTTACCAAATTGCTTCGACAAACTCTGGATGGTCTACAAATGGATTTCGGTTACCCTGAAATTCATAAGCCGCTTGGTTGCGCGCTTGCTCTAGGGCATCGACAGGATCTTCGTTATGCCATCTTTTTAGCATGTTGACGACCCAAGTTTCGAATACCTGGTGTTGTGTGCCATTGAGTACTGCATTGCTGTAGCTGGTATTATTTTGCCAGTTTGCAATCACATCTTGATAACGTGTTGCCATATAAAAGTAGACACGAGCAAAATCGCCTTTGAAATTGTCAATTGGCTCAAATACAGTGCCACTGTAATTAATACCAGATGCTGAACCTAGACGACTCCCGTTACTAGAGGTATAAGAAGCGCTTCCTACTTCACCAAATGGATAGTTACTGCGCTTTGAATTTACATAGCCATCAGAAGCAAAAATATGATGGATATCCGAATTCATCGGTTCTACTTGACCGCCAAACCAAGATTTGGGGAAGGAGTGTTCTCGGTTATAGCAATCGCCTTCGCTTCTGTAACTGCCGCACTGGGATCCTGTAGACACATAGCTAACATTATCATTTGCCGTTGGCTTCTCAGAGTAGCGATCTAAGATGCTGTTATCTTTTTCAAAATGGCGATCGCGCTCGTTCTGATCGATAAAGCCCCAAATAGCAGAATAACCTTGTGATTGGTGGTTACGAATAATCTGGTGTAACTCTGTTTTCAGTGCATAACCGCTCAGTCCAGTAGTAGAGGCATAGTAACCATCACCTGAAGGGGGAGGCGTGGTTGCGCCAAGCGTAAAGGTATGATCTTGACGATTGCTGAACTGGCCGCCGGAAGCGAGCGTTGTACCAGCGTGCGTTAAGGTATACTGGCCATTACCATTGGTGCAACAAATTCCGTCGCCATAGCTGTCTAAAATCGTAAAGGTATAACTACCGTCGTTAAGACATAAGTTTTCATTTACCGATTGATTATTGCTATAGCCACTACCACTAGCAACTGTTGTGTTTGCTGTATTAGTGATTTGCCAGCTTGTTTCGCTACCATAATTATCGGTCATCAAAGCGAGAGTGACACTATTATTTTGACAGCTCTGAGGCGGCTCTGGTGTGGTAGAAGTTGGACCAAAGCCGTCAACGTAGACAGTTTCATTACCGTCAAAACCACTGCCATCGTAAAAACGTAAGCCAACATTAATCGCAGTGGTTGCAGTTGCGGTATAGGTATAGCTAAGTTGTTGCCACTGCCCGACATTAAACTGATCTGAATAACCATGATAGCCGTCCACCACTAATCGTGCTTTGACGCCACCTTCCGTGTGATAGACCCAAGTGCTAAATTGATAGCTTTTACCTGCTTCAACGTTTACTTGCTGTTGTAAGTCTGTGCTACTTTGTGTTGCAGTAGTTACCTGCACCGCTGCGGCAAGATTACCGTCTTTTATTGGTGTCGTAACCGAGCTAAGTGTGATGCCCGAGTCTATCGTCGTCCATCCACTAGGGACTTGACCGCTCCAGCTCTCGAAACTGCCATTTGTAACTTCTGCAGCAGCGCTTAAGCTGAGTATTGAGCAATAAGAACTGAGTATTAGGTTTATATATTTCCCGTGTTTCATTTTTAGTCTCATTATTATGATTATCTGTATTATTGATTTGTCTGTGTATGACAGTTTGATTTTGCATCAAAACTGTTACGGCAATGTTAAACTTTTTAACGGTTAAATATCGAACTTCTTTTAATCTGTTTTCTTTGGACTTTTCAATCTTCAATAACTAAAAGGAATATAAAAGCAGATTCTATTCTTTTTGATCTCTCAATTTGCCACGTATGCTTCACGCTAATAAAAGTAGGCTACGCTGCGTGCGAGCCAGTTATGCAATGAGCAAGCAAAACCTTTTGGGTACGGGGATCCATGATGTTGTTAAGTCAACTTAATGCTGCAGCAAGTCCGCTGACACATGAACAACTGCAAAAACTACAAGGCTTAGTTGGAGAGTTAAATCCAATCCAACAGGCATGGGTGAGTGGCTATTTAGCTGCAACCGCAAATTCAGCTGCATTATCAGGTATTGCTGGACAAGCAACAGCGGGCGCTGACGAGTCTGCACCTCTGACTATTTTATTTGGTTCACAAACTGGTAACGCAAAAGGGGTTGCAAACCAAATTAAAGCTCAGGCGGAAGCGCGTGGCTTGACGACTAAGTTGGTCAATATGGCTGACTACAAACCTGCCAACCTGAAGAAAGAGAAGTTCTTAGTGATTGCTGTCTCTACTTACGGTGAGGGTGAGCCACCAGAAGATGCAGAAGCATTGCATGAATTCTTAGCGGGTAAGAAGGCGCCTAAACTGGAAGGTGTAAAGCAAGCTGTGATTGGCCTTGGTGATTCAAGTTATGAATTCTTCTGCCAAACGGCAAAGGATTTTGAAGCGCGCTTGGCTGCCCTTGGTGCTGAAATTGTTGTGCCGCGAGCTGACTTAGATGTGGATTATGAAGCTGAAGCCGAGGCGTGGATCGCACAGGCGCTAGATGCATTAGAGCCTGCGCTTAAAGCTCAGCAGCAAGCAGGTGGTGGTAACGTTATCAGCATGCCGTTTGGTGCTCCTCAGGCCGCAGCTAGTCAATATACAAAGCAAAACCCATTCGCGGCCGAGCTGAGTGTGGTACAAAAGATCACTGGCAGAAACTCAAGTAAAGATGTGCGTCACATTGAAATTTCCCTTGAAGGCTCTGATATCACCTATCAGCCGGGTGATTCACTTGGCGTGTATTTCTTAAATGACCCACAAGAAGTGGCGGCGGTGATCGATGTCTTAAAACTCGACAAAGCACAAACCGTTAAAATAGGTGAACTCACCGTTTCATTAGAAACGGCGTTGATTGAACATCTTGAGCTAACACAGTCGTATCCTGGCTTTGTTGAGAAGTATGCGATTGCGACTGGGAATGAGGAACTAAGCGCACTGGCAAACGATAAAGCGGCATTGCGTGCTTATATCGAAGAACGTCAAATCTTTGATGTGATTAAGCAAAATCCTGCCAACATTGAGGCGCAAGCGCTAGTTGATTGTTGTCGCAAATTACAAGCGCGCCTGTACTCTATCGCGTCAAGCCAAGCTGAGGTGGAAGATGAGGTGCATTTAACCGTAGGTTTAGTTGAATTTGATACCTTTGGTGAAAAGCATTTTGGCGGCTGCTCAGGTTATTTAGCGAATCGTGCTGAAGAAGGCACGAAAGTGAAAGTATTCAGTGAGCACAACGATAACTTTAGATTACCTGTCGACAATGCCACACCTGTGATCATGGTTGGTCCAGGTACAGGTATAGCACCGTTCAGAGCCTTCTTGCAAGAACGTGAGGCGCGTGACGCTGAGGGTGAAAACTGGCTGTTCTTTGGTAATCCACACTTTACGGAAGATTTCCTTTATCAAGTAGAAATTCAAAAGTATGTAAAGTCGGGTTTATTAACACATGTAGATTTGGCATTTAGCCGTGATCAGGCAGAAAAGATTTACGTGCAAGATAGACTGCGCGAGAAGGGCGAAGCTGTATTTGCATGGCTTGAAAAGGGCGCTCATTTTTATGTCTGTGGTGACGCTAGCAGAATGGCCAAAGATGTACACCAAGCACTTATCGACATCATTAAAACCCATGGAGGGAAAGATGATGAACAAGCTGAGCAATATCTTAAAGCATTGCGTAGCGCAAACCGTTATCAGAAAGACGTTTACTAACGCGTCTTGTTATACCGTCAGCCAATTTTAATGTAGGAAAGACAATGAGCAACTCTGAAATCAAACCGAATAGTAAGCTCGATGCAAACGCAAAGTTTTCTGATAATGAGCGTTTGAAGTCACAAAGTGCCCACTTACGTGGCACAATTTCAACGGATCTGACCGATCAACTAACCGGCGGCTTTACTGCGGATAACTTCCAATTGATCCGTTTCCACGGTATGTATCAGCAAGACGACCGCGATATCCGCCCAGAGCGTACTAAGCAACGCCTTGAGCCACTGCATAACGTGATGCTTCGTGCTCGTATGCCTGGTGGTATCATTAAACCACATCAGTGGTTGGCGATTGACGAGTTTGCAGCGGATAAAACCATGTATGGCAGCATTCGTCTGACAACACGTCAAACTTTCCAGTTCCACGGTGTACTGAAGCCAAACATCAAAGGGATGCATCAGCTGCTGAATAGCGTAGGTATCGATTCTATTGCGACGGCGGGGGATGTAAACCGCAACGTGTTATGTACAACTAACCCGGTCGAGTCTGAGTTACACCAAGAAGCGTACGAGTGGGCGGCTAAAATTTCAGAGCACTTGCTACCAAAAACTAAAGCTTACGCTGAGATCTGGCTGAACGGTGAAAAAACCGAGACAACGGCAGAGCCGATTTTGGGTGATACGTATTTACCACGTAAGTTCAAAACTACTGTGACTATCCCTCCGAACAATGAAGTCGATGTGCATGCCAATGACCTCAACTTTGTTGCTATTGCAGATGAGGGCAAGCTAGTTGGCTTTAATGTGCTAGTGGGTGGTGGTTTGGCGATGACCCATGGTGACGTTAATACCTATCCACGTAAAGCTGATGACCTTGGCTTTATTCCGCTTGAGCATACACTTGCCGTTGCTGAGCATGTGGTTTCTGTGCAACGTGACTGGGGTAACCGAGTAAACCGTAAAAATGCAAAAACCAAATATACGCTAGATACATTTGGTACTGAGGTGTTTAAAGCGGAAGTTGAAAACCGTGCCGGTATGACGTTTGAGCCAAGCCGTCCTTATGAATTCACTCACCGTGGCGACCGCTTTGGTTGGGTTGAAGGTATTGATGGTAAGCATCACTTAACAGTGTTTATCGAAAATGGCCGTATTTTAGATTTCCCAGATAAACCACTTAAAACAGGTTGTCGCAAAATTGCAGAAATCCACAAAGGGGATTTCCGCATGACTGCAAACCAAAACTTAATTATTGCTGGAGTTGCAGCTGAGGATAAAGCGCAAATCGAACAAATTGCCCGCGAGCATGGTTTGATAGATAGCGAGCATTCAGAGCAGCGTAAAAACTCGATGGCGTGTGTATCGCTACCGACGTGTCCACTTGCGATGGCAGAGGCGGAGCGTTATTTACCTGAGCTTGTGACAAAGGTAGAAGGGTTGCTCGCCAAGCATGAGGTTGCTGAAGAGAATATTATCCTTCGTGTAGTTGGCTGCCCTAACGGCTGTGGTCGAGCGATGCTAGCCGAGGTTGGATTCGTGGGTAAAGGACCTGGTAAATACAATATGTATTTAGGTGGTAACCGTGCTGGTACTCGCATTCCTAAGCTGTACTTGGAGAATGTCGGCGAAGACGTCTTCCTGCCAGCGCTAGATGAGTTGATTGGTCAGTGGGTCAGTGAGCGCAACGAAGATGAATGTTTTGGTGACTATGTCATCCGCAAAGAAATCGTTGCGGAAGTCAAAGTGTCAAAAACTGATTTCCACGCTTGATTTAGAACGGGCAGCTAGGCTGCCCATTGGATGAGAAAATGAGTGATTTTAAGCAAATATTGACTCTGGACAGCGCAACTCAGCGGATGCTACTCGCGGATGCTAATGCCCTACTGAGTGATAAAACTGCCGAGCAGAGAGTGGCTTGGGCACTGGAAAACTTACCGGATACTCACTTTTTGTCTTCTAGTTTCGGTATTCAAGCTGCGGTTATGTTACATCTTTTGACTCAGCAGCAGCCTGATATCCCCGTGGTACTTACCGATACGGGCTATTTGTTTCCTGAGACGTATCAATTTATTGAATCACTGTCAGAGCGTTTGGCACTCAATCTTAAGATATACCGTGCTAAGCAGAGTCCTGCTTGGCAAGAGGCGGTGTATGGTAAGTTATGGGAGCAAGGCGAAGAAGGGATTAAAAAATACAATACCCTAAACAAAGTTGAGCCGATGACTCAAGCGTTACGGGAACTTGGCGCAGGCACTTGGTTCAGTGGCTTACGTCGTCAGCAGTCTTCAACGCGTGCGGATAAGCCAATCGTTGAGCTCAGTCGCGGCACGGTCAAGTTTTACCCTATTATTGACTGGCATAATCGTGATGTGTATCAATATCTTACAAAGTTTGATTTGCCTTATCACCCGCTCTGGGAACAAGGTTATGTTTCTATGGGGGATGTTCACACCACCCGTAAGCTTGAACCTGGAATGACTGAGGAAGAAACACGTTTCTTCGGTCTGAATCGTGAGTGTGGGTTGCATATTGATGGTGATGGTATTTAGATCCGTAATGTTCATTTAGTAGATTTGAGTGTGGCTGGCTTTTTGACTTGGAAATTCCCAGCGATCGGTCATACTTAGTCTATTATTCGTTCAAGGTCTTGGAGGTGGCTTTGATCTACTTTCCAAAGACGATATTATTGCTATTTAGTTGTACTCTATCTTTTGTCGGACATGCCAAGACTGCGGAAGAAAGTAAAACGTTTGTCAACTTTGCAGTACAGTATTATCCTCCGTTCATTATCGAACATGCCCAAGAACGGGGTGTGCTCATTGATATTTTTGAGCTGTTTGCAGCACAATATCATTACCAACCAAACTACCCTGTTTATCCTGAAAAACGTTCGACTGTAGAAATCGAACGAGGAAATGTCGATGTGCGGATGGAGTCAGAGCATTGGTATCGTGGCACTATGCAAATGTGTTGGAGTGCGCCAATTTACACAATTGAAGACGTATTTGTTACACACAAGCAGGCTGAGCAATTTGATGTAAATGGCTTAAACGAGCATTTATTTTTAGGTCGATTTGGTTATACCTATCCTCAGCTAGAGCCGTATTTTGATAGTAATATGCTGCAGCGCAAAGACTATTACTCAGAATTTGATATTTTGTCCGTGCTTGCGGGCGGAAGTGACAAAAGTCTCGCTTTTTCTATTGTTGGCGAACCAACACTGCGTTGGTTACAGCTGAAATATCCAGTATTAAAAAGTACTATCAGCGTGCGCGGCGTTTCGGATGTCGCGCCGTTGCAATTGCAGTTTGGCCGCACTCAAAGAGCGAAAAAATTGTGTGATGACTTTAATCACTTTTATGCTGACTTTAAAAAAACGGAGCAATTTAAGCAGATACTGTTAAAGTATGGTCTCTAAGGAAAGTCAGAGTATGAAGATGAAAGCCGCAAGTTACTTAATGATTATGATAATGCTGGTGGCGTTAGCCAGTTTGTTTGTATTGAAGCGCCCTGATGGAAAGCCATGGTTAAATGTAAATTCGTTGACCAACAAAGTTGAGCAGCAGGTAACAGAATTAACGGATCAAGGTGTGAAAGCGTTCGATAAAGTGAAAACACACACGAAGGAGTTTGTGAGTGACGACACTCAGCAACCTACATCTGGGGTACAAGTGTATCGTTGGCAGGACGGTAAAGGACAATGGCATTACTCTGATAAACCCAATCCAAACGGCGAGTCGCAGTACTATCGTTTAGATGAGCGCAAAATTACCGTGATAGCAGCTGAAGACACAAGTATTCTGAATAAACAACCAGCGCAAGCTGTAAGTAAAGAAACCGCTTCGGCATTACCAACTGCATTAAATCCAAAAGCGGTAAAACAGGTGATGGAAGATGCGAAAAACATCCAACAGCTGATGGACGATAGAACGAAACAGCTTGAAAAGGCGCTGGAGGAAAACCAGCGCTAAAGTCGTTGTTCAATATATTCTGCAATGGCGAGACTTGCGGTCAATCCCGGTGACTCAATCGCCATTAAGTTAACAAAGCCTGATATTCCATGTGTTGCCTCGAACTGAATTACAAAGTCACTTTGCTTTTCTTTGCTTAGTTTGGGTCTTATCCCAGTGTAATCCGCTGTAAGCCTACTCTCATCCAGACTTGGCCAGTACCGCTTTATTGCGGCGACAAAGCGCGCTTTTTGGGAGTCATCAAACTGGTAATCAATATTTTCAATATATTCGGTATCAGGGCCAAACTTGAGTTGCCCAGCTAAATCTACTGTCGCGTGTACGCCTAATCCATGCGTGTTAGGGAGAGGGTAGATGAGCTGTTGAAATGGGTGCTTACCATGATAGCGATAGTAACGGCCACGACAATAATAGGCGATGGCTTTGTCGCTATCGCCGGTAATTTTATTGAGCACATCGGGGGCATTCAGCCCCGCGCTGTTTATCAGCTGGTCACAGCCCATTTCGAACTGCTCGCCATCGCAGCGCATCGCAACAATAAAATCACTGCCTAATTGCTGCGCGTGAATAAACTCACTTTGCATTGCGACAATCCCCCCATTACTTTCAATCTCAGCGATGAGTGACAGTATAAATTGGTGGCTGTCTAAAATACCGGTGGAGGGAGAGAATAGTGCGCTATGTATTTTCAAATAGTTGAGCTGTTGCTCGATGGTCTTGGATGAAGCAAAGTCAATATCCGTGACAGAGTTAGCATGGGCACGCGTCTTAATTTGTTCTAGGCTTTTCGCTTCCTCTGCGTTTGTCGCAACAATGAATTTACCGAGTCGCTGAAAGGGAATGTTTAGCTGCTCACAGTGTGTATAAAGAAGCGCTTTCCCTCTAACGCATAGCTGGTGTTTTAAACTACCATGGGGGTAGTAAATGCCTGCGTGGATCACTTCACTATTTCGGCTACTCGTATGCTCACCAACGCGAGATTCTTTATCTATAACAATAACGCTGCGGCTATGGCTGAGCTTTGCCGCTATTGCTAAACCTACAACGCCAGCGCCAATAATTAGGGTGTCGACCTTTTCCACAAACTGAGTACCTTCATAAACGTAGACGCTCAGGGTGCAGTAAAACCAACCCAATATCAAGCTGGTATACGCTAATCTCGGTGCTCTCGACGCATTAGCAAAATGGTCAGATATATTTTAGTCGGTAAAGAACAAATGAGACCGAGCGCGACACAGCTCGCACCAATTATAAAACCGCTCGGACCAAGATCATTCAGCCAGTCGGTCGTTAACATGGTGTGGCCCGTGAAAATTAAAATCAATCCCGCTACGATGAGCATATGCAGAGGCCAAAGCTTTTGAGTTGACACAGTACCACCTCACTATTTTGTGTGTTGCAATAATAATGAGGTGGATTTGGTTTTTTGTAGTTGTGATAGATCAAGTTTTAGCGTGATACTACTGCGGCGGTCATTCTGGAAATGCAGCATAGTTCATTGCGACTGTTAGTGATGCGGATCTCCCATACAGATGAACGTTTTCCTAGGTGCACTGGCTTAGCTATAGCTGTGAGCATGCCTGTTCTCGATGCTTTTAAGTGATTAGCATTGATCTCTTGCCCTACACAGTAGAATTGTTCGGTATCTACAACAAAGTTTGCTGCGTAACTTGCAACGGTTTCCGCTAAAGCAACGTTTGCGCCGCCATGGACCATACCCATGGGGTTATGATGTTCAGGAATCGCAGGCATAGTAGCAACTAAGTAGTCGTCACCCACCTCGCTGATTTCTATCCCTAACGTTTTCATAAGCGTACCTTTACCTGTCATGCCATCTTCCAGCTTTTTGCATAACTCTACACTTACGGGTTTAAACCAGATTGCCATACTTGTCTCTCTTTTGAATACATATGCTTACATTTTTTTACTATGGCGATTTTTTTTCGTAGTTACAATCGTTTCATTAACATAAAGGGGAAAGTATGAAAGCATTATCACTGATAGGACTGTTATTTTATTCAGGTTTCAGTATGGCCAACTCTCACGAAGTAAGTGTTGGTTTCGGAGAGTTTTTAGAGATTGAGGATGGATTCTTAGGTGTTCAGTATCGACACTACCTTACTGAGTTAGAGAATGATGGTACACCCTATGGTTTACAGGGGTATCTGCAAAAGAGTAATAACTTCTCTGTAGGTGGTTTTAAAAATGATGATTGGCATCTTTATCAAGCTGATGCTGAGTTCTTTATTGGACGAGACTGGCGAGTTGCCGTTGATGTAACTCAATTTAGAGATGACTCTGCACTTTTTACTGCGACGCGAGATACGATAGCGCTGGTACAAGTGGGACGTTTTGTTAGTGAGAATATGCAGCTTGGTGTTACGCTCATTGGTGAGCGCTCAGAATTTGATAACTACGGAGTGGATGAACGAGATACAGAAACGGCAATAGCGCCATTTTTTCGTTATACAGAGATTGATAATGGCGTTGGATGGGATGTAAAAATGCAAAAAGTCGCAGCCGACATCGACTTTTGGCAGATCCATGCTGGCTATTATTTGGCTAAGAATTGGCAGATCTCTGCATCAGCTCGATTACGTGAAGATGATTTTGATCAATCCGTAGTGGAGTTACAGACTGATTATTGGTTTAGTTCACAATCGGCGCTGAAGTTTGGAATTGGCAGTGCGCTTGATGATGGTGGCATCAATACAATTACGCTGATTTACACTCAAAGGTTTTAAAAAAGACGGCCGGTGCCGTCTTTTCCATTAAAGTATTGCCAAATGAGGCCTATAGCATTTGTCTTAAGACGTACTGTAAAATCCCGCCATGTTGGTAGTACTCCCACTCTTTAGGGGTATCGATCCGGATATCCGCCGAAAACTTGATTTCTTTGCCATCCGCATTTGTTGCCGTGACTACCACTTCGGTTGATGTGTCGTATATCCCTTCAATTTCAAACTCTTCTTCGCCAGTTAGTCCCAGTTCTTCGTGGCCATCATCTGGTTTAAATTGTAGCGGTAATACCCCCATACCAATGAGGTTAGAACGGTGAATACGCTCGTAGCTTTTAGCAAGTACGGCTTTAATCCCAAGTAGTAAAGACCCTTTAGCAGCCCAGTCTCGTGATGAACCCGTGCCGTACTCACTGCCCGCGAGCACAACGAGTGGCGTATTACGCTGCTGATAATGCTCCGCAGCATCGAAAATACTCATAAGTTCGCCCTCAGGCAATAGGCGAGTAATACCACCTTCGGTACCTGGAGCCAATTGATTGCGTAAGCGCACGTTTGCAAATGTACCTCGCATCATAACTTCGTGGTTACCACGACGCGAACCGTAAGAGTTAAAATCAGCTTGTTTCACTCCTTGCGCTTGTAAATACTCCCCAGCTGGGGCCGAGGCCTTGATATTACCTGCTGGAGAAATATGGTCAGTCGTTACTGAGTCACCCAGTTTAGCGAGACAGCGTGCGCCTTTGATACTTGGGATCCCAGGTGGTTCTTTACTCATATCATCAAAGAAAGGGGCTTTTTGAATATAAGTAGAGCTATCTTGCCAATCATAGCGCTCACTCTGATTTACCGCGATTTGTTGCCAATGTTGGTCGCCTTGGTAAACGTCTGCATAGTTCTTCTCAAACATGGCTTGTGTGACTGTCTGAGACACAAGTTCACTGACTTCTGAGACCGATGGCCAAATGTCTTTTAAGAACACATCTTGGCCATCATCGGTTTGGCACAATGGCTCATTGTAGACATCGATATCAGTGCGGCCTGCAAGTGCATAGGCAACAACAAGTGGCGGCGAGGCGAGAAAGTTCATTTTTACATCTTGGTGGATCCGCCCCTCAAAGTTGCGGTTTCCTGATAAGATGGAACTGACAACCAGCTGATGTTTAACGATGGCTTCGTTAATTTCTTTCGGTAAGGGACCTGAGTTGCCGATACAAGTCGTACAACCATAGCCCACTAAATCAAAACCTAGTTCAGCAAGAGGTTCCAATAGCTCGGCTTGTTTTAGGTAATCGGTAACTACTTTTGAGCCAGGAGCCAATGAGGTTTTTACCCAAGGCTTAGGCTTTAAGCCAAGTGTCTTTGCTTTTTGTGCAACAAGGCCTGCGGCAAGAATAACACTTGGGTTAGAGGTGTTTGTGCAACTTGTGATGGCGGCAATTACGCAGGCGCCATCGACTAATTCAAACTCTTGATCTTTAAATGTAACCTTACCGACGCCAAGCGTCGCGGGCTCATCTTGATCAACTCGAGAAGTCCCGCCTTCACCAACAGTGCGAGCTTCATCTTGATCTGACACGGCATTTTTTTCACTGCGCTCATGTTGGAATTCACCTAAATGGGCTTGAATTGTTTTGCCTGCGTCATTGAGAGGAATTCTATCTTGTGGGCGCTTTGGACCTGCAAGGCTTGGAACCACTGTCGCTAAGTCTAGTGTCAGTACGTCGGTGTAAAGTGGTTCATCTCCTGGTTCTCGCCACATGCCTTGATGTTTGGCATAACCTTCGATTAATGCAATTTTTTCTTCATCACGATTGGTTAGTCGTAGATACTCCAAGGTTTCGTTATCAATGGGGAAAATACCGCAGGTTGCCCCATATTCAGGTGCCATGTTGGCGATGGTGGCACGATCGGCAAGTGGTAAGTCTGCTAAGCCATCACCAAAGAATTCGACAAACTTACCCACTACGCCGTGTTCACGTAGCATTTGTGTCACGGTGAGTACCAAATCAGTTGCGGTTGTGCCTTCAGGCAACTGTCCTTCCAGTTTAAAACCAACGACCTGAGGAATGAGCAGCGAAATTGGCTGACCAAGCATGGCGGCTTCGGCCTCAATGCCGCCTACGCCCCAACCTAAAATGCCAAGACCGTTGATCATTGTGGTATGAGAGTCAGTTCCCACTAATGTATCAGGGTAGGTGAATGGCATACCATCGATTTCTTTTTCGAATACGACACGTGCTAAATACTCTAGGTTAACTTGGTGCACGATCCCGGTTGCGGGTGGCACCACTTTTAGATTGTCAAACGCGCCTTGCCCCCAGCGCAAAAATTCATAGCGCTCTTTGTTGCGTTGGTACTCTAACTTTGCATTAAGATCAAAGGCGCCATCGTGGCCATATTCGTCTACTTGTACAGAGTGGTCTATGACCATTTCAGCGGGTGATAAGGGATTGATTTTATTTGGATCGCCACCGAGTTTTGCCATAGCGTCACGCATTGCTGCAAGATCCACGATGGCTGGTACGCCTGTAAAATCTTGCATCACGACACGCGCGGGCGTAAATGCAACTTCTTTACTGGGTTTATCTTCCGGCTTCCAGTTGAGTAAGGCATCGATGTCTTGAGCAGTCACGTTCTTGCCATCTTCATGACGCAGTAAATTTTCTAATAAAATTTTAAGCGAAAACGGTAATCTTCTTGCCCTATCGCTTAAAGCTGGAAGTGAGTGAATATGGACCTGACGCTCGCCGACGGTAAGCTGAGTCAGGGTGTTATATGAATTATTCATGCTTGACCCTTTCCTTATACCAACTGCACTTAAGATTTGCTCCATATAAGAGGGGAGTAGAGCATCCAATTAAATGAATTGGTTTTGTTCTAAAAATGCATAACAAGGTGCATAGAATGTACCAGTTGCAGACTTGCCGTTTTTTTGTACTGCTATAGTCCTAGTGTTGATTGGACACTTTTTCAAGGGGGAAGTGCACTTTCGCGAAGCATCGGTGCACTAAAAAGGTGAGCGTTTTTGTAATTAAATACGTCAACGTGTGAGATTGCTAGCCAAAGGAAATGGGTTTTCGGCCTGTATTTTTGTCCACTTGTGTGTAAGATTTTCCTGACTTTTGTCGTTTTTTCTTACTCGGCGTTGGTGCCGTTTCGGCGCGTGGAGTGGCAACTGCACGCGGTTGCGGCGTTGCATCAGGTGCTAAGGTTAAATGAAATTCATCACCATCAAAATGCAGAATATCGCCTGAATAAATCTTTTTACGTTTTTGCGTACATATTTCATCGTTGACTGCTACATAACCTTCAGTGATCAATAACTTAGCATGTCCGCCAGTTTCTGCTAAGTCGAGTACTTTCAAAAGGTTACACAATTCTATCGGCTCTTCTTCGAGCTCAATTTCAATAAACCCATCTTGCATTTTCATAACCTCAACATGCCGTATTTACCTAACACAGCCAGTGTCTTATTGCCTTATACGACAGTATATAAAATTACTGCGGTGAATGACGAAACTTTTTCGTTAAATCCGGGGTCTTTAACATTACTGAAGCATTTGGTGTGTATCTTGCACGCCGTCCACGCGATTTGTTTTTATCAGTATTTTATGGAGGCAACGATGGGTATTCGCACAGCATTAAGAAAAGAGCTTATGAATGTAGATAAGACAGATCTAATGACCGCGGATGATGTACGTCACTATGTCAATGAGTCTCTCACACAAGCCAAGGATAAGCTTTCTGTCATCTCCCGATTTAATGAGCATCATAGTCAGGTGCAAGCAGGGCTGCCAAGTCAGGAACTGCACTTACGTCATCAACAGCATCGACTGTTTAAAGATATTCTTTACCCTAAATCTTCTGTTGAAAATTGGTTGTCTAGGTGTTAATTTGAAGCATTAATAAGACTGAGGTTGAAGCATACTTCCCTAGGAAGGTGCATTTCAAACCGAGGCGTAACACCAAGGATGACAATGCAACGTATTTTCGCAATTGCTACTTTATTGTTGAGTGGCTGTAGCACCCAAACTTTACATATCTTTGAATCCGGCCTCGATGAAGGTACTAGAGCTAACTTAGTTCAAGCATTGGAAAAGCGAGATATTCATTATCGTTTTACCGAGCTTCCCGTACCGCTACAATATGAGAGTGCACAATTAAATATTCCACCGATGACTTCAGGCGACAATTGGCTTAGGGATATTGAATATGTAGTGAAAGAGATTGGTTTTGATACGCTGACAATTTCAGAATTTAATATGGAAGGGCACCGTTATACACCGAATAACGCGGGGTTGTATCTGGTGCAAAACAGAGCTGCTCAAGCATTGCCAGATCTATTGTTTGCCCACCAATGTAAAGATGATTCTATCCAATTGCAGCTGAAACCCAATGGTCATTGGCAGCAGGTTGGCACTGAGTATCGGGGGCGTTGGATCTATAAAAGTAATTCTCTTACGCTCACGTGGCATGAGAAATCCGAGCAGCACCCCTACCAGCAAGTGTATGCCGAGCGTGAACATACAGTGCAGACATTACAGGGACCCAAGCCTGCAAAAACATTTACCCGCCAGCAGCTTTTCGATGGGCCTGTGCCTGTATTTAACTGTGACTTACAAGTGATCTTTGCTGAGTGAGTTAATAACTCGTTGGGCTCGTGACACTTGCTGCAGGCCGAGCTTCACCTGTTTCGTGGCGGGGACAAATGGAGTAGGAGCCGTTTGCGAGCTCTGAATCACAGGATATTCATGAAGCAAATTAGCATACATGGATTGAGTACTCGGTTTCAGCAAGAAATCAATAAATAGCTCGGCATTGTGTGCATTGGGTGAATGCTTTGCTATCGCAACCGTGGTGGTAGAAATAGGCGTTTTTCCCGAGTGCATCTTCAGAAAGTGGATCTCTAGCTGTTCGGCAAGTGCCTTATCGCGCTTATTCTCGGAGTGCTGCATCATGCTCCAGTAATAGTGATTCGCCAGCGCAAATTCACATTGGCCTTGTGCAAGCGCTCGCAGTTGATCTCTATCTCCTCCAGCAGGACGCTTTGCTAATAGCGTATTAGCGTGGTTGAGCCATGAGGAGTCATTGCTATTTGAAGAAGCGTAGAGGCTCGATGCTAACGTCAAGTTATAACTATGAGACCACTGGCGAATGCAAAATTTACCCTTGTAAAGCGATTTATCTAAATCCGAAAAGTGCTCGGGCAAGGGTGTAGAAACACCTTTTTTACGGAATAATGCGCGTGTCCTTATCGAAACACTGAGCCAACGCTTATCATCATCCTTGAGTTCAGGGTTTACTGCTTGCCAATTTGTGATCTTGTCGATAGGACGCAGTAGTGCTTTGTAATCATGCAGCTGAATTAGATCGGAGGTGAGCAACACATCGGCCTTTGAGTCCGCGCCATCGCTTTTGAGACGCTCAAGCAGTTGTGCTGATTTACCATTTACGAGGTTTACGGTGATCCCAGTCTCTTTTTCAAATGCCTGGAGGACAGGTTGAATTAATTCATATTTTCTAAATGAATAGACGTTTACTTGCGAGGTGTGGGGTTGCTTCGCAACCGCTTGATCAAAATGTACCCAAAAGAGTAAAAAAAGAAAAAGTTTACTTTTATTCATTGCAAATAAGAATTATTATCGAATAGGTGTAGCATACAATGTTCGATGAAGATGTCCAGACTTAAACGACGCGTTTTTACAAATGCCATTCTCTATAGTGCTCAACAGGTTTTTAAGCAAAGATTTCCTGTGTTGGGGTTCATATTGTTGTTTGCTTGTTTGATATATGTTGGCTTGATAGCGAATATTTACTACCAGAACCAATCAGAAAGCAAAAGTGCGCAGGAGTTGACACGATTAGAATACTTACTGGATAGTAAGTTGCAACACGTTGCCCACCTACTGTATTCGATAGATGCCTACCTCAACACCCATCAAGATGCAGATTTTTATGAGATAGCGCAATCACAGCTCACCACGGCGAACTTAGGGTTGAGTATGGAAACATACGCAGTGGTTTCACCTGAGCAATTCTCTACATTAGAGAAAGTGCAGCGAGAAAGAGGGTATTTTGACTTTAAAATTAGAGGCAATGTAGATGATCAGGCTAACCAATGGCTGGTGGTTACCCGTGCCGCACCTGTGTCTGAAGTTGGCCAGACAGTCGGGCAGGCGGAGGTACTTGAGAGAGATATTTTTGCAGAGCGGGATGAGAATGACTTAACGACCTATGTCCGGCCAAATAGGCAAAAACTCAGTGTATTGATAGAGCAACCGCGTTTTGGAGAGTTTAAAACGCTACTGGGATTAAGTTTTGAGTTACCTTTTTTATTGGATTCACTATTTGGCCAATTATATCAGCAGCGTAAGCAACACTTATTGGTCTCTTCAAAAAAAGAAATTATTTATAGCTCCGATTGGCAGACACGTTTCGACCTTCAGAATTTAACGCCAAGTGCGGTACACACCATTAATTTTTATGGTTTGCCCATTACCATGCAGTTGTATGATGAGGCGTGTTTACATCCAAGTTGGTTAAATAACCATAGCGTACTGATTATACTCTTTTTAGGTATTTTGGCCGCCTGTATTTTATTGGTGTGGATCCAGCTAAGACAACTGAAAAACCGCAATGAAACTGTCAATAATTTAGTTGTTGAAAGAACTAAAAGCCTAGAGGTGTCTAACCACAGGTTACAAGTCGAATCTAATAAGCGCTTAGGGGCTTTGCAGCAACAGGTCGCTGCAGAGCGTAAGTATAAGAGTTTATTCGTTAATAGCCATGAAGGTTTATTTGTACTAGACCGCGAGGGCTATATCATTGACTCCAACCCCGCTTTCAATGCGTTACTTTTTGGTGGGCGTATTCCTTCGCCAAATACAGACTTTAGTGCGCTTATGCGAGACTCTGAGTGTCATGAGCAGTGGAACCAGATTGTTGCCACGAAGCAAGCTCACCAAGAAATGGAGTGGTTAGCAAAAGCAGAATCGGGAGAGCATATCTGGCTTAGACATTCAGGGCATTGGCTGCATCAACCGGATAGTTGCCTGTATGAGGGGAGAGTGACGGATATTACTCAGGCTAAACTGTTCCAAGAGCAATTGCGATATAAAGCGCAACATGACAGCTTGACCGATCTGCTAAATCGTCAGAGCTTTGTGTCTTTGGTTGATAAGCTTCGTGAGCGTAAACGCGCCAAGTTTACTTTGCTATATATTGACTTAGACCGCTTTAAGCTAATAAACGATACCTTAGGCCATCAAGCCGGCGATAAGCTGCTTATTGAATTTGCAACAAGAATGCGTATGCTGCTTAGTAGCTATGCCGATATTGCCCGGCTTGGTGGTGATGAATTCGCCGTCCTTATTTACGATGAGCATCTACTTGAACCAATTGAGGGGGTGCTTGAAGATATTCTTGCGCGGATCCGAGCGCCATTTCTGTATCAGGGTAACAGCCACTGTGTTAGTGGTAGCGTTGGCGTACGTCACTTTACCGCTCCGTGTCTACATTGCGATGCAGAGAAACTACTACATGATGCCGATATTGCAATGTATGAGGCAAAGAAGCGAGGTAAGAACACTTATCATATATTCACTAATGCTATCGCTTGCGAAGCGGGTCGAAAGATCCAGATTGAGCAAGCGCTACAGGCAATAGTCATGTCTCGCGAATTAAGCCTGAATTTGCAGCCCATCTATTGTCAAAAAGGGCAGAATTTAAAAGGGTTTGAAGCGCTACTACGCTGGAATAGTCCAATGCTCGGAGAAGTAAGTCCCGCAGAGTTTATTCCCATCGCAGAACAATGTGCGAAGATTTCAGAGCTTGGTCGCTGGGTATTTGATCAGGCGCTCAATTTTATCAATGCCATAGGAGACAGTACCCTTTTTGTCGCGGTTAATGTTTCTCCGTTGCAACTCCAGTCGCAGGAATTTATCGATTGGTTAGTGTCTCGCTGTGAGGATGAAAATGTTGCGATGAAACAAATTAAGCTTGAGTTGACAGAATCCGCCATGATGGCAGAGGAAAACATGCTTATAGGGCCGCTGGAGCAACTTCATCAAGCGGGATTTGGCATCTATATTGATGACTTTGGCACAGGTTATAGCAGCCTTGCCCGGCTCAATCATCTTCCCGTGGATGGCATTAAAATAGATAGAGCTTTTATGTCCGGCATTGAGCTGGGTGGTAAGGCGACGCAACTCATTGAAGCGATTTGCGCGATTGCGCACAGTTTTAATCTAGTAGTGACAGCCGAGGGCATTGAAACGGCAGCACAGCTTGATACGTTATCAAGGCTTTATTGCCATCAAACGCAAGGCTATCTTATGTCGAAGCCGCTGGTTGTGGCAGAAGCTAAACGCCTCGCTTTGCCGAGCAAAAAAGTGCATCAGTTATTTGCCTAGTTAACCTGAGGTTTGGATAACAAAGTGACATCTTATGAGGTGATAGAAACAATGGTTGAAAAAGTAAAAATACCTATTGACCTTAACATGGGTTGAGGTTTTAACCTGCCTTCATCAACTTTAGGAGTCAGTCATGGAATTAGAAGCGAATATCAATCAATATCTTAGCAGCTTATCGTTACAGCACTTTGCTGGGATTGAGCTGGTCACCGAGTTACAACAAAAACACCTCTCTCGTTACGCCTTCTCAAGTATTAATGCCATGTATGGTGAGCGTCTGTTGCTTGACCCATTACCACTATTTAACCGCTTAGTGATCAACAAACAAGGAGGCTACTGCTTTGAGCATAACAAGGTGGCATTTTTAGCGTTGCAACAGCTTGGGTTTACGGTAAGGCCGGTTCTTGCGAGAGTAATGCTAAATGGTAACCTCTCCAATCCTCGTTCTCATCGGATGACATTGTTAAATTTGGACGGCGAGCAGTATTTGGTTGATGTGGGGTTTGGAGTGAAGTCTCCTCGTGTACCGATTAACATCAATCAGGCCTTAACTATCCAAGGTCGGCAGACTTATCAGGTACAAAAAACAGCAGACACAGTTAAAGTTACTTTGTTAGAGGAAGGAGAAGCACCGCTCACTTTATATCATGTCGACCTTGCTGAAGTGTTCGAATCCGATTGTGAAGTGGCACACTTTTATTCCCATCAACATCCTGAAGCGGCGTTTGTGAATAACTTAGTGGTTTCTCGAATTACAGATTGCCATCGTTATTTACTGCGTAATCAGAGTTATTTTGAATGGCATGAATGTGATGGCAGTGTTACTGAAACTGCAGTTGAGAGCTTTGCTCAGCTGGAGCAGTTGGTAAAAGAGACATTTTTGCTTGAAACGCCAAGAGCGGTTTTAAAAAGCGTATACGATAAACTCCTAACTCGCGTCGCAAATAAACCAGTCGAACGTTAATTCGACTGGTTTTACGTGAATTAGTTTACGGTATTACCACCTTCTAGCTTAGTCTTCCAACCTAGAAACCACAAAATAGGGGTTAAGATACTCGGCGTTTTGATTATAGCGTAGAGGCTCGCCATTCACTTGGCTGACTTTTGCCCCAGCGATACTCGCCACCGCGTGTCCGGCCCCGGTATCCCACTCTGAAGTTGGGCCAAGGCGAGGGTAAACATCGGCTTTACTTTCGGCCACTAAACATAACTTAAGTGAACTGCCTTTAGGCACCATGTCGACTTGCTCGAAGCGGGTAAGGTACTCGGCTAAATCTGGTGAAGGGTGTGAGCGCGAGCCAACTACTTTGATTAAACCCTGATTGGGCTTGGTGGTGACTTTGAGCTCTATGCGAGCTTCACCCGTTTGCTTGAACGCGCCAATACTTTTTTCTGCAAGGTAGCTTTCATTAAGTGCTGGAGCATGAACAACACCAAGAATGGGTTCACCGTTATTAATAAGTGCAATATTTACCGTAAATTCGCCATTTTTCTTGATGAATTCCTTGGTGCCATCAATGGGGTCAACCAGCCAATACTCTTGCCATTGTTGGCGCTCTTGCCAATCTATTCCTGCGCTTTCTTCGCTTAATATCGGCATTTCGGGAGTGAGGGTTTTAAGGCCTGCAACAATAATTTGATGTGCAGCGAGATCTGCCTCAGTGACGGGACTTTCATCTTCTTTATATTCAACATTAAAGTCCTTGGCATAAATCTCCATAATCGCTTCACCAGCGCGAATACTCAGATTTAATACTTCTTCCAGCAGATCCGTATGATTCATGACTTACCCTATTAAATTTTTTGACAGTAGATAGTGTATTAGCTGCTGGACAGATTCTTCCAGCGACTGCTCGGAAGTATTTAAACATATTTCTGGACTAATTGGGGGCTCATACGCCGAATCTATGCCAGTAAAATGTTTTATTTCTCCAGCACGCGCTTTTTTATACAAACCTTTAGGGTCTCGTTGCTCGCAAACTGCAAGCGGCGTATCTAGATATACTTCAATAAACTCGCCGCTTGCGACTAAGTTACGCACCATGTCTCGTTCAGCTTGAAAAGGTGAGATAAAAGCGGTGAGTACCATTAGTCCCGCATCGACCATGAGTTTGCTGAGTTCACCCACTCGACGAATGTTTTCGACGCGGTCTTCATCACTGAACCCTAAGTCTTTACACAGTCCATGCCTGACATTATCCCCATCAAGGAGGTAGGTATGTATGCCTTTAGCTTGCAGTGCATGCTCAAGTGCATTGGCCACGGTGCTTTTACCTGAGCCAGAAAAGCCTGTAAACCACAGCACGCAAGGCTTATGACCTTTTAACTCGCTACGTTTTGTTTTATCTACGGCATAGTTATGCCAAACAATATTTTCGTCCATACTTTGCTCTATTAAAATGGAAAGACAAATGGAATAACAGTCAGTACCGTCGCTGAATAAATCAATGACAAGGGCAGTCCCATGGTGACGTAATCACGAATTCGATAGTTGCCTGCGCTATACACCATGAGGTTAGTTTGATAGCCAAAAGGTGAGATAAAGCTCGCGGATGCGCCAAAGGCTACCGCCATTACAAATGGCAGTGGATTTACATCAAAACCACTTGCCAGCGCATAGGCTACTGGGAATGAAAGTGCTGCCGCGGCATTGTTAGTGATGAGCTCGGTAAATATCACAGTCATCACAAAAATGGCGATAAATGCGCCGTAAGGACCAAAATCCCCTAACAACCACAATAAGCTCGAGGAAATCTCCGCCGCTAGTCCGGTTTCAATCATTAACTTAGCCAGTCCTATCGCACTGCCAACAATAGCGACAAGCTCAATAGGAAAGCGGCGTTTCATCTCTGGGACTTTAATTGTGCCGAGCACCACAAGTGCGGCGAGTAACACAATCAACCCTTTTACCAGCGGCACAACCCCAAAGATACTAAGGCCAACCACTGTCGCAAAACTCGCAAGTACCGTGTTGGACTTATTGCAAGATAGATGTGTTTGTAAATCTAGGCCCGAGATATACACAAATTCGCGTTTGAGATTGGGGAGTGCATAAAAATCGCTGCTTGGTGCTAGTATTAAAGAGTCGCCCGCTTGTAATTCGACCTGACCGATCCCACCTTGTAGGCGGTCATGACCACGACGGATCGCAATAATAGCGGCATGAAACTGCTCCCTAAAACGGATCTCTTTAATGGTTTTTCCAAGAAAACGGGAAGACTGACTGACGACCACCTCCACTAAGTGCTCAACGTCTTTCTCGTGCTTATCATGGACTATCTTTAATCCATCGAAACGCTGTAACAGTGGCACTGAGTTGATGTCGCCCACAAATAGCAGAACATCCCCAGCAAGAATTTCTTGTTGTGGCGTTACGGCGCAGATCCGTCGTTCACCACGAATGATTTCAGCAAGGAATAAGTCTTTGAGGTCGCGCAGGCCGTTTTCTTCAACCGTGCGACCAACTAGTTTGGAGCTTGGCTCAACTTTCCCTTCTAAATAAAACGGCACGACCTCATCATTATTTTTGCCGTTGTCGGGCAAATATTTGAGCATAACCGTGATGGTCAATAAACCAACACTCAGGACGGCGAGACCAACTAAGGTAAAGTCAAAAAAGCCCAGCGGGGCCATCCCTGCTTCTACGGCAAAGCCATTAACAATAAGATTGGTAGAAGTACCTATCAGCGTTAACGTACCACCTAAAATAGCAGTATAAGAAAGCGGTAATAGCAGCTTAGAAGGCGCATGTGTTTTGCTTTCTTTAACGGTGGTGATCAGCGAAGCAACCACCGCAGTGTTATTGGTAAAAGAAGACAAAAAGGCAGTGGATAAACCCAGTTTAATTACCGCTTTTGCGAGACTACCTTGCGCCATTGAGTGGGCGAGTTTTTTGACTAAGGTTGTTTTTTCAATCGCAATAGAAACTAGAATAAGTAGCACAAGCGTGATTAAAGACGGGTTTGCATAATTCACCAACATCGATTCAAGATCGATGAGGCCAGTCAAATAACTGGTGGCGATTGCGCCTGTGAATAGCCATGCAGCGTTAATGCGTGTGGCAAAAAGACACACGACTAACGCTAGCATAATGCCTGTTAAAATGACTTGTTCCATAATGACGTCATACCTCGACTAACAGGCTAAATTGCATTATTTTAGCTTCGAAATATCAAGCGCTTGCCAATGAGGGAAGTGCTTGCGAACTAATGCATTAAACTCAATCTCAAATTCACTAAACTGACTTGAGGACGTTGCTGTTGCTGCTTCAACCGTTTCCACCATACCCGCACCTATGGTTAGGTTTGATAGGCGATCAATTAAGATAAACGAGCCAGTTTCACGATTATTTAAATACTCATCCGCAACGACATTTTCTGTCAGCTCGATGGTCACGATAGCAATTTCATTTAATGACAATGAATCGGCTTGACCGTGCTCAAGTGTATTCACATCGATAGTATGCTCGATATTTTTCACGATTGCCGCGGTTTTCTTGCTACCCAATTTAAGGTTATAACTTTTACCCAATTGTAGTGGTGTTTCGTGCATCCATACCAGCTTAGCAGTGATCTGATTCGTCACCTGAGCAGTCGACTCTGCAGGCACAATCACATCGCCACGACTCACATCGACTTCATCTGCTAGGGTGATAGTGAATGCTTGTCCGGTTTCCACTTGGGTTAGATTGCCATCAAAAGTCACGAGTTCTTTAATGGTTGAAGTCTTACCTGATGGCAATACTTTAACCGCTTGGCCAACGCTTAAACTACCAGAAGTTAATGTGCCTTGGAAACCACGAAAATCTAGGTTAGGACGTACTACATATTGCACTGGGAAGCGCGCTTCAAAACCATGATTAGGCTCTGCTGCTGGAGAATCTTCCAGCAGTTCCAGCAATGGTTTGTCTTGATAATAAGGCGTTTTTTCTGAGCGGTTTACAACATTGTCGCCTTTAAGTGCTGACATTGGCACAAAGCGAATATCTTGTACATTCAGTTGCTCAGCAAACTTCAAGTAGTCGGCCTTTATGCGCTTAAATACGGCCTCATCAAAGTCAACAATATCCATCTTGTTTATCGCGACAACGAACTGTCTGATACCCAGTGAATCACAGATAAAGCTATGGCGTTTAGTCTGAACTTGTACACCATAACGGGCATCGACAAGGATAATGGCCAAATCGCTGGTCGAAGCACCTGTAACCATATTACGTGTGTATTGCTCGTGTCCTGGTGTATCGGCAATAATAAATTTACGCTTCGCAGTTGAGAAATAGCGGTAAGCCACATCAATGGTAATGCCTTGCTCACGCTCTGCCTGTAAGCCATCAACAAGTAACGCTAAATCTAGATCTTCACCCGCATTGCCGACTTTTTCATTGTCTTTGTGTAGCGCAGCTAATTGGTCTTCATAGATTTGATGGCTATCGTGTAGCAAACGGCCGATCAGCGTTGATTTACCATCATCTACGCTGCCGCAGGTCATCATGCGCAACAAGCTCTTGTCTTGCTGACGCGCTAAGTAGGTTTCAATGCCTAATTCTTTCACTTCATTTGCTGTTGACATTAGAAATACCCCTCGCGCTTTTTCTTCTCCATTGATCCTGATGAATCATGATCAATCACTCGTCCTTCACGTTCTGACGACGTAGATAACAACATTTCTTCGATAATTCCAGTGAGCGTATCGGCTTCTGATTCAACTGCACCCGTTAGTGGGTAACAGCCAAGCGTTCTGAAGCGTACTGATTTCATTTCTGGCACTTCACCTTCAGCAAGTGGCATGCGGTCGTCATCGACCATAATTAACGTCCCGTTACGCTCAACAACCGGTCTTGGCTTTGAGAGGTAAAGTGGCACTATCTCAATACCTTCTTGGTAGATATATTGCCAAATATCGAGCTCTGTCCAGTTTGATAATGGGAAAACTCGAATGCTTTCACCAGGGTTCACTTGACCATTATACGTATTCCATAACTCTGGACGTTGGTTTTTAGGATCCCAGCGGTGGTGTTTATCTCTAAATGAATAAACTCGTTCTTTTGCGCGAGATTTTTCTTCATCACGGCGCGCACCACCAAAAGCCGCATCAAAACCATATTGATCTAGCGCTTGCTTAAGGCCTTGTGTTTTCATGATATCGGTATGCTTAGATGAACCATGAACAAATGGACTTATGTTCATCTCTAGCCCTTCTGGGTTTTTGTGCACAAGCAGTTCAAATCCGTACTCTTTTGCTAATCTATCGCGAAACTCGATCATTTCTCTAAATTTCCAATTGGTATCAACGTGGAGTAGAGGAAAAGGGATCTTCGCAGGGTAGAAAGCCTTACGAGCAAGATGAAGCAGTACCGACGAGTCTTTACCAATCGAGTACAGCATTACTGGGTTTTCAAACTCTGCGGCAACCTCTCGGATGATCTTTATGCTCTCAGCTTCGAGTTGCTGGAGATGGGTTAAAGCCATGATTAATGTCCTACTTATAAATTTAACTATCTGTTACGGTTATTACGCGACTTGCGTAATGGGTTGAGCAAAGCTACTGATTTGATTGTTCTTATTAAACCAAGCTAATTGCTCATGTAATGCTGCTACTTCACCAATAATCAATAGTGCTGGCGACTGAATATCATGCGCAGTAATAGTCTGTGCAAGTTGATCTAATTGTGTTCTTACTACACGCTGAGATTTACGCGTGCCATTCTCAACAATTGCTACAGGTGTATTCGGCGAGCGGCCATAAGCGAGTAATTGTGCCTGAATGTGTGGAGATTTTATCACTCCCATGTATACGGCAAGCGTTTGATTCGCCTTAGCTAAGCCTTCCCAGTCGAGTTCTTGTCCATCTTGCTTGCAATGCCCAGTCACAAATTGAATAGCTTGAGCATGATCTCTATGAGTTAATGGAATACCAGCGTATGCGCTACATCCTGCTGCAGCAGTAATGCCTGGAACAATTTGATATTTAACGTTATTTTCTGCCAACACCTGCACTTCTTCGCCACCGCGACCGTAAATAAATGGGTCGCCGCCTTTTATCCTACAAACCTTTTTACCTTGTTTGGCTAAGTCAACCAAAATCTCGTTGGTGTGTTCTTGTTTAACACTATGATTACCGGCTTTTTTGCCCACGCAGATTAAATCAGCGTCACGACGTACAAGATCCATGATTTCGTCAGATACCAGATAATCATACACTACCACATCGGCTTGTTGCATTAGTTGTAATGCCTTAAGCGTCAGTAGCTCAGGGTCGCCAGGACCCGCACCGACGACATAAACTTCGCCTTCAGGGGAGGGAGTGCTTTCTAGCATGGCTTCAAGTTGAATTTGTGCATTTTCATTGTTACCAGCTTGTACTTCACTTACCACATTTGAATCAAAGACAGATTCCCAAAACTGACGGCGGTCAGCAAAGTGTTTAAAGTGCGCTTTCACTTTATGTCTGAATTGACCGACAAGTGTTGCCAGCGGACCTATATGCTGTGGAATAAGGGTTTCTAACTTCTCTCGTAATCGTCTTGCAAGGACGGGCGCAGTTCCAGCACTGGATATGGCAATCGTTATAGGGTTTCTATCCACGATTGAAGGAAAAATAAAATTACACTTTGGTTGGTCGTCGACTACGTTAACGAAAAGGTTACGGGCTTCAGCAAGCTCTGCTACCTCTGCATTTACGGCCTCAATATCCGTTGCCGCAACGACTAACATGGCATTATCTAGGTCTGATGCATCAAATGGCTTATGTCGAAGTGCAACGCTTGCATCCGCTGCTAGTGATAAAAGCTCAGTGCAAAACTCAGGTGAAACCAAAGTGACTGCTGCATTGGCTTTCAAAAAGGCGCGGCACTTTCTCAGCGCAACTTCACCACCACCTACAATCAATACAGGTTTATTTTCTAGTTTGGTAAAAATTGGCAAGTATTGCACGATAACCTCTGCTAAACATCACGACGGTTGATATCAATATTGATTGATATCAGTAATAGAGCGCAGCATATAGAGTTGCAAATGTGGGAAAAAATAATTTAAACCGACTCCATATAACCAAAAGTTATAAAAAAACCAGTTAAATGTAATTTTCTTTTTGTTTCATGTGGTTAACTTAAGTTTTTGCTGTGATTTGACGATTATAGTGTTTGGTTATGAGATATTCATTTAATGAACAATAGTAAAAACCGCGTCCGACAGGTAATTGTATGCGGACATTTGTCCTATTGTTGGTCCTGCTGTATGCATTTAACTAGGGTCTGTTGACCTTTGCTGTTTGATTTTTGTTCTTCTGAGTGGGTTTTGGTCGCGGCGCTCAATTTGCCGCCTAGTAATCTAGGCAAAAGTTGAGCAACAATGAACAAAGCGCACTCAGGTGAACCCAAAGGGCAGCGCTTGATTGGCATTTTTTCTGTGTTGCCCCACAAGGATGTGGGGTAAGGTGACTTTGCAGGAGCACAAAGTCTTTATCGCCTAACTCACATAGAGCAACTATGCTACGCAGGCTCTGCCTTGTATAAATACCAATCAAGTTGCTGCAAAAACAAACTTGAAAGATGAACAGGCCCTAGGCTTATTACATAGAATGAAAAGGAACACGGTAATGACTTTACAATCTGATGCTCGGTTGTCGCTGAGTTTAATGGATTTAACCTCTTTGAAAGAGGACGATACGCCGGCAAGTATTCTCGCATTATTGAATAGCATTAACCCTGATATCGGACTACCAGCGGCGATTTGTGTGTATCCGCAGTTTGTGATGTTAGTAAAAGAAGAGTTGGAAAAGCGTGAGTGGCCGCAGATAAAAGTGGCAACGGTGACCAACTTCCCATCTGGAGAACAAAAGCTCCAGCAGGTCGTTGCACAAACTCATTCAGCAATCGCAGATGGTGCCGACGAAATTGATCTTGTGCTTCCTTATCAGCAGCTGATGGCGGGTGACCCAGATACACCTTGGCAATATGTGCATTCAAGCAAGCTTGCTTGTCAAGGTAAAGCAAAGCTCAAGGTCATCATCGAAAGTGGCGTATTGGCTAAACCAAAGCTCATTGCGGAAGCCGCGCAGCTTGCCATTATGGCGGGCGCGGACTTTGTTAAAACAAGTACAGGAAAGGTTGCTGTCAATGCTACACCTGAAGCGGCTGAAGTTATCCTTAAGACAATCAAAAGCAGCGGTAAATCGGTTGGATTTAAAGCGGCCGGTGGAGTAAAGTCAGTAGTTGAAGCACAGCGATATTTACGATTGGCTGAAGAAATTATGGGGGCCGAGTGGCTCAATGCCAAGAATTTTAGATTCGGTGCTTCAAGCTTATTGAGTGATGTAGCAGTGGTTGTGAATGGACAGAGCGAGTGAAGCAGAAAAAATAAAACTTGAGCATGACGCGGCTAAACTGTTTTTACGCAGTTATGAAAAGCAGTTTGCAGTGCATATGCGCCATATTTGGCACAATGAGCCCAATAAACCGGACGTCAGTTGTTATCAAGGAAAAATACAGCTTGATATAGAAATAGCCCATTTTTATGCAAGTGAGAAAGAAGCGATGGCTGTGCTTGGACGTCAGCTGTCTCTCTCCACGCAAAGAGAGCTGGCGGCAATGAGTCAAGCCGCTGACTCCGATCAACTGAGTATCGGCTTACAGCGGCTGCTCAATCAAAAAGCCAAAAAATACTATGATTCACAACGTGTTTGGTTGTTAATTCGAAATGCTAGCCCCATCTATCATCTTGATGATTTTAAGCGCTTAAAAGCCACTTGGGAGATCCCTGATTGTCATCCATTTGAGCAAGTTTGGGTGCTTTGTGATTTTTATCACGGAGATTTATTGCGTCTTTTCTGAAGACGTCGTAAAACCAAGTTTAGATTAAATGTTACTTTGCATATCTTTTACACTTGTTTTCGTTTGCTTCGTCAGTATAATGGGCATCCACTTTGCAGGGGCGTAGTTCCAATTGGTAGAACAGCGGTCTCCAAAACCGATGGTTGCGGGTTCGAGTCCTGCCGCCCCTGCCAATTCAGCAACAAGTCCACATTTAAAATAACGTGACCCAAAACCACTTAAGTCGCTTATTTGTAAATTTGGATTGAATGGATTTACCCTGTTCTATGCGGGGTTGTTGTGTCTGTATTTAAGGTAAAATTGATTATGAGCACTAATGTTGAAAACTCGTCAAGCTCGATGGACACGGTAAAGTGGCTAGCTGCTATTGCACTTCTAACTGGTGCCGTAGTTGGTAATTATCTATATGCCGATTTATCTGTTTTAGTACGCGCTGTTGGCGTAGTTGCAGCTATCGCTGCGGCTTTGGGCATTTTGGTAACGACTGAAAAAGGCCGTACCTTTATCGCTTTTGCTAAAGAATCACGTATTGAAGTACGTAAAGTTATCTGGCCAACGCGTCAGGAAGCGACTCACACTACTTTCATCGTGATCATTGCAACGGTGATTATGGCATTAATCCTATGGGGATTAGATGGTATACTTTTCCGTGCAGTAGGCTTTTTAACTGGATTGGAGATCTGATCCCATGTCGGATGAGAACAAAGAAAAGAAATTACGTTGGTACGTGATCCAAGCGTTTTCGGGTTTTGAAAAACGCGTAGCACAAACCATTATCGAGCATATTAAAATCGAAGGGTTAGAAGACCTATTCGGTGAGATCCTTGTGCCGACTGAAGAAGTGGTTGAAATGCGTGCAGGTCAGAAACGTAAATCTGAGCGTAAATTCTTCCCTGGCTATGTATTAGTTCAAATGGTAATGGACGATGCTTCTTGGCACTTGGTGAATAGTACACCGCGTGTAATGGGCTTTGTTGGTGGTACGTCAGACCGTCCTGCACCAATCAGTCAAAAAGAAGCGGATCGTATTCTTAACCGTCTACAAGAAAATGCTGAAGCACCGAAACCTGCTACTTTATTTGAGCCGGGTGAAGTGGTTCGTGTTACAGATGGTCCATTTGCTGACTTCAACGGTGTGGTTGAAGAAGTGGATTACGAAAAGAGTCGCCTGAAAGTTTCGGTACTTATTTTCGGTCGTTCAACGCCTGTAGATCTAGAGTTTGGTCAGGTTGAGAAAGACAAATAAATTCTAACTTGAAAAAGTTGTCAAAGGCCGCTGATTAATCTATAATCAGCGGCCTTTTTGTTGTACGCAAAAATATGCGGCAAAAAGACTGAATTTTTTAACTGGGAAGCCGTTTGAGTACGCGTCCTCGCGCGCACGAGGCAAAGACCCACAATTGAGGTATTATCATGGCTAAGAAAGTTGAAGCTCTAATCAAGCTACAAGTTGCTGCTGGTATGGCTAACCCTAGTCCTCCAGTAGGTCCTGCACTAGGTCAACACGGTGTAAACATCATGGAATTCTGTAAAGCGTTCAACGCACGTACAGAGTCTATCGAAAAAGGCGCACCTGTTCCTGTTGTTATTTCTGTTTACAGTGACCGTTCTTTCACTTTTGAAATGAAGACTCCACCTGCGGCATACCTTCTTAAGAAGGCTGCTGGTATCAAGTCTGGTTCTGGTCGTCCTAACACTGAAAAAGTTGGTACAGTTACTCGTGCTCAACTTGAAGAGATCGTTGAGACGAAACGTCCAGATCTTACTGCTGCTGATATGGACGCAGCTGTACGCACGATTGCAGGTTCTGCACGTGCAATGGGCTTGAACGTAGAGGAGTAATTGAGAATGGCTAAATTAACTAAGCGTATGCGTACTATCCGCGAGAAAGTGGATGCGACTAAAGAGTACGAAATCAACGAAGCTGTTGCTCTTCTAAAAGAACTTGCTACTGCTAAGTTCGTTGAAAGTGTTGACGTTGCTGTAAACCTAGGTATTGATGCTCGTAAATCTGACCAAAACGTACGTGGTGCAACTGTACTACCTCACGGTACTGGTCGTGATGTACGCGTAGCGGTATTCACTCAAGGTGCAAATGCTGAAGCTGCTAAAGAAGCTGGTGCTGATTTAGTAGGTATGGAAGACCTTGCAGAGCAAGTTAAGAAAGGCGAAATGAACTTTGACGTTGTTGTTGCTTCTCCAGATGCAATGCGCGTTGTTGGTCAGCTAGGTCAAATCCTAGGTCCACGTGGTCTTATGCCTAACCCTAAGACAGGTACTGTAACGCCTAACGTTGCAGAAGCTGTTAAGAACGCTAAAGCTGGTCAGGTTCGTTACCGTAACGATAAGAACGGTATCATCCACACTACTATCGGTAAAGTAGACTTTGACGCTAACCAACTTCAAGAAAACCTTGAAGCGCTAATCATCGCGCTTAAGAAGGCTAAGCCTTCTACTGCAAAAGGTACTTTCGTGAAGAAAGTAAGCATCTCTACTACGATGGGTGCTGGTGTTGCTTTAGACCAAGCTACTCTAAATACTCAAGTAGTATAATTTAGAGTTTAGCGTTTACATGGCGTAAAAATTAGACTATAATTTTGCGCCATTTTGTAGAGAAGTGTGCTTCTTTACAAAGCAAAGAATTCGGGTTGAAGCGTATAATTTCGAAAATTGTTTCCATCATGGTCTACAATGAATCGATAAATTGCGCTTCCGTCCAAGACCGTAGGTGGCTTCGGCCTTAATCGTCCTACGTAGACGGTGTGAATCCCAGCTAGATTTTCCTAATCTTCTGGCTCTCGCCGTAAAAAGCATCTCTGCTAAAGTTTTTAGCAGGGTAGAGTAGAACTGAAAAACATGTTTGTTTTTCTATAAACCAGGAGTAACACCCATGGCTTTAAATCTTCAAGACAAAAAAGCAATTGTTGCTGAAGTCAACGAAGCTGCCAAAGGTGCTCTTTCAGCAGTTGTTGCTGATTCTCGTGGTGTAACAGTAGGTGCAATCACTGCTCTTCGTAAAGAAGCTCGTGAAGCTGGTGTATGGATGAAAGTTGTTCGTAACACCCTAGCTAGACGTGCGGTTGAAGGCACTGATTACGAATGCCTAAATGAATCACTAGTTGGTCCAAGCCTAATCGCTTTTTCTTCAGAGCACCCTGGTGCTGCTGCGCGTATCTTTGCAGATTTCGCGAAAAAGAACGAAGCATTTGAGCTTAAAACTGCTGCATTCGAAGGCAAAATCGTTGACGTAGATATGCTTGCTAAGCTACCTACTTACGACGAAGCTGTTGCACGCTTAATGAGCGCTATGAAAGAAGCGTCTGCTGGCAAATTGTGTAAAACAATTGAAGCGGTACGTGTACAGAAAGCTGAGCAAGCTGCTTAATTTAAGCAACGCTCCTTTCTTTAATAAATTTTTTGAACCGCATGGGTTCGTAAATAATTAGGAAATTTGAAATGTCTGTAACTAAAGACCAAATCCTTGACGCTATTGCTGAAATGTCAGTAATGGAAGTTGTTGAACTAGTTGAAGCTATGGAAGAGAAGTTCGGTGTAACTGCAGCTGCTGCTGTTGTTGCTGCTGGTCCTGCTGAAGCTGCTGAAGAAAAGACTGAGTTCGACGTAATCCTAGCTGCTGCTGGCGGTAACAAAGTTGCTGCAATCAAAGCGGTACGTGGCGCAACAGGTCTAGGCCTTAAAGAAGCTAAAGCGCTAGTTGAGTCTGCTCCTGCACCTATCAAAGAAGGTGTATCTAAGGAAGAAGCTGAAGCGCTTAAGAAAGATCTTGAAGAAGCTGGTGCTGAAGTTGAGATCAAGTAATCTAGCTCCCGCTAGGTTCGCTGCCTGAGAAATCAGGCAAGGGCTGGTGATTATTTAATCACCGGCCCTTTTGCGCTATAGAGATATGCATTTCTATCGTGCATAAATCTTCGAATTTCACTGTAATTTTCAATAACTTAGAAGTTTTTGTTGAAAATCGCAATGGCATTTGAAGTAACACTAATTTGATGACATTAACGATTTGAATATAGCCTGAATTGTGCTCATTTAAGCCGTTAGTTAAGCAAGTTAGTGTGACAATTTAGATGTTGTTATCATGGCTTAGATGCCAGTGAAGTCTGTTCAATTTTGGACAGGTTGGGTCAAAGATCAGCAAGCTGAGGAACCCCATGGCTTACTCTTATTCTGAAAAGAAACGTATCCGTAAGGATTTTGGTAAACGTCCACAGGTTTTGGACATACCTTTCCTACTGCAAATGCAGTTGGAATCGTTCGATAAGTTCATTGCGCCTGATGCCGATGGCGATACTGGATTGGAAGCTGCCTTCCGTTCTGTATTCCCTATCAAGAGCTACTCGGGCAACTCTGAACTTCAATACGTCAGTTATCGTATTGGCGAGCCAGTATTTGACGTTAAAGAATGTCAAATTCGCGGTGTGACATATTCTGCTCCACTTCGCGTTAAACTACGTCTTGTGCTAATGGACAAAGATGCACCTGGCACAGTCAAAGACATAAAAGAGCAAGAAGTTTACATGGGCGAAATCCCGCTCATGACAGACACCGGTACTTTTGTAATCAATGGTACTGAGCGTGTTATCGTTTCTCAGCTACACCGTTCACCTGGTGTATTCTTTGATAACGACCGTGGTAAATCACACTCATCTGGTAAAGTGTTATATAACGCACGTGTGATCCCTTACCGTGGCTCATGGCTTGACTTTGAATTCGACGTTAAAGATAACCTTTACGTTCGTATTGACCGTCGCCGTAAACTACCAGCATCTATCATCTTACGTGCGCTAGAGTTCACTTCAGACGAAATCTTGGCACTATTTTTTGAAACGACAAGTTTCGAAGTAAAAGATGGCAAAGTGTTGATGGAACTTGTGCCTTCACGCCTACGTGGTGAAACCGCTGCATTTGATATTAAAGATGCAAACGGTGACGTATTGGTTGAAAAAGGCCGTCGTATTACTGCACGCCACATTAAGAGCATCGAAAAGCAAGGCATCGACACTCTTGAAGTACCGCATGAGTACATCATCGGTCGTGTTGTTGCTAAAAACTATATCGACGAATCAACAGGCGAAGTGATTGCAGAAGCGAACTCTGAACTATCACTAGAGCTTATGGCTGAATTGGTGAAGGCAGGTCACTCAAAGATCGATACGCTTTACATCAACGAAGTAGACAGCGGTGCGTACATGTCAGAGACATTACGTGTTGATTCTACTAACAATCGCCTAGAAGCATTGGTAGAAATCTATCGCATGATGCGCCCTGGTGAGCCACCAACAAAAGAAGCTGCAGAAGCGTTATTTGATAACCTATTCTTCTCTGAAGAGCGCTACGACCTTTCAACCGTTGGTCGTATGAAGTTCAATAGCCGTGTTGGTTATGATTCAGACGAAGGTGACGGTACGCTATCTAAAGAAGATATCGTGAGCGTGATGAAGGTATTGATCGACATCCGTAACGGTAAAGGCGATGTTGATGACATCGACCACTTAGGTAACCGTCGTATCCGTTCTGTAGGTGAAATGGCTGAAAACCAATTCCGTGTAGGTCTTGTACGTGTTGAGCGTGCGGTACGTGAGCGTCTAAGTCTTGGTGACCTAGATAACGTTATGCCACAGGATTTGATCAACGCTAAGCCAATCTCTGCAGCAGTAAAAGAATTCTTTGGTTCTTCACAGCTTTCACAGTTTATGGACCAGAACAACCCGCTTTCAGAAGTAACGCACAAGCGTCGTATTTCTGCATTAGGTCCGGGTGGTCTAACTCGTGAGCGTGCTGGCTTCGAAGTACGTGACGTACACGTAACGCACTACGGTCGTGTTTGTCCTATCGAAACGCCTGAAGGTCCAAACATCGGTCTAATCAACTCGCTATCTACTTACGCGCGTACAAACGACTATGGTTTCTTAGAGACTCCATACCGCAAAGTAGTAGACGGTATCGTTACTGACGATGTTGATTACCTATCAGCAATTGAAGAAGGTCAGTTCGTTATCGCACAGGCGAATACAACGCTAACCGATGACAACCAATTTGCTGAAGAATTGATTCCATGTCGTTTTAAAGGTGAATCAACCTTTATGCCAAGCGACAGCATCCAGTATATGGACGTATCTCCACAGCAGGTAATCTCTGTGGCTGCAGCGCTTATCCCATTCCTAGAACACGATGACGCGAACCGCGCATTGATGGGATCGAACATGCAACGTCAAGCTGTACCTACACTACGTGCTGATAAGCCGCTAGTTGGTACTGGTATTGAGCGTACACTAGCGAAAGACTCTGGTGTAACAATCGTTGCTAAGCGTGGCGGTATCGTTAAGTATGCTGATGCAAGCCGTATTGTTGTTAACGTTAATGAAGATGAGCGCATCCAAGGTGAAGCGGGCATCGACATCTATAACTTAACTAAGTACACACGTTCAAACCAAAACACTTGTATCAACCAGAAACCAACTTGTATGGTTGGTGAGCCGGTGGTACGTGGTGACGTGCTTGCTGATGGTCCTTCAACAGACCTAGGTGATTTAGCACTTGGTCAGAACCTACGTGTAGCGTTCATGCCTTGGAATGGTTACAACTTCGAGGATTCAATCCTACTTTCAGAGAATGTTGTAAAAGAAGATCGTCTAACGACTATCCACATTCAAGAGCTTCAGTGTATTGCTCGTGATACTAAGCTTGGTCCAGAAGAAATCACTGCGGATATTCCAAACGTAGGTGAATCTGCACTAGGTAAGCTTGACGAATCAGGCGTTGTATATATCGGTGCTGAAGTGAAAGGCGGCGACATCCTTGTAGGTAAAGTAACGCCTAAAGGTGAAACGCAGCTAACACCTGAAGAAAAGCTACTACGCGCTATCTTCGGTGAAAAAGCGTCTGACGTTAAAGACAGCTCACTACGTGTACCAAACTCTGTATCTGGTACGGTTATCGACGTACAAGTGTTTACGCGTGACGGTGTTGAAAAAGACAAACGTGCACTAGAAGTTGAAGATATGCAGCTTCGCGAAGCGAAGAAAGACTTCAACGAAGAGTTCAGAATCCTTGAAGGCGGTATCCTGACTCACGCTCGTAACCTACTGATTAAATCAGGTATGAGTGAAGAGCAGCTTGCTGGCTTTAACACTGAGAAGCTACTAACGCAAAGTCTTGCTGATGAAGAGCACCAAGCAGAGCTTGAGCAACTAGCTGCACAGTATGACGAGCTTAAAGCTGACTACGATAAGCGTTTCGAGAACAAGCGTCGTAAGATCACTCAAGGTGATGATCTAGCGCCTGGCGTACTTAAGATTGTTAAAGTATACCTAGCTGTTAAACGTCGTATCCAACCTGGTGATAAGATGGCGGGTCGTCACGGTAACAAGGGTGTAATCTCAACTATCGTTCCTGTTGAAGACATGCCTTACGATGATAAAGGTCGTACTGTAGATATCGTACTTAACCCGCTGGGTGTACCATCTCGTATGAACATCGGTCAGATCCTAGAAACCCACATGGGTCTAGCTGCTCGTGGTATCGGCGAACGTCTTGAAGAAATGATGAAAGAGCAACGCGAAATTCACGAGCTACGCGAATTCATCAAGAAAGCTTACGAAATCGGTGACTGCCGTCAGAAAGTAGATATTGCTAACTTCTCTGATGATGAAATCCGTCGCTTGGCAGATAACCTTAAAGGTGGTCTTCCAATCGCAACACCAGCATTTGATGGTGCACGTGAAGCTGAAATCAAAGACATGCTAGAGCTTGGTGGTTATCCAAGAAGTGGTCAGGTAACGTTATATGATGGTCGTACTGGTGATGCATTTGAGCGTCAAGTAACAGTAGGCTACATGTACATGCTGAAACTGAACCACCTTGTTGATGACAAGATGCACGCGCGTTCAACAGGTTCTTACAGCCTAGTTACTCAGCAGCCGCTGGGTGGTAAGGCACAGTTCGGTGGTCAGCGTTTCGGTGAGATGGAGGTATGGGCACTAGAAGCATACGGTGCTGCCTACACGCTACAAGAAATGTTGACAGTGAAGTCGGATGACGTTAACGGTCGTACTAAGATGTATAAGAACATCGTAGACGGTAACCACAAGATGGAACCGGGTATGCCTGAGTCGTTCAACGTACTGTTGAAAGAAATCCGCTCGCTAGGTATCAACATCGAGTTGGAAGAAATTTAATCCGACCGCCGCAGTGCGCTGCGGCGTTGCATAACTGCAACCGGACTGAAAAGAATGTAGGGGTGAGCGCGGCTTGCCCTCAAGATTAACCTCCGACAGGAGAGCTAAGGTGAAAGACTTACTTAAGTTTCTGAAGCAACAAAATAAGACCGAAGAATTCGATGCAATTCGTATTGGTCTTGCTTCGCCAGACATGGTGCGTTCATGGTCTTACGGTGAAGTAAAGAAACCTGAGACAATCAACTACCGTACTTTCAAGCCTGAGCGTGATGGCTTATTCTGTGCCCGTATCTTCGGCCCAGTAAAAGATTACGAGTGTTTGTGTGGTAAATACAAGCGCTTGAAGCACCGTGGTGTTATCTGTGAAAAGTGTGGCGTTGAAGTAACGCTAACAAAAGTACGTCGTGACCGTATGGGTCACATCGAGCTGGCTAGCCCAGTTGCGCATATTTGGTTCTTGAAATCACTTCCGTCACGTATCGGCCTAATGCTAGATATGACGCTTCGTGATATCGAGCGCGTACTTTATTTCGAATCATTCGTGGTAACTGAGCCAGGTATGACTACGCTTGAGCGCGGTCAACTACTAGGTGAAGAAGAATACCTAGATGCACTTGAAGAGCACGGTGATGAGTTTGAAGCGAAGATGGGTGCAGAAGCTGTACTTGATCTACTTCGTGACCTAGACCTTGGTCAGTTAATCGCTGAAATGCGTGAAGAGTTGCCAACAATCAACTCTGAAACTAAGCGTAAGAAAATCACTAAGCGTCTTAAACTAATGGAAGCGTTCCACCAATCAGGTAACAACCCTGAGTGGATGGTAATGAGCGTGCTACCGGTTCTTCCACCAGATCTACGTCCTCTAGTACCACTAGACGGCGGTCGTTTTGCGACTTCAGATCTGAACGACCTTTACCGTCGTGTGATCAACCGTAACAACCGTTTGAAGCGTCTTCTAGACCTAGCTGCACCAGACATCATCGTACGTAACGAAAAGCGTATGCTTCAAGAAGCGGTTGATGCGCTACTTGATAATGGTCGTCGTGGCCGTGCAATTACGGGTTCTAACAAGCGTCCACTTAAGTCGCTTGCTGACATGATCAAAGGTAAGCAAGGTCGTTTCCGTCAAAACCTTCTAGGTAAGCGTGTTGACTACTCAGGCCGTTCTGTTATCACCGTTGGTCCTACGCTGAAACTACATCAGTGTGGTCTACCTAAAAAGATGGCACTTGAGCTATTCAAGCCATTTATCTACGGTAAACTAGAGCGCCGTGGTATGGCGACAACCATCAAAGCTGCGAAGAAGATGGTTGAGCGTGAAGTACCAGAAGTTTGGGACGTACTAGATGAAGTTATCCGTGAGCACCCGGTTTTACTTAACCGTGCGCCAACACTTCACCGTCTAGGTATCCAAGCATTCGAACCTGTACTTATCGAAGGTAAAGCGATTCACCTGCACCCGCTAGTGTGTGCGGCGTATAACGCTGACTTCGATGGTGACCAAATGGCTGTTCACGTACCACTGACGCTTGAAGCGCAGTTGGAAGCGCGTGCATTGATGATGTCTACCAACAACATCCTAGCACCAGCTAACGGTGAACCAATCATCGTTCCTTCACAGGACGTTGTACTAGGTCTTTACTACATGACTCGCGATCGTATCAACGGTAAAGGTGAAGGCACTGTATTTAAAGATGCTAAAGAAGCAGAAAAAGCATACCGTGTAGGTGCAGCTGAGCTTCACGCTCGTGTTAAAGTGCGTATCACAGAAGTGACTATCGACGAAGAAACACGTGAGCGCGGCACGTTAACTCACCTAGTAGATACGACAGTAGGTCGTGCAATCCTTTCATTGAATATCCCTGAAGGCTTGCCGTTTGAACTGATCAACAAACCACTAGGTAAGAAACAAATTTCTGGTCTTCTTAACGAGTGTTACCGTCGTCTAGGTCTTAAAGATACTGTTATCTTTGCTGACCAAGTGATGTATACCGGTTTCCACTACGCGATGAAATCAGGTGTTTCTATCGGTATCAATGACATGGTAATCCCACCAACTAAAGGTGAGATCATCGATCGTGCGGAAGCTGAAGTTGCAGAAATCAACCAACAGTTCCAATCAGGTCTTGTAACTGCCGGTGAGAAATACAACAAAGTTATCGATATCTGGTCACGTGTAAACGAAAACCTTTCTCGCGAGATGATGGCTAACCTTTCAAAAGAAACGGTCATCAACGCTGAAGGCAACGAAGAAGAGCAACCGTCATTTAACTCAGTGTTTATGATGGCAGACTCTGGCGCTCGTGGTAGTGCTGCTCAGATCCGTCAGCTAGCGGGTATGCGTGGTCTAATGGCACGTCCAGATGGTTCAATCATCGAAACGCCAATTACAGCGAACTTCCGTGAAGGTCTAAACGTACTACAGTACTTTATCTCGACGCACGGTGCGCGTAAGGGTCTAGCGGATACGGCACTTAAGACAGCGAACTCGGGTTACCTAACTCGTCGTCTAGTAGACGTAGCACAAGATTTGGTTATCAATGAATCAGACTGTGGTACCGAAGAAGGTCTAGTAATGAAGCCGCTAATTGAAGGTGGTGACGTTGTAGAGCCGCTTCGTGAGCGTGTACTAGGTCGTGTTGTTGCTGAAGACGTGGTTAAGCCTGGTACAACAGAAGTACTGGTTGAACGTAACGTAATGATTGACGAAAAACTGTGTGACCTTCTAGAAGAGCACTCAGTAGACGAAGTTAAAGTACGTTCTGTAATCACCTGTCAAAACGACTTTGGTGTGTGTGCACACTGTTATGGTCGTGACTTGGCACGTGGCCACATCATCAACCCTGGTGAAGCAGTTGGTGTAATCGCGGCACAGTCAATCGGTGAGCCGGGTACACAGCTTACGATGCGTACATTCCACATCGGTGGTGCGGCATCACGAGCTTCTGCAGAGAACAGTGTTCAAGTTAAGAACAATGGTAATCTGAAACTTCACAATGCGAAGTTTGTAATCAATGCTGATGGCAAAATCGTTATCACGTCTCGTTCAACTGAGATCACGATAATCGATGAGCACGGTCGTGAGAAAGAGCGTTATAAAGTTCCTTACGGTGCAGTATTAACTGTACAAGATGGTGCTGACGTTAAAGGTAACGATATCGTTGCTACTTGGGACCCGCATAGTCACCCAATCATCATTGAACATGAGTCAAAAGTATCGTTCAGCGATATTGATGATTCAAACACTGAAGCACAGACTGATGAATTAACTGGTCTAACACGTGTGGTTGTTAAGGATCTTGCGAAAGTAAACGCGAAAGAGCCTAAACTAATCATTGAGAATGAAGAACGTGGTCTTCAAGAGATCCGTCTACCTTCATTCACAACGATTGAAATCACAGATGGTGCAACAGTACTACCTGGTTCGGTACTGGCTCGTATTCCACAAGAAGGTTCGAAGACTCGTGACATCACGGGTGGTCTACCTCGAGTTGCTGACCTATTCGAAGCGCGTAAGCCAAAAGATCCTGCAATTCTTGCAGAAATCACAGGTACCGTTAGCTTCGGTAAAGAGACTAAAGGTAAGAAACGTCTTGTGATCACACCGGAAGAGGGTGATGCATACGAAGAGATGATCCCGAAATGGCGTCAGCTTAACGTGTTCGAAGGTGAGCAAGTGGCTAAAGGTGAAGTAATCGCCGATGGTCCAGAGTCTCCGCACGACATCCTACGTCTACGTGGTGTTACTGATGTATCTAACTACATCACTAACGAAGTACAAGAAGTATACCGCCTACAGGGTGTAAAGATTAACGATAAGCACATTGAGACTATCGTTCGTCAGATGCTTCGTAAGTGTATCATCCTTGATGGTGGTGACAGTGAGTTCCTAGTAGGCGAGCAAGCTGAAGTTGCACGTGTAAACATCGCTAACCGTGAACTAGAAATGCAAGGTAAGATCCCAGCTAAGTTTGAAATCCAACTAATGGGTATTACTAAAGCGTCACTTGCGACTGAATCGTTTATTTCTGCGGCATCGTTCCAGGAAACAACACGTGTTCTAACCGAAGCTGCGGTTAACGGTAAGAGCGATGAGCTACGTGGTTTGAAAGAAAACGTAATCGTGGGTCGTTTGATCCCTGCGGGTACAGGTTTCGCATACCATGAAGAGCGCATCAACCGTCGTAAGCAAGGTGAAGCAGCTGTTGAAGAGCAAACAGTAAGTGCTGAAGAGGCAACTCAAGCGCTAACAGACGCACTAAACGCTGATTTACTAGGTGGCAACGAGTAATCCTCGCCATTTAGCTAATTAATTGAAAAACCGCTGTGTGAATGCAGCGGTTTTTTTATGCCTTTTCAACTCGCTGGTCGAATTGCCATCAAAGCGTCACATCAATATGTATACTGCAACAAAGGTTTTTCAATGCAATCGTCAACTTTTGTTAACTTTCAATAGCTTCGCAGACAAAACCATCCGAATTGCATGCATTTACTTAGCGCTGATGACGACTTTTGGTTGACAGGTTAAACTTTGGTCATTAAAATTCGGCCACCCATTTTAGTCGTTCAAGAAAATTGGATTTGACCTAAATGGTAAGATTTTATTTTTCAGTAGTAATTTATTAATTCAGGAGCTATTTAATGGCAACTATTAACCAGCTAGTGCGTAAGCCACGTCGTAGCAAGGTTACAAAGAGCAACTCAGCTGCTCTTAAAGCTTGTCCACAAAAGCGTGGTGTATGTACTCGTGTATATACAACAACACCTAAGAAACCAAACTCTGCATTACGTAAAGTAGCGCGTGTACGTTTAACTAACGGTTTCGAAGTAACTTCATACATTGGTGGTGAAGGTCACAACCTACAAGAGCACAGTGTAATCCTAATCCGTGGTGGTCGTGTTAAAGACTTACCAGGTGTGCGTTTCCACACTGTTCGTGGTGCACTTGACTGTGCAGGCGTAAACGACCGTAGACAGGCTCGTTCTAAGTACGGTGCAAAACGTCCTAAGGGCTAATGGTTCTCCGTTAGTAAGGCCAAGCACTTAAGTTTTAAATTTTTATATATTGTTTTGGGAATCCGTGTTTAGCACGGACCTGAAGATACCGGAGAAAGAAAATGCCTAGAAGACGCGTAATAGGTCAACGTAAAATTCTTCCAGATCCGAAGTTCGGATCAGAGCTTCTTGCTAAATTCGTTAACGTAGTAATGCTTGACGGCAAGAAATCTACTGCTGAAAAAATTGTATATGGTGCGCTAGACGTGGCTGCTGAAAAATCAGGCAAGTCGCACCTAGAAATCTTTGAATCTGCACTTGATAACGTTCGCCCACAGGTAGAGGTTAAATCTCGCCGTGTTGGTGGTTCAACGTACCAAGTACCAGTTGAAGTACGTCCAGTGCGTCGTAACGCACTAGGTATGCGTTGGTTGGTTGAAGCTGCACGTAAGCGTGGCGAGAAATCAATGGGTCTTCGTCTTGCTCAAGAGATGATCGACGCTGCTGAAAACAAAGGCACTGCGGTTAAGAAACGTGAAGACGTTCACCGTATGGCTGAAGCGAACAAAGCATTCGCTCACTACCGTTGGTAATCTGCTAACACCCTTTAAGAGGATATTATGGCACGGACAACTCCGATTGAGCGTTACCGTAACATCGGTATATGCGCTCACGTAGATGCGGGTAAGACAACTACAACCGAACGTGTACTTTTCTATACTGGTCTTTCTCATAAGATTGGTGAAGTACACGACGGCGCCGCAACTATGGACTGGATGGAGCAGGAGCAAGAGCGTGGTATCACGATCACTTCTGCTGCAACAACGTGTTTCTGGAAAGGGATGGATGCTCAGTTTGATGAGCATCGTGTAAACATCATCGATACTCCAGGACACGTAGATTTTACTATCGAAGTAGAGCGTTCATTGCGCGTACTTGATGGTGCTGTTGTTGTGTTATGTGCTTCATCAGGTGTGCAACCGCAAACTGAGACCGTTTGGCGTCAGGCAAATAAATACGAAGTACCACGTATGATTTTCGTCAATAAGATGGATCGTACGGGGGCTAATTTCTTGTCTGTTGTTGAACAAGTTAAAAAACGTCTCGGTGCTACACCTGTGCCTATTCAGCTACCAATTGGTGCTGAAGATGAATTTAAAGGTGTTATTGACCTTATCAAGATGAAAGCGATTAACTGGAATGAAGAAGACCAGGGAATGACTTTCAACTATGAAGAGGTCCCTGCAGATCTTCTTGAGCTTGCTGAAGAATGGCGTTCTCATCTAATTGAGAGCGCTGCAGAAGCTTCTGAAGAGCTAATGGAAAAATATCTTGAAGATGGTGAGTTGAGCGAAGAAGAGATTAAATCAGCCCTTCGCCAACGCACATTGGCCAATGAAATTGTGCCAATGACGACAGGTAGTGCATTCAAGAACAAAGGTGTTCAGGCTGTGCTTGACGCTGTGATTGAATTCATGCCTTCGCCTACTGAAGTAAAAGCTATCCAAGGTGTCTTAGAAGACGAATCCGAAGATACGCGTGAAGCTGACGATAATGCACCGTTTGCGGCGCTTGCATTTAAGATCGCAACCGATCCATTCGTTGGCACACTTACTTTCTTCCGAGTTTACTCTGGTAAAGTTAGCCAAGGTGATTCGGTACTAAATCCTGTTAAAGGTAAAAAAGAGCGTTTTGGACGTATTGTTCAAATGCACTCAAACTCGCGTGAAGAGATTAAAGAAGTTCATGCGGGTGACATCGCGGCTGCTATCGGCCTAAAAGATGTAACTACTGGTGATACACTTTGTGCTCAAGAAGCGCCAATTACGTTAGAGCGTATGGAGTTTCCTGAGCCTGTAATCTCGGTCGCAGTAGAACCTAAAACAGTAGCTGACCAAGAAAAAATGGGCGTTGCGCTTGGTAAACTTGCAGCAGAAGATCCTTCATTCCGTGTAGAAACGGACGAAGAATCGGGTCAGACGATTATCTCTGGTATGGGTGAACTTCACTTAGATATCATTGTCGATCGGATGAAGCGTGAGTTTAACGTTGTGTGTAACGTTGGTAAGCCTCAGGTTGCATACCGCGAAACTATCCGAGCTTCTGTTGAAGCTGAAGGTAAGTTTGTGCGCCAATCTGGTGGTCGTGGTCAATATGGTCACGTTTGGTTGAAGCTAGAACCAATGGATGTCTCTGATGATGATGCGCCAATATACGAATTCGTTAACGAAATCGTAGGTGGTACAGTACCAAAAGAGTATATCCCAGCGGTTGATAAAGGTATTCAAGAGCAGATGAAGCAAGGTGTTCTTGCCGGTTATCCGCTATTGGGTGTTAAAGCTACTCTGTTTGATGGCTCGTTCCACGATGTTGACTCAAACGAGATGGCGTTTAAGATCGCAGGTTCGATGGGCTTTAGAAAGGGCGCGCTTGAAGCAAGTCCGGTTCTACTTGAGCCTGTCATGAAAGTAGAAGTAATCACCCCTGAAGAAAACATGGGTGATGTAGTAGGCGACTTAAACCGTCGTCGTGGCATAATTGAAGGCATGGAAGAAGCATTTGGTGGCTCGAAGCAAATTAATGCTCAGGTACCGCTTTCTGAAATGTTTGGTTATGCAACAGACTTACGCTCCGCTACACAAGGGCGCGCATCATACTCTATGGAATTCCTAAAGTATGCTGAAGCGGCTAAAAACGTAGCTGATGCAATAATTGCAGCTCGCGCTGTTAAGTAATTTTAGTTCGGTCCGGTCTTAGGGCTGGACTTTAATTTCTTTATAGGAAATTTGAAAATGGCAAAAGAAAAGTTTGAACGCGTAAAACCGCACGTAAACGTAGGTACAATCGGCCACGTTGACCACGGTAAAACAACTCTAACTGCAGCAATCACTAACGTACTTGCAAAAGTATACGGTGGTGAAGCAAAAGACTTCGCATCAATCGATAACGCTCCAGAAGAGCGTGAGCGTGGTATCACAATCTCAACTTCACACGTTGAGTATGACACACCAACTCGTCACTATGCACACGTAGACTGTCCAGGACACGCTGACTATGTTAAAAACATGATCACTGGTGCTGCACAGATGGACGGCGCGATCCTAGTAGTTGCTGCTACTGACGGTCCTATGCCTCAAACACGTGAGCACATCCTACTTTCTCGTCAGGTTGGTGTACCTTACATCATCGTATTCATGAACAAATGTGACATGGTTGACGACGAAGAGCTACTAGAGCTAGTAGAGATGGAAGTTCGTGAACTACTTTCTGAGTACGACTTCCCAGGTGATGACCTACCTCTAATCCAAGGTTCTGCGCTTAAAGCGTTAGAAGGCGAGAAAGAGTGGGAAGACAAAATCGTTGAGCTTGCAGAAGCACTAGATTCTTACATCCCAGAGCCAGAGCGTGACATCGATAAGCCATTCATCATGCCTATCGAAGACGTATTCTCAATCCAGGGTCGTGGTACAGTAGTAACAGGCCGTGTAGAAGCTGGTATCATCAACGTGAACGACGAAGTAGAAATCGTAGGTATTAAAGAAACTACGAAGACAACTTGTACGGGTGTTGAGATGTTCCGTAAGCTTCTAGACGAAGGTCGTGCGGGTGAGAACATCGGTGCACTACTACGTGGTACTAAGCGTGATGAAGTTGAACGTGGTCAAGTACTATGTAAGCCTGGTTCAATCAAGCCACACACAAAATTCACTTCAGAAGTATACGTACTTTCGAAAGATGAAGGTGGTCGTCACACTCCTTTCTTCAAAGGTTACCGTCCACAGTTCTACTTCCGTACAACAGACGTAACTGGTGACATCCAGCTACCAGACGGCGTAGAAATGGTAATGCCTGGCGACAACATCAAGATGACTGTTGAGCTAATCGTACCAATCGCGATGGACGAAGGTCTACGTTTCGCTATCCGTGAAGGTGGCCGTACAGTAGGTGCTGGTGTTGTAGCAACAATCGAAGAGTAATCTGTAGATTGTCGTAACACACATAAAAAGGTCGCTTTGGCGGCCTTTTTTAATACCTTGTAGCAGCGATTTTATATCGCGACCAGTGAAAAGGGTCGTTCTCTGATAGGAGTTCGGCCTTTTTTAATGCCATGTAGCAGCGATTTTATATCGCGACCAGTGAAAACGGTCATTCTCCAATAAGGCGTACAGACTTTTTAATACCTCGTAGCAGCGATTTTATATCGCGACCAGTGAAAACGGTCATTCTCCAATAAGGCGTACAGACTTTTTAATGCCTCGTAGCAGCGATTTTATATCGCGACCTGCGAACAGGGTCATTCCTAGCAATTCAAGAATTGTTCTGGAACCTTCTTATTAGGTGATATCCCCTCTTATAGAATAGTGCCTCAATAGTGTTGATAACACGCGGTACTATACGTAAACGGTATACAATACCTCTATCTTGTCCTCTTTTTATACGGTTAAGTGTCAAAAATAAGCGTTTCGCTTCATTTTTGCTCGAACAAACGTTTTTTCGCAATTTTCTTTAAAAAAAGGGTTGCACTAAAATCGGATCGCCCTATAATGCGACCCCACTGACACGGGGCGCTACGCTGAAAAGCAAAGCAGCAACGAGTTAGCGTCAAGTAAAACTTAAGTTCGAAACTTCTTCTCAAGAAATTCAAAATTAAGTGTTGACAAAAAAATGGGAGTGCTTAGAATGCACATCCCTCGAAACAACGAAATGTTTCGGAATGTTCTTTAAAAATATGAAGCAATCATCTGTGTGGGCACTCGTACAGATTGAGTTCTAACAGCAGGTTCTAGTTCGCTAGATGATGCAAACAAATTTAGAGTCTCAATTGTAACTGAGTGACTATATAGTCAATTCGTTTTGATTTTACTTTTTTGAAGAGTAGAAACAAACAATCAGAATTCAATGAGCACGAAGCTTAGGCTTCAAAAAAACTTTTAATTGAAGAGTTTGATCATGGCTCAGATTGAACGCTGGCGGCAGGCCTAACACATGCAAGTCGAGCGGTAACATTTCTAGCTTGCTAGAAGATGACGAGCGGCGGACGGGTGAGTAATGCTTGGGAACATGCCTTGAGGTGGGGGACAACCATTGGAAACGATGGCTAATACCGCATAATGTCTACGGACCAAAGGGGGCTTCGGCTCTCGCCTTTAGATTGGCCCAAGTGGGATTAGCTAGTTGGTGAGGTAAAGGCTCACCAAGGCGACGATCCCTAGCTGGTTTGAGAGGATGATCAGCCACACTGGAACTGAGACACGGTCCAGACTCCTACGGGAGGCAGCAGTGGGGAATATTGCACAATGGGCGCAAGCCTGATGCAGCCATGCCGCGTGTGTGAAGAAGGCCTTCGGGTTGTAAAGCACTTTCAGTCAGGAGGAAAGGTTAGTAGTTAATACCTGCTAGCTGTGACGTTACTGACAGAAGAAGCACCGGCTAACTCCGTGCCAGCAGCCGCGGTAATACGGAGGGTGCGAGCGTTAATCGGAATTACTGGGCGTAAAGCGTACGCAGGCGGTTTGTTAAGCGAGATGTGAAAGCCCCGGGCTTAACCTGGGAACTGCATTTCGAACTGGCAAACTAGAGTGTGATAGAGGGTGGTAGAATTTCAGGTGTAGCGGTGAAATGCGTAGAGATCTGAAGGAATACCGATGGCGAAGGCAGCCACCTGGGTCAACACTGACGCTCATGTACGAAAGCGTGGGGAGCAAACAGGATTAGATACCCTGGTAGTCCACGCCGTAAACGATGTCTACTAGGAGCTGGGGTCTTCGGACAACTTTTCCAAAGCTAACGCATTAAGTAGACCGCCTGGGGAGTACGGCCGCAAGGTTAAAACTCAAATGAATTGACGGGGGCCCGCACAAGCGGTGGAGCATGTGGTTTAATTCGATGCAACGCGAAGAACCTTACCTACACTTGACATACAGAGAACTTACCAGAGATGGTTTGGTGCCTTCGGGAACTCTGATACAGGTGCTGCATGGCTGTCGTCAGCTCGTGTTGTGAGATGTTGGGTTAAGTCCCGCAACGAGCGCAACCCCTATCCTTAGTTGCCAGCGATTCGGTCGGGAACTCTAAGGAGACTGCCGGTGATAAACCGGAGGAAGGTGGGGACGACGTCAAGTCATCATGGCCCTTACGTGTAGGGCTACACACGTGCTACAATGGCAGGTACAGAGAGCAGCGAGCTAGCGATAGTGAGCGAATCCCTTAAAGCCTGTCGTAGTCCGGATTGGAGTCTGCAACTCGACTCCATGAAGTCGGAATCGCTAGTAATCGCAAATCAGAATGTTGCGGTGAATACGTTCCCGGGCCTTGTACACACCGCCCGTCACACCATGGGAGTGGGTTGCTCCAGAAGTGGATAGTCTAACCTTMGGGRGGACGTTCACCACGGAGTGATTCATGACTGGGGTGAAGTCGTAACAAGGTAGCCCTAGGGGAACCTGGGGCTGGATCACCTCCTTATACGATTTAGAACTTATTTGTTCGWAGTGTCCACACAGATGATTGTTGCTTGGCCTGATGGCTAAGTGATATTGCTCTTTAAAAATTTGGAAAAGCTGAAAAATTAAATTCTGATAGATAACGAATGTTATTTATCGAGTTTTCGAAAGAAAATGCCGATTAATCATTTTGATGATTAATTAGCGTCTACTTTAGTATTCAATATTAACTTCTGGCGAAGTTAAACTGTCTTTGACGATACAAACCATTTTGGGTTGTATGGTTAAGTGACTAAGCGTACACGGTGGATGCCTTGGCAGTTGGAGGCGATGAAGGACGTACTAACTTGCGATAAGCCTAGTCAAGCCAGTAAGAGGCGCTTGAGACTAGGATTTCCGAATGGGGAAACCCACCTGCTTGCAGGTATCGTTAACTGAATACATAGGTTAACGAGGCGAACGCGGAGAACTGAAACATCTAAGTACCCGTAGGAAAAGAAATCAACCGAGATTCCGAAAGTAGCGGCGAGCGAAATCGGAGCAGCCCTTAAGCTTTAGTGTAGTTAGTGGAAGATGCTGGAAAGCATGACGAAACAGGGTGATAGTCCCGTACACAAAAACTTATCTAAAGTGAAATCGAGTAGGTCGGAGCACGTGAAACTTTGACTGAATATGGGGGGACCATCCTCCAAGGCTAAATACTCCCAACTGACCGATAGTGAACCAGTACCGTGAGGGAAAGGCGAAAAGAACCCCTGTGAGGGGAGTGAAATAGAACCTGAAACCGTGTACGTACAAGCAGTAGGAGCCTACTTGTTGGGTGACTGCGTACCTTTTGTATAATGGGTCAGCGACTTATATTCTGTAGCGAGGTTAACCATTTAGGGGAGCCGTAGCGAAAGCGAGTCTTAACTGGGCGCTTAAGTTGCAGGGTATAGACCCGAAACCCGGTGATCTAGCCATGGGCAGGTTGAAGGTTGAGTAACATCAACTGGAGGACCGAACCCACTAACGTTGAAAAGTTAGGGGATGACCTGTGGCTAGGAGTGAAAGGCTAATCAAACCGGGAGATAGCTGGTTCTCCCCGAAATCTATTTAGGTAGAGCCTCGGACGAATACTTACGGGGGTAGAGCACTGTTAAGGCTAGGGGGTCATCCCGACTTACCAACCCTTTGCAAACTCCGAATACCGTAAAGTAATATCCGGGAGACACACGGCGGGTGCTAACGTCCGTCGTGGAGAGGGAAACAACCCAGACCGTCAGCTAAGGTCCCAAAGTGTATGTTAAGTGGGAAACGATGTGGGAAGGCTAAAACAGCTAGGAGGTTGGCTTAGAAGCAGCCACCCTTTAAAGAAAGCGTAATAGCTCACTAGTCGAGTCGGCCTGCGCGGAAGATGTAACGGGGCTAAACATACCACCGAAGCTACGGCTGCGTACGTAAGTATGCGGGGTAGGGGAGCGTTCTGTAAGTGGCTGAAGGTGTGCCGGGAGGCATGCTGGACATATCAGAAGTGCGAATGCTGACATGAGTAACGACAAGAGGAGTGAAAAACTCCTCCGCCGGAAGACCAAGGGTTCCTATCCCATGTTAATCAGGGTAGGGTGAGTCGACCCCTAAGGCGAGGCTGAAGAGCGTAGTCGATGGGAAACGGGTTAATATTCCCGTACTCGGTATGAATGCGATGGGGGGACGGAGCAGGCTAGGCAAGCATGGCGTTGGTTGTCCATGTGAAAGGCTGTAGGCTGGTGACTTAGGAAAATCCGGGTTGCTAAGGCTGAGAGTCGAGACGAGCCACTAAGGTGGTGAAGTTGTTGATGCCCTACTTCCAGGAAAAGCCTCTAAGCTTCAGTTCATACTGAATCGTACCCTAAACCGACACAGGTGGTCAGGTAGAGAATACTAAGGCGCTTGAGAGAACTCGGGTGAAGGAACTAGGCAAAATTGTACCGTAACTTCGGGAGAAGGTACGCTCTTGTTTGTGAAGGACTTGCTCTGTAAGCAAACGAGAGCCGCAGTGACCAGGTGGCTGGGACTGTTTATTAAAAACACAGCACTGTGCAAAATCGTAAGATGACGTATACGGTGTGACACCTGCCCGGTGCCGGAAGGTTAATTGATGGGGTTAGCTTAGGCGAAGCTCTTGATCGAAGCCCCGGTAAACGGCGGCCGTAACTATAACGGTCCTAAGGTAGCGAAATTCCTTGTCGGGTAAGTTCCGACCTGCACGAATGGTGTAACCATGGCCACGCTGTCTCCACCCGAGACTCAGTGAAATTGAAATCGCAGTGAAGATGCTGTGTACCCGCGGCTAGACGGAAAGACCCCGTGAACCTTTACTACAGCTTGGCACTGAACATTGACCCTACATGTGTAGGATAGGTGGGAGGCTTTGAAGCAGGAACGCTAGTTTCTGTGGAGCCGACCTTGAAATACCACCCTTGTAGTGTTGATGTTCTAACTTAGGCCCCTGAATCGGGGTTGAGGACAGTGCCTGGTGGGTAGTTTGACTGGGGCGGTCTCCTCCCAAAGAGTAACGGAGGAGCACGAAGGTTTGCTAAGTACGGTCGGACATCGTACGGTTAGTGTAATGGTAGAAGCAAGCTTAACTGCGAGACAGACACGTCGAGCAGGTACGAAAGTAGGTCATAGTGATCCGGTGGTTCTGAATGGAAGGGCCATCGCTCAACGGATAAAAGGTACTCCGGGGATAACAGGCTGATACCGCCCAAGAGTTCATATCGACGGCGGTGTTTGGCACCTCGATGTCGGCTCATCACATCCTGGGGCTGAAGTCGGTCCCAAGGGTATGGCTGTTCGCCATTTAAAGTGGTACGCGAGCTGGGTTTAGAACGTCGTGAGACAGTTCGGTCCCTATCTGCCGTGGGCGTTTGAGAATTGAGAGGGGCTGCTCCTAGTACGAGAGGACCGGAGTGGACGAACCRCTGGTGTTCGGGTTGTGATGCCAATTGCATTGCCCGGTAGCTACGTTCGGAACTGATAACCGCTGAAAGCATCTAAGCGGGAAGCAGGCCTYGAGATGAGTTCTCACTTTGACTTAGAGTCAACTGAAGGGCCGTTGAAGACTACAACGTTGATAGGCGAGATGTGGAAGTGCTGTGAGGCATTAAGCTAACTCGTACTAATTACCCGAGAGGCTTAACCATACAACGCCAAAGTGGTTTACTAGAATTGTTCCAGACAATTCCTAGCATGACCTCCATCCATGGAGGCCTTAGCTAACAGAAGTTAATAGACTAAAGTAGACAAAAGAATTTAATAGCTTTTTCCAGATTTACATTGATGAGGGAGACTTCATTGATGAACAGAATTTCCTGGTGACTATAGCGTTTTGGACCCACCTGACCCCATGCCGAACTCAGAAGTGAAACAAAACAGCGTCGATGATAGTGTGGATTACCCATGTGAAAGTAGAACATCGCCAGGACCAAATAAGAGAAACCCGTTGCAGTAATGCGACGGGTTTTTTGCTGTTTGGGGTAAAGTACTTCCATGTAGTATCTCCCCTTCGCGCGTCCTTGCGCTCACTTCCTCGAACTGCGAAGCGGTGCTTCGGTTTCTCGTCACCCAAACTCAGAAGTGAAACAAAACAGCCGAAGGGTCGGCCCCGGTCAATGATAGTGTGGATCACCCATGTGACTCTCTATTTAAAAAATGAGAACATCCTACTTCGTAGCGAGCCAGGGCCAAATAAGAGGTTGATGAAAAGCGTTCATCCATGAACTTCATCGACATTCGAACATCCATGTACATCAAAACCCGTTGCAGAGATGCGACGGGTTTTTTGCTATGTGTGATTTAAAAACCTCGCGAGGTAAACTCGCTCCCACTCCCCCACAGCATCAGCACAGCGCAACATGGTGGGAGATGTATGGACTCCTCCCCCTTAACGGGAGAGTACGGTATAAAGATATTGCAAAACACTTTTACCAAATAAGGAGTCCATACATGGCACAGTCTAATTTAATTGCTATCGACTTGGCAAAAAACATTTTCCAAGTAGCGCAGCTGAAAGGCAATAAACTCAAGTTTAATAAGCCAATGAAACGCGAACCTATGTTTGAGTTGCTTGCAAAAGCCGAGGGTTCAAAGGTCGTGATGGAAGCTTGTGGTAGCGCCCAGCTTATAGCTCGCAAAGCGCTGCCGCTGGGGCATGATGTCATGTTGCTTCCCCCTAAATTTGTTAAAGCGTTTAGGCAAGGCCAAAAAACCGATGCAAATGATGTTCTCGCCATTGCCAGTGCCAGCCAAGCATATAACGTGAAGCCCTGTAAAATCATGACAGTTGAAGAGCAAACGTTGCAGTCATTGAGCCAAGCGAGAACCTTAGTAGATAAACAAAAGACTCAGCTTTCAAATCAAATACGTGGATTGCTATTAGAGTTTGGTATTGTTATTAATCAAGGCGATGCTGCGTTAACACAAGTCGTTCCAGATATTTTAGAAGATGCTGAAAATGCGCTCCCCATCGCATTAAAACAAGCACTCGCGGTGAGTTATGACCTATATAAAACACAATGCGACGCTAAAGCACAGCTACATAAACAAGTTGAAGCGATAACCAAGCAAAATGAGAGCTGCCAGCGTTTAATGGCATTAGAAGGTGTTGGCCCAATTACCGCGATAGAGCTGTTATCCTTTTTAGGCAATACCTCACAATTTAGTAATGCCAGAGGGGCGGCGGCATGTGCAGGTGTTACACCGACACAGCACTCATCAGGCGGAAAAGCCAAGATAGGCCATATCCCCAAAAGACGAGGCAATACGTTAAGGAAAAACCTGTTTCTCGGTGCAAGAACGGTAGTCAGTAGGCTAAAACATAAAGAAGCGACCACAGAGAAAGAACGCTGGATAAAAAATCTACTCGCCAAGAAGAGTGTGAAATGTGTTGCCATTGCATTGGCCAACAAAACGGTTAGAACCGCCTATGCCTTACTTAAAAACGGCTCAACATACGAGCCAAAAATCTTAGCGGTGTAGCACTGAGTAACAGAAGAACAAATCAAGATAAATAGAACGTAAAAGCAGAAAGCATACTGAGATTACCCCCAGTATTGAACAAGCCAAGATAGAGCATTAAGCGGTGAAACCCACCCTTGAGAGCCTGTTAAACCGCAGGTGTATACAAATACCGCGTGGGAGAGAAGGCACAAGGGCGCGAATACATCAAAGAGGCCGAGGTAGCACCTCATCAAGAGCCCGGATATAAGCACGCAATCACACCAATAATGCTAAAAATGGCTTGTACAATTGGAGGAGTCCATATAAGGCGGTTTATCCGCAGGCATTCATCCTAAATATTTTATAAAGACACTTTACTCAGTACATTGAAAACTGTAAATATCGGCGATCCCACTACCTTTTGTGTGAGATCTTCGTTATGATTTTGCTTTTGTTTCACAACTAATTACGAAATGTCAGAACTCTATCATTGGTTTGATCTCTTGGGTGTCATGGTTTTTGCAATTTCGGGAACCTTAATTGCGCATAGTAAACATATGGATGGCTTTGGTGTGATTGTCCTTGCGACTGTAACTGGTATCGGAGGGGGAACATTACGAGACTTGATTTTAGATCAACCTGTTTTTTGGCTTCATGATACTAGCTATATTTACGCTATTTTATTTGCTGTCGCTGTGAGTATATGGTGGCTAAATCGACATCAAAATATTCCAAGAACTGTACTGCAGGTTGCTGATGCCATTGGGCTTGCTTTTTTCGCTGTAATGGGAGTACAAAAGGCTTTAAGTATTGGAATGCCTAATACTACAGCTGTGATCATGGGCGTATTGACTGGGTGTTTTGGTGGAGTCATCAGAGACGTGTTGGCTCGCGAAATCCCCCTTCTTTTAAAAGGAGAGTTATACGCGATCACCTGCATTTTTGGCGGGGTAGTCTATACTCAAGCAATTAAATTGGGCATGGCAACAGAATACGTAATGGTATTGTCCATGGCGGCAACCTTGTTATTGAGATTAGCGGCTATGCGATACCACTTGGTGTTACACGTATTTAACTATAAATATTAAGTAAGCAGGAGACATGGATGTCTTTAGCAAGAGTCTTCACTCGAGCACAAGTTGGTATTACCGCACCCGAGGTAATTGTTGAGGTACACCTTAGTAATGGTTTACCTGCCTTTAGTATTGTTGGGTTACCCGAAACCTCAGTTAAAGAAGCCAAAGAGCGCGTCCGTAGTGCCCTTGTTAATGCAGGCTTTTTATTTCCAGAACAGCGTATCACAGTAAACTTAGCACCAGCAGATCTACCCAAAGACGGTGGCCGCTTTGACTTTGCAATCGCACTCGGTGTTCTCGTCGCATCAGGACAGTTAGATAGCCATGCTATTGCTGATAAAGAGTTTTATGGTGAGCTTGCGTTAAATGGTGAGCTGAGGACGGTCACTGCGATTTTGCCATCTGTTATTGCAGCAGCGAAGGAGGGGAGAACTGCTTACTTACCAATTGATAACGATGCAGTTGCGAGCCTCGCCGCTGATGCCAATCGTGTTGCTATAAGCTGCTTGCGTACAGCATGGTTAGGCTTAAGCGGCCAGCAATCACTTATGTTTAATCAACTCTACCCAGATAATTTAAATATTGAAGCTTCAGGTGGGAACTCGCTGGATATGGCTGAGGTGAAAGGACAAGAGGGAGCGAAGCGAGTGCTAGAAATAGCCGCGGCCGGTGGGCATAACGTTTTATTTCTTGGTCCACCCGGCACTGGAAAATCGATGCTTGCTCAGCGTCTACCCACGATAATGCCACTAATGACGGATAATCAGGCGTTAGAAACGGCTTCTATCTATTCCATACTGGGAAAAACAATCTGCCAATCAAACTGGAAAACAAGGCCTTTTAGAGCTCCACATCATACTTGCTCTGCGGTAGCCTTGGTTGGAGGCTCGTCGAACCCCAAGCCTGGGGAGATATCATTGTCAAATAATGGCGTTCTATTTTTGGACGAGTTGCCAGAATTTGATAGGAAGGTACTGGACTCATTACGTGAGCCGATGGAAACGGGCATGGTAACGATTTCGCGTGCAGCTCGACAAGTTGATTACCCTGCAAACTTTCAACTGATTGCAGCATTAAACCCCAGTCCTACAGGTTGTTACACTGACAAAAGAGCGTCTCCAGATCAAGTATTGCGCTATTTGGCTAAGATTTCAGGTCCATTTTTAGACCGAATAGATCTACAAGTAGAATTACCCCGTCTAAAAACAGAAGAGCTACAATCCCAGAGTGATGGAGAGTCTAGCGCGACAATAAGGGCTAGGGTGGAGCAGGCCTATAAAACAGCTTTAGCACGTCAGGGAAAATGTAACGACCAACTGAGTGTAAAAGAGCTAAATCATATCTGCTATCTTGCTGATGCTGAAAGTTTATTTCTAGCAAAGGCAGCAGAAAAACTAAAGCTATCACCACGTTCATATCATCGAATAATCAAAGTTGCGCGTACCATAGCGGATCTGAGCTCTACACCTAATATTAGCTTGTCACATTTAAAGGAAGCGCTTAGTTATCGCGCGCTGGAGAGGTTGTTAGGTCAGCTAACACAGTATTAGCTAACGGCACTTCAATAGATAGGGAGTGTATTATTGGTAAAGGTTAAGCTGACAACATATAACCTTTACCGCGAACCGTAACAATGCGTTTTTGCTCTTTTTCATCGCCGAGTTTTTTGCGTAGTCGGCCAACTAAGACATCAACCGTTCTGTCACTTGGGCTCCAATCAGGTTGCCCAATGTCTTCTGAAATACGCTCTCTGGATGTTGCCCTTCCAGCATTGGAAATAAGACAAATCAACACTTTATGCTCTGCTTCGGTAAGTCGAGACTCAATGCCATGTTGATTGATTAAGGTACGGTTATCAGGGTGTAGTTTAAAGTCTGCATATTCAATAAATTCTTCCGATTCATCGTCTTTATTACCAACTAAACGTTTGTATAAGGCACGCATACGCAGTTCAAGCTCAAGCGTATCAACAGGCTTACAGACGTAGTCATCAGCACCTTGCGCAAGACCTGCGATTCTATCGGCTTGAGAGTCTCGACTAGAAAGCATGATGACACCAAGGTCTGATAAGGTATTAATTTCTTTCGCGAGTTGCAGGCCATCAGTGGCGGGTAAAACAACATCAACAATAGCAAGTGCAAATGGGTTTTGGGTTTGAGCTTGAATAAGCTCAAGCGCAGTAGCACCCGTATTGTCTACAGTGATACTGAACTCGGTATTTTCAAAGTGACTACACAGCCGCTTTGCTAAGAGTTCATCATCTTCAACTAATAAAACCTTTATGCTCATGTTTTCACTGTTAATTGTTGTTTAAATGTCGTAAATATAACACTGAGAGATCGCTGCTTGGAAGTGCATGAAACGAATTCTTACAACTCTGTATCTGGCACGTTAACCTGACAACCTAGTTCGATCAAGGGGAAACCTAGCTTTATTATTAAATTATATACAATGATGTGTTTGATTGCTGCTTCGCTAAACAAAAAGGCGGCACAGAGTGCCGCCTAGCATTGATTACTTACCGTATAGATGTTCCCACCATTGTGGCTCTGCTTTTAAATGCTTGTCGAAATAAGCCAGCATGGTGCTCCACCAATGGAAGCGCTTGTCACGAGCAAAAATTTGATGATCTGCGCCTTTGTATTCGACCAATTCAACATCTTGGCCAAGGATCTTCAATGCGGTATACATATTGTGACTTTCACCTGGCGGCACATTGGTATCCGCGTCACCGTGAATTAACAATAATGGTGTTGTTACTTTGTCTGCATTAAATACCGGGCTACGTTGTGAGTAAAGCGTTGGATTGTTCCAGGGGAAACTTCCTTTTGAGGCCTCGCCAGAATACAAATAACCCCACCAGCCTTGACCCCAGTATGAAGTAATATTAGAAATACCAGCATGTGAGATAGAAGCTGAGAACAAATCAGTTTTTGTTGTCAGCAGCATAGTCATGAAGCCGCCGTAAGAAGCGCCTAAATTACCTAAACGCTTGTCATCAACGAAAGGGTAGGCTTTCACAAACTCTTTGGTACCCATGATGATATCGTTAGCGGTGTGTTCACCCCAAGCATTGACGTGCTCTGCTGAGAACTTCTGACCGAAACCTGTCGCACCTGTTGGTTGCAAGACATAAACAACATAGCCATTTGCTGCCCATAAGTTAAATGGATAACGCCCTGTAAAGCCACGAGTCACTGGAGAAGTGCCGCCGTAATAATAAACGAGTGCTGGGTATTTTTTAGCTTTGTCTAAATCGTGTGGTAGATATACGCGGCCTTTAATCTCCACGCCTTCAGTATTGGTAAAATTAAACTCTTCTAGGTTGGCAATTTCTGCATTCTGGTATGCGATATTTGCTGAGTCCCAAAGCGTGTCAGCTCGCTTATCTGAGGTTGACATGGTTTTTAACTGTTGCGGAGTTGATGCAGTAGTACCTGTGAACAAGATCTCTGGGTTACGTTCACTAGACACAGAATAGTTCGCGACAACATCCAGCCCGGTGTTTAAGCGTTTGAAAGTAGACTTACTTTCGTCGAAGAAGAAAAGCTGTTGACGATCTTGGTCAGTCGCTTTTAGTACCACATCGCCATTATTGAGTACGGTAAAGCTGCCTATGGCTGGGTCAAAGTTTTTACTCAGTGCTTTTACATCGTTGCCTTTGCGATCTATCCAATAAAGTTGGCCGTCATAGTTATTCGCGAGCATACTTTCAGGTAAGTTGCGCCCCGCACCTTCTGCAAAATCAGGACCTGCAGTTACATAAATACCATTTTTAGTGTATTGCGCGCCGCTAAACGTACGATACTGACCAATAACACTTTGCTGATTGTTTGATAGATCGATTTCTATTAGCTCTGTCAACATGTGAGGAGGTTGCGCGTAGTCTTGCTTATTACGCGTTGCTAAAACCGTGTTTGCTTGTGCGTCAAAGTCGGCCAAGCTGTGGCTTTGTGCGCCAACGGTCACAGGATTAAGTAGCCCACTTTTGATATCAAGTAAGAAGATTTGTGACTGGGTCCGGGCATATGACCATCTATCTTCTAATCCTTGATAATGTTTAGTCAGTTTGCCTTCTTCTTTGCCGCTGTTGGTCCAAGCAAAAATAAGCGTGTCATTATCAAAAAACTCGATACTATTCGCGCCATTGAGCTTAGTAGCAACTTGAGTACGTTTAAAGGTTTTTAGATCAAGGATGTAAGCTTTATTATCTTTTAAATAAGTGAGTTTGCTGCTGTCATCACGCCATGCAAAGCTAGTTGCACTCATACCATCGAAACTGTAAAGCATATCACCATCTTCATTGTATAAAGCAGTTTCGGTGATTGCTGAATTGCCTTTTTCATCATCGTAGTGGCGGACGGTCGAAATGTAATATTCGCCGTTAGGTGCAAGTGAGATAGCACTCACCGTTGGGGCATCAAACAACTGCTTTGCAGACAGCGCTTTGGTTTGTTTTTCTGTTAGCGTGATAACGTCATGCGCTGCTTCGCCTTCAAAGCTAAGATCAACCTTATTCCAGTCATTTACCTGCTCAGCGATAACGAGGATTTGATGATCGCCCTTGACGACATCAAGCTGAACCTCTTTAACACCGGAGACTGGCTCTCCATTTAGAAAAACTTTGGCTTTCTCGATGCCCTCAAGCTTTAGCTTACCTGAAACAAAACGTTCAGTAGTGAAATTAAATTTTAGAGCCTGCAATCCAGGTATCGTTAATTGTGTAGTTTTGTTTAGAGGCTGCCATTTGCTTTCATTATTGAATAGCGTTACCTGTTTGGCGTCTTGTTGTAATGATGGTAGCAGGTTTTCAATAATTGCATCACGATGAGCTGTATCCGCTGGCTTTATTGTTGATTCGCCTGCGATGGGACCCAAAAATTGTATTTTTGATTCGTCTAATGGGCTTGCTGAAAGTTGTGTTGAGACTGCCGTAAATAGTAGAGTGACGGCTGTACGTAATTTCATTTATGTGCGCCTATTGTAGGTAATTATATGATAAAACTATATCATAGTATTTTGAACCGGTTGTATTGCTGCGATAGACGTCCTAAATTTAATAGTCTGTGTTGATGAGCAACATAACGTATGTAGTTAAGCAAACACTTAGCGTTGAATAAAGAGGAGAATTTACTTGGTTTTATTATTAACCTACATGTTTTTGGCAATAGCTATCTCTTTTATCTGTTCGGTGATGGAAGCGGTGCTACTTAGTATTACGCCAAGTCATATAGGGATCTTAAAGCAAGACAATGATGCATTAGCATCGCGAGTTCAACGCCTTAAAGACAATATTGATCAGCCTTTATCTGCCATTCTAACGTTAAACACCGTTGCGCATACCGCCGGTGCTGCAGGGGTTGGCGCACAAGCTGCTGTGGTATTTTCAGATGCAGCTGTTGGTATTGCGTCAGCGGTGATGACGCTACTAGTTTTGGTGCTGTCGGAAATCATTCCAAAGACCTTAGGAGCGACTTATTGGCGCGGATTAACACCTATCGTTTCCAGTGTGTTGGTATGGCTAGTTCGACTATTGAAGCCATTCGTGTGGATGTCGGATCAACTTACAAAAGTGATAGGCCGTAAAGAAGATGAGGCTCACTATATTCGTCAAGAAATCGAAGCGATGGCGGAAATAGGCTCTGAAGCTGGTGCACTGCATCAGGACGAGACTGAAACCATTCGTAGTTTATTACGTTTTCGTCATGCCAAACTAGAAAGCATCATGACACCAAGAACGGTGTTATTTAAGGTGCATAAAGATATGACAGTGCACGAGTATTTGTCTGAGCATGGTTCGGTTGCTTTTTCTCGAGTGTTGGTATTCGATAAAAACACAGATGACATCATCGGCTTTGTACACAAGAATGATATTATGCTTGCTTATCATAGGCTTGGAGAAGAATATAAAATTGGTAAGCTATCTCGCCCTCTTTATACCGTACCGGAAACACTAGCTGCGCCAGAGTTATTTAAAGCGTTACTGGCAAAGCGTCTACACATTGCGCTTGTCATTGATGAATATGGCGATGTACAAGGCATAGTGACATTAGAAGATTTGCTTGAATCATTAATGGGAATGGATATTGTTGATGAGCGAGAGCAAACCACCAATATGCAAGCTGCTGCTAAGCAAAAGTGGCGAGAGCGAGTAGATAATCATGATAATTTGATTGAAGACAGCGACGAAGCTGAAGAAGTGTCTGAAACGCAAAGCCACGGAGAGGAAACATCCTCTCCAGAGGTTAAGGGTTCGAATTAATCATGCGCTGCCAAGAGTGTATCCACCCTACTAGGTCTGTTAGTGGTTTGGGTTTGCTGATTAAAAAACCCTGCATTAATAGGCTATGCTTGTAGCGGTCAAGGTATTGTAGCTCTTCAATCCGCTCTATACCTTCAGCCACTATGTCTAATTGTTGATTTTGTGCGATGTCGATTAAGCTGTCGATAAGTACCTGTGAAAAGCGATCGGATTCCACATGGGTTATCAAAGAGCGGTCGATTTTGATCTCGGTAAACGGCAAAGACTTTAACTGCTGAATATTGGTAAACCCAGTACCAAAGTCGTCTAACGAAATATCAAACCCTCGGATCCGTAAACGGTTCATTGTCTCCAATTGGATAGACTGATTCATTGGTTGGTTTTCAGTAATTTCTAAAATGATATCACTAGGCTTTAAACGGTTTATTTCTAAAATAAGTGCCAATTTATCTGGGCAGCTTAAATCATTTAATTGCACAGGTGATAAATTAAAGGCCATTTTAATTGGATAATTGAGTTCAGATTTGATTGCTTTAAACTCATCCGTTGCCTTTTCAAAAAGCTGGAAAGTAATGATATTGATTAGATCTGTATCTTCGGCCACGCCAATGAAATGGTCCGGTAAAATAACTTGCTCAGTATTTTTAGACACAATACGGGCAAGCACTTCGACACTTTTTATCTTTTTGTCACCACGGTGAACCTTTGGCTGATAGTAAGGCGTAATTTCATTGTGACTAATGGCATGCAAAAGATCGCTTTCGGTCACCTTTTCAATGCGGCTACGTTTAACCGTGGTATATGTCTCCATTTTTTTGAGCATACGCTCGACATCAACCAATTGTACGGGCTTAGAAATATTGCCGATAAGGTGTGCATTGGACTGTCTGGCAAGATTGGTTGCCAGGTCAATAATCTTCTCGTCCATTTCGGAAATAATAATAATGCCGCCAGAAAACCTAAGCTCTCCTAGTTGGCGAATAAACTCCATACCATCCATTTCGGGCATATTGAGATCTGTAAAAATGGCGTCAAATTGATGAGGAGTCTGCCGTATTTTTTCTACAGCATTCACCGCACTTGAGCAGGTTGTGACATGCTCAATGCCAAGCTCAGTCATAATAGCTTGCATTACGACGAGGATCGCGGGTGAATCATCTACTACCATTATCCGATGTTTTGCTAATGACATTAACAATTCCTTCGTATACCTTACCTCCTTAAAGTCTAGTACAAATAATTTAAAGTGCTCAAATCTCAAAACGCTTTAAAAGGTGATTTTTACTCAATTTGAAGCGCAATAATGACACTTTACCTGCATTTTTCTAATTCAGATTTCGGCAGCACTTTATGAAGCGGACGCTTTTAGCGATAATGCCCTAAATGACCTTTGGATCTGAATATGAATAGAGTCGAGCTTTCGCTAGCGGACAAAGCGGTATCTATCTTTTTTAACCAACAACAAGTAGTACAGCTTTTTGTCGAGCAACAAGCGATTACCTTTGAAGAGCAACATAATGGCATTTTCGCGACCATTGATGGACAAGCACTGGCGGTAAATACAGAGCAGTTACCTCAGGGGTTACTTGGTATTGCAGTAAATGGATCTGAGCTTAGGTGGCTCGAAGTGAGCACCGAGACACCTAAAGAAAAACGCAGCTTATTTGGTTTGGCAGCATTGGGCTTAAAGTTATTTAAAAGTGCCAAGGTGGTCAAAGCTGCGTTGGCTGGCGCATCCGTGGCAGGGTACGCATGGCTATTTTCTTGGCAGTTTGCGCTTATGCTTGTGGCTTGCTTAGTCGTTCATGAATATGGCCACGTCCGTGCTATGCGCTATTTTGGGATTAAAACAAAAGGCATCTATTTGATCCCTTTCGTTGGTGGCCTGGCTGTAAGTGACGATAAGATCACGACCCGCTGGCAAGATGTAGTTATTTCGTTGATGGGACCGGCATTTGGTTTGATAACCTCAATCCTTGGAGTGGTGTTGTATTACGCGACAGAGATGGAAATCTTTGCTGGTGTTGCAGTATTAAGTGCGCTGTTGAACTTATTCAATTTACTACCCATTTTGCCGTTAGATGGTGGGCATGTTCTAAAAAGTATAAGCTTTTCAATGCGCTCTTGGGTGGGGTTATTAGCGTGTATGGCAGGAGTATTATTCGGCCTTTGGATAAGTTACACCTTTGGCTTAATCCTACTGGTGATATTCATTTTGATTGGTAGTTTTGAAATCCTGATTGAGTGGCGTGGCCGTAATTATAGTCACTTATTACCTCTTGACCGGTATGGGCAAGTGGTCAGCGCCATTATGTATATAGTTGTTATTACAGGTCATGTTGCGGTAATGATGCATTTTGCTGATTCAGAGAATCCAATACTAAGCTTACCAATGAAAATTTTATCAAGTTAATCTGTGTAAGAAGGTGCATTACGCACCTTCTTACAGGGGCAGCAACAATAAAGTTGCGATAATTACACCCGTTACCAGCAATTGTACTAGGCAAAACCCCATAATATCTTTGGCTTTAAGGCCTGCAATTGCAAGTACCGGGAGTGCCCAAAATGGCTGGATCAGGTTAGTCCAAGCATCACCCCATGCAACGGCCATCGCGACTCTGGCTATGTCTGCATTAAGCGCTTCTGCTGCGGGAATGATAATTGGTGCTTGTACCGCCCACTGACCGCCGCCTGAAGGCACAAATATATTTACAAGGCCTGCACTTAAAAAGCTCCACAGCGGTAATGTCCATTGACTGCTAATAGAAACAAATCCTTGAGATATTTGTTGTGCTAGTCCTGTTTCGACCATCATAGCCATGATCCCAGCATAAAAAGGAAACTGGATCACGATACCGGCACCACCTTGAATTGCTTGTTGTAGGCTATTGAGAATATTTGCAGGGGTTTTGTGTAGCAGCATGGCTAAGAACAAAAACAGGGCTATGACGATATTCAATGTCAATGTGCCTGCATTAAAAATAAAGTAAAAGCCCAAGTAGCTAAGACCGATTGCTCCTCCTAACATACCAAGCCATGAGGCATTTTCTAATTTTGCAGCCGGAGTATTGTGGGTACTGATATCATTACTTTGTTCAATGAGCTTTTCTTTATCAACAATAACTGCGTCATCATCTTTGGGAAGCATTAGTTTATTTATAAGTGGTAAAACGATAAAAATACTGAGTACGATGAGTAGGTTAAATGGTGCAAAGATTGTCTCTGAAGTGGTAACAATACCTATGCTCTTTTCACTAAAGTGCCCCGGAGTTGCGATAGTCAGGGGGACTGAGCCTGATAGGCCTGCGTGCCAAACAACAAAACCAGAGTAAGCACTAGCCACTAACAGGCGATAATCAACTTTCACTTTTCGAGCGATGGCCTTTGCGAACAAAGCCCCGACTACTAAGCCAAACCCCCAATTTATCCAGCTGGCGCTCATCGCAACAAAGGTGGTGAGTATAATTGCTTGAGAGGGAGTTTTAGCTAAGCCTGCGATACGGTCTAGCGCTTTCGCTATTGGAGGGGTAACAGCAAGCATGTGACCACATAATAAAACTAACAACATTTGCATCGCAAAAGTAAGCAGCTTCCAAAAGCCATTACCCCATGCCTCAAGCACCATGACAGGTGTTGCTGGAGTAAACAATGTAGCGAGTACCATCACCAAAAAAGTGAGTAAAAGCACAATCACAAATGGATCGGGTAGATACTTGTCGACTAATTTTGTTAGCGGGGTGGTAAACTTGCCAAGCATAAGACATCCTGTTTTCATTATTATTTTATGCAAATCAAAGTGATTGAATTACGCATCATAATATAGCTAAACTTTAAGCTAAAAGTTAGTGGTTTAGGCTAACTTATAGTGAACAGAAAACAATGAGCTTCATTGGTTTCCTTTAAAATCAAAGTGTTAGGGTTGGCATGAAATCTGATATATTAAAAAGAAAGACTTTAAGTAACTAAGAGAGGTAACTATGTCTGGACAAGGTTCTGGTGGTAATGTAATTGCAGCGATTTGTAACGTCTTTTTCCCTGGCCTTGGTCAGTTGGTTCAAGGTCGTATATTGGCGGCTTTAATCTTCGCAATTGTTGTTGTAGGTGGGTATGCACTGTGGTTTTTATTGGTTCCACCCGTGATTGCAGCCGTTTTCCATTTGTGGGCTATTATTGATGCTGCTAAGTATACGCCGCCTAGGTATTAACGGTTATACCAAAAAGTATAACCACCCAGTCAGGCTGACCATACTCAGCACAGTAGACAGCACAACGGTAGCCGCAAGCGTTGCTTGTTGGCTGTCGAGCTGTCTAGCAACAAGATAGGCATTGACTCCCAGCGGAGAGGCACTCATTAAAGTCACCACCTGAACTTGTTGAGTTGCCAATCCTAAATAAGTGGCAAAGAGATAAACCAATCCCGGTAGTAGTATCAGTTTTACTGTACTTAGCCATATTGCACCCTGTAACTTTCCCCGCACGCCATACTGTACCAAGCTCGCACCCAGAATAAATAGCGCCCCTGGAATGGCGGGTTTTGCCAACCAACTAAAGCTTTCAAGTATTAAGCTTGGTAGCTTTAACCCAACAACGTTTAATATCAAACCACTCGTAATACTTACCACTATTGGGTTTAACAGCAGGGGTTTCACAATATCTACCTTATTTTTGTGTCTTGCTGCCAGTAAAAAAGTCATAAAAAACAGCATCGCACTGTGGAATGTAATAATCATAAATACCATGGCAGCGGCTTGCTCTCCGAGTGCCATTAAGATTATCGGTAATCCGACTAACACGGTATTAGAGTAGGTGCCACTTAATGCTAATGCTGCACTGTCTGCTTTCGAGCGATGTTGCGCTTTAAAGAGAAATAGGTATAAGCCTGCATAAGTCAGAGCGACTGGGAGATAAAAGGATAATAACAAGGAGCCCGTCGCGAGGCTTTCCAGATCTGCTTGCACCATACTGCTAAATAACAGCACAGGAATACATAAATTAAAGATAAAAGTACGCAAGCCATCAAGCTGATTGATGGCGATAAAGCCTATCTTTGCACTTAAAAACCCAGAAATAACGATAAAAATGAGAGGAAATAAGATCTCAACAGGCGACATGCGTTGACCAATAATCGAGTGGTTAAAAGGTAATTCTATCAATGAATGCTTAGCGGACGCCACTTAGGTATAATAAAAGAAGGTGATTTAGTTAAGAAGTAAAGATGGAATATCAGTTTATTCGTGACCCACTTTCTGGGTTTCGAGCTCGCTTAAATGACGAGCACGCGTTGATAGGTCGGTGGCTGAGCGAAGAGCTTGCACATGAGCGTATTGTCAGCCTGCTGACACAGCTTGAAAACCTGCCAAATCAAAAAGAAGAGCTTGTGTTGGCTGGAAAAGAGATCCGCGCCACATTCACGCCGCAAGAAGCATTATTTGAAAGCCACGCTCTGTTTCATGAAAGTGATGACATAGCGCAATACCAAGAAGACGCGCTGGCTTTAGATGAATCGGGTATGATGGCGGTGTGTGGCTATGAAGATTTTTTACCCATGCTGATAGAGTGGGCTGAATTTACCAAAGCTAAATAACCTGAGTTGCGGATAATTAATGCCTTTCTAGCAGCCAGTTTTAGCGCTAACTGCGTTGAATTCACTTCCAATAGCCAGCTATTGGTGCGTAAATTCGCCTTGCCTACAGGATGTAGGTACCTTAGCGAGAGCAGGACGCGGAAGCGGAGTTATCCCCAAAACTCTCTGGCTAGATAAGAAGATAGTTTAAGGTGATTAAAAAACAGTGAGTTAGTCCATTCCTTATCCAAACCTCAGGTTAAATAAGTTCTGTGGGGGCTGTTATCTTTTATGCTTGAGTTCAACAGCCCCTGAAGTATAGCGATAGCTTATTTGGGCGTACCATAGAGTTGCTCTGCTCTATTAAATAACACCCACGAAGTGAGTATATACTTATCATTAGAAACCGGAATATTGCCTCTATGTGTATGTGTAAAATACCCTGGTGCTATCACCATAGAACCTTTTACTGGGGCAATTTTACGCTGCTGATAATAAAACTCGGTCTCGCCACCTTCCTCGACATCATTAAGGTAGAACATAAATAACAGCACTCGGTGTAAGGCTTCATTATGGTCATGTTGAGGGTAGACTTCGCTGTGCCAGTAGGGGTAGCCGCCTTTATTTATTTGATAGCGTTGAGCTTGGATAGCGCCTAAACGAAATAGCTGTTGAGCAAGGACCGGGAGTTGTGGCTTGCCGACTTCTTCAAAGTTATCCACAGTGAGATCGACAGGTTCACCAGTTTTGGGGTGATACACTTTAAGTCCAAATGCACCGATGATCATAAAAAAATGTTCTTCAAGGTACTCAAATAAGTGCTTTGCCGTAACCTGTTGAATGTGTTGTAACTGTTTGGCATAGTCAGGATAGGAATTTAAATAAAGGTCGTGACTGACTTTTTTACTCAAGTCGACACCACCAGATGTAGTCCCCTGTTTTAAATGTGGACTTTGATCGAAGGTCTTTACGAATTCATCGCAAAAGTCTGAACTGAGTGCGTTATCGTAAACGCGAATAAAATCACTCATGTTTTTCCCTAGTTTTTATTGGAGTTATTATGCTGTCTGAAAAGCTTATGCCGCGTTTTTGCGACACAGATGTGCTTGGACATATCAACAATACCGTACTCCCTGTGTGGTTTGAAGCCGCGCGCACACCTATTTTCAAAATATTTACACCAGATTTAAATCCAAAAGAGTGGAAATTGATTGTTGCCAAAGTCGAAGTCACCTTTAAAGGGGAGCTATTTTATGGTCAGGAAGTCGAAATAAAAACGGCTGTTGAACATATCGGCAACAGCTCATTTGTGATTTTGCAGCAGGCTTGGCAGCATGGAGAATGCTGTGCTGAAGGTAACACCATTATGGTGCGATATGACTTTGCGGTTAAGCAATCTCAACCGCTGAGTCAGCAAGAGCGCGATGCGCTAGGCACTTTTATGGTTGCTGCGGCTTAAACTGGTGACCAATTGCCGCTGAAATACAAGGCTTTACTGTATAGGTGTAGCCGTATTCCGCGGCGTTATCCGGCATGATCTCTAAGATCTCATAATCGTTTAATTCAACAATATTACTGCCTTCGCTATGTTCACAGCGTGAGTTTCCGTCAGACTCAAAGCGAAAGATAAAGTAAGCCAATATTTGGTTAAGCACATCGTTATAGTTTTTGCCTTGCTCATGTAAATCTGGGTTAGAATTGTTATTAATAGATACGGTTAACGACTCCGGCTCATCTGCAGTGGACTGTGCTTCATCTTGTTGTGGAGTATCACCACTCATGTCGGCCACTTGTGGTTGAGTTTCCGATGCTCCTTCGTTTTCTTCTTCGGAGTTTGCTGAGCGTGATTCTTTCGCGTTGGCATGGAAAGAAATTCCGTCCTCATCTATTTTGAAATCAGAAGAAAACCCAGTAAATGCGGTTGAAGCACCTGATTTAGCGATGCCGAGCACCAAGAAAGCCAATAAAACAAAACACATGATCAACCTGATGATTGCTGTTGTTGCTGGATAACGATAGTGGTTCTGATGCCAAAAAGGCTTTATACGTAATGGTTTAAGCAGGAAAAGTACAACGACATAGCATGTCATAAAGAGTTGCGCGAGAATCAACAAGAAGGTACTGGTAATAAAAAACCAAGTAGGTAACGATAACAACACACTCAAATTATGTGTGTAAGGGAAATTATCCGTGCTGACCCCAGTTAAATCATTGATACGGCCATCAGCTTGCACTAACACAAAGTTAGCGATAAAGGCATAAAATAACAGTATCAGTGCTTTACCTGGCACACTTTCCCAAAAGATCATGATCCTTGGCCAGAATTCATAACATAGCGCCGTTACTGTGGTTATTAAGATCAAAAAAGCGGTGAAGTTATCATCTTCAGTTTCACTCAAGCTGAACATAAAAATGATAAAACTAACTAAATAATAGCGTTGAGCCAGTGTTAGGCTTTGCCAAAATTGGCCGATGGAAAAGCGCAGCCTTGCTAGGTACGCGGTTAAGTTTTTTGGCGCGAGAAGTTGATGCATAATAAATGAATTTGTAATTATTATGCACCAATAATAGAGACTTTTAGAAATTAAGACAATAAGGGCTTAAGGTACTTACCTGTATGCGAAGCTGCAAAGTTAGCCACCGTTTCAGGCGTACCTGAGACGAGTATTTGACCACCTCCAGCTCCCCCCTCTGGACCTAAGTCTACAATCCAGTCTGCGGTTTTGATGACATCTAGGTTATGCTCGATAACCAACACGGTATTACCATGATCGCGTAGACGATGTAACACCGCGAGTAGCTGCTGAATATCATGGAAGTGCAGACCTGTGGTTGGCTCATCGAGAATGTAGAGTGTTTTGCCGGTATCTCGTTTTGATAGTTCACGAGCGAGCTTAACACGCTGCGCTTCACCACCGGACAAAGTCGTGGCGGCTTGCCCTAAACGAATGTAGGAGAGGCCAACGTCCATTAAAGTTTGTAGTTTGCGATTGATTGCGGGAATCTTATCAAAAAATTCCCGGGCGTCCTCAACTGTCATTTCCAACACTTCGTGGATATTTTTACCTTTATACAGTACTTCCAGTGTTTCACGGTTATAGCGCTTACCAGTACAGACATCACAAGGAACGTAGACATCCGGCAGGAAGTGCATTTCTACCTTGATAACCCCATCGCCTTGACAGGCCTCACAGCGACCACCTTTAACGTTAAAACTAAAGCGGCCAACCTTATAACCGCGTGAACGCGACTCTTGTGTCCCCGCAAATAGTTCACGAATAGCAGTAAATATCCCGGTATAAGTTGCTGGGTTTGAACGTGGTGTGCGACCGATAGGACTTTGATCAATATCGATAACTTTATCGAAGTGATCTAGCCCATGAACTGATTCATATGGTGCAGCTTCTTGCGTTGTTGCACCGTTTAATTCCTGATGAGCAAGTTTGAATAGGGTGTCATTAATGAGGGTAGATTTACCAGAACCAGATACCCCTGTTATGCAGGTCATTAGACCAACTGGTACTTTTAAATCGACACTTTTTAGGTTGTTGCCCGTTGCGCCTTTCAGCTCAAGCCACTTGTCATCACATTGATGACGTTGCGCTGGAACTTCAATGCATTTCTCGCCACTGAGATATTGACCCGTTAATGAGTCTTTACTTTGCATTATCTCATCGCGAGTTCCCTCAGCGACGACATAGCCGCCGTGTACGCCGGCGCCTGGACCTATATCTATGATGTGATCGGCTGCACGAATGGCATCTTCGTCGTGCTCTACCACAATCACGGTGTTGCCAAGATCTCTTAAGTGCGTGAGTGTTTTAAGTAAACGGTCGTTATCGCGCTGATGTAGACCAATTGAAGGCTCATCCAGTACGTACATTACCCCCACGAGACCGGCGCCAATTTGGCTTGCAAGACGGATCCGCTGAGCTTCACCGCCAGATAAAGTATCAGCACTACGCTCCAAAGAGAGGTAGTTTAGGCCTACATTGATCAAGAAAGATAAACGGTCGCGGATCTCTTTGAGTATTTTGTCCGCAATTTGTGCTTTTTGGCCTGTGAGTGCTAAGTCGATAAAAAATTGACTGGCTTCGCCGATACTCATCGTTGTTACAGTTGGCAGGTTGGTCGAGCCGATAAACACATGGCGAGCTTCTTCGCGCAGTCGTGAGCCATGGCAACTTGGACACGCTTGGCTGGTTTGATATTTGGCGAGCTCTTCTCTTACTGAACTTGACTCCGTTTCCCGATAACGGCGATTCATATTGTTTAACACGCCTTCGAACTCGTGATTGCGGGTGATAAGATCGCCTCTGTCATTACGATACTTAAACGCGATTTTAGTTTTGCCTGAGCCTTCTAAAACCACTTTTTGAAATTTACTCGGCAGATCCTGAAATGGCGTTTCTAAATCAAATCCATATTGCTCGGCAACCGAGCTTAACATCTGAAAATAGTAAAAACTGCGTTTATCCCACCCTTTGATTGCACCGCCAGACAAGCTTAGTTCTGGGTTTTGCACTACACGTTTGGGATCAAAGTACTGCTTTACCCCCAAACCATCACAGCTTTGGCACGCACCTGCGGGGTTATTGAAAGAAAACAGTCGTGGTTCAAGTTCGCTCATGGCATAGCCACAAGTTGGACAGGCAAAGTTGGCCGAGAAGATCAGTTCGTCTGCGTCGTTATCATCCATATAGGCGATTTGCGCAATGCCATCAGCCAAATCAAGCGCGGTTTCAAAAGATTCGGCTAACCGCTGCTCAAGCCCTGCTTTGACTTTGAAACGATCCACTACGACTTCTATGGTATGTTTTTTCTGTAACTCTAGCGTTGGTGGATCTGAGAGATCGCACACCTCGCCATCAATACGTGCACGAATAAAACCTTGGCTCGCAAGCTCTTCTAGCAGTTTTACGTGCTCACCTTTACGGTTTTTCACCACCGGTGCAAGCAGCATGAGTTTGCTACCCTCGGGTAGCGCCAACACAGTATCAACCATTTGACTGATGGTTTGTGCGGCTAACGGTAAATCATGCGTAGGGCATCTCGGTTCACCCACTCGGGCAAAGAGTAACCTTAAATAGTCGTATATTTCGGTAATGGTTCCCACGGTTGAGCGTGGGTTATGAGAAGTCGACTTCTGTTCAATGGAAATCGCGGGAGACAAGCCCTCAATGTGATCCACATCTGGTTTTTCCATCAGCGATAAAAACTGCCTCGCGTACGCAGACAAAGACTCAACATAACGACGCTGGCCTTCTGCGTATAAGGTGTCAAATGCTAAAGACGACTTCCCTGAGCCAGAAAGACCCGTGATCACTATCAACTTGTCTCTTGGAATGGTGAGTGAAATGTCTTTTAAATTGTGGGTGCGGGCACCCCTAACTTCTATTTTATCCATACGACCCTTGTGTTTTTTCGTGCGCTGTACTGAGTACGCGATACTAATCCACTAAATTGAAACCTGGATCAGTCAAAGCATGATGTGAAGTGAACAGATTACCGCATCCCGAATACAAAATTAAGTTATCTCTGCTAAACGAACTAAACTTATTAAACCGATCAACTTGGGATATTGATTTTGTATCGACTTTTATTGCTTTTGGCGCTGCTTTGCCAAAATGTCTTCGCCTGTGAGCTGGTGGTACGGTTTGAGAATTATGCTGCGCAGTCTAAGTTAAATGACGACCTTGTTTGGCACGGTATGGATGTTGATTTCGCTAAAGCCTTGTTGGATGAAGCAGGGTGTAGCTATCGTTTCGTAAGTATTCCTTGGGGTCGGGCGCTGAAGCTTTTAGAGGAGGGCGATATCGATCTTATTTTGAGCGTCACAAAAACACCGGTACGTGAACAGTTTGCGCATTTTATTGGTCCTCAACGAATGGAAACGATTGTTTTTGCAATGAACTCAGGCGAGCCTCATCAGCTTGACTCACTTGAGTCGTTATTCCACCTGTCAAAGCCCATCGCTATTCAGCGTAATGCTTATTACGGTGAGGCGTTTACAGCTCGCCTTGCGCGTCGTACCGACAGTGAAACACAATTTATTTATGTACCCGACAATCAGGTAAAATTGAATTTGCTCAAAAAAGGACGGATAGCAGGGTTTTTAGAAGAAAAATTCAACATCCTGTATCAAAGTAAAAATAACCCTGATTTTGAAAAGTTTGCGATTAGCCCGTTGGTTATTAACGAAAACCCAGTATATTTTGCCTTTAGCAAGGCACGCACCTCGAGCGAGCGTTTGCAGCGTTTGAGTCAAGCATTTGAACGGGTTAAACGTAGCGGAAAATTAGATCAGATCACGGCCAAGTACGGCACCAACTAGCGCTTTTTTCTCTCGAAGTAAGCCGTTCAAAATCATGATGGTAACAATCGCATTGCAAAGATCCGTTCGCGCTAGTGTAAGTTAAGAAAAGAGTTTGTTAAACTTGCGCGTGATTTTCGATAGTGATGAATACCGCCTTATGTCTAATGACTCTTTAAATCCAACTGAAAAGCGCGCCGCGATTTCTCTTGCTGGCGTTTTCGCTTTCCGCATGCTTGGTTTGTTCATGCTGATGCCAGTGTTAGCTGTTTACGGCCAGTCTTTACAGGATGTCTCGCCACTGTGGATTGGTTTGGCTATTGGTGCTTATGGTTTGACTCAAGCTGTACTCCAGATACCTATGGGTTGGTTGTCTGATAAGTTCGGTCGTAAGCCAATCATCATTGGTGGGTTGTTGGTATTTGCATTAGGATCCGTTATCGCGGCATTAGCGGATTCAATCTATTGGGTGACATTTGGTAGAGCCCTACAGGGCATGGGCGCGATTGCAAGTGCTTTACTTGCGCTTGCTGCGGATTTGAGCCGTGACGAGCAGCGTCCGAAGGTAATGGCGGTCATTGGCATGTGCATTGGTATGAGCTTTGCTGTAGCCATGTTATTAGGACCAATGATTGCAGCGTCTTTTGGTATCGAAGGGATCTTCTGGCTGACGGCGGTATTGGCAATTGTAGGTATCGCTATCATTACCTTTATGGTGCCAAATGCGGTAAATAAAGCCCCAAAAGGTGACACAATAGCAAGCTTTGCAGATATTCGTCGCTTGGTGCAAAACCCACAGTTACTGAGGCTCGATCTTGGGGTGTTGCTATTGCATTTGACGCTGACTACAATTTTTGTAGCCTTGCCAGGCCAGTTGATCCGTGATGGTCTTGCTGCAGATAGGCACTGGCAACTCTATATTCCGGTATTTTTACTCGCCTTTATTTTGATGGCACCGATGATGATAGTGGCAATCCGCAAACAAAAAGAAAAGCAGACATTCTTGCTGTCTATTGCAATGCTAGTGGTAAGCTCAGTTACTTTGTATTGCTTTGTAGATTCACTGTGGATGATCGCAGGTGCAATGCTGGTCTATTTTATTGCCTTTAATTTTCTCGAAGCAACTATGCCTGCGTTGGTTTCTCGCATAGCTCCAGCAAACCAAAAGGGATCGGCGATGGGAGTATTTTCATCTGGCCAGTTTCTAGGTGCATTTATAGGTGGTGCTTTGGGTGGTATCTTGGCACAAAATTTTGCGGTCGATACGATATTTGCCGCGACGGCCATTATTGGGGTAATATGGTTTGTTATCGCATGGGGCATGCAAGTGCCACCTAAGAGCAAAGCGATCAGCTTAGTTTCTGCTGTAGAAAATGAGCAACAAGCGACGGAATTGGCAGACCAATTGGTTTCATTACCTGGGGTACTTGAGGCCACGGTAGTGAGAGATGAGAATCGTAGCTACCTAAAAGTAGATGATAAAATTTTTGATTTGAAGCAAGCCAAGCAAGTGCTGGGCTTGTCATAGTGTGAGGAGACAATGCCATGGCACGTGGTGTTAATAAAGTAATTTTGGTAGGTAATCTGGGCCAAGATCCTGAAGTTCGCTATATGCCAAACGGTAACGGCGTGGCTAACATCAGCATTGCAACTACGGATAGCTGGAAAGATAAAAACACCGGTCAATTGCAAGAGCGCACAGAATGGCACCGTGTGGTGTTGTTTGGCAAACTTGCGGAAGTTGCGGGTGAGTATTTAAGAAAAGGCTCGCAGGTTTACATTGAAGGTCGTCTACAGACTCGTAAGTGGACAGATCAAAGCGGCCAAGAAAAGTACACAACGGAAATCGTGGTGGACATGGGTGGCCAAATGCAAATGCTAGGTGGCCGTGGCGAGCAGCAGGGTCAAGGTGGCGGCCAGTACCAAGGTGGTCAACAGCAGCAAAATAATTATGGCCAGCAAAGCTATAATCAAGCGCCTCAGCAGCAATATTCGCAGCCACAGCAAAGCCAGTCAAACCAGCAGCAAGGTGGATTCGCACCACAGCAATCGCAACAGAATTCTCAGCAGTCTTCTGGATTCGGTGGCCAGTCTCAAGGTGGCTTTGCACCACAACAGAACCAAAACAATGGTCAATCAGGTGGTAGCTCAAATCCTATGGAGCCACCAATTGACTTTGATGATGACATTCCGTTCTAAACGGTGGTATAGCATCTAAGAAAACCCTAGCATCATGCTGGGGTTTTTGTTTTTAGTGGTATAAATATCTCTAAGAGAATAGTGAAGAGTAAGCTTAGATAAAGCTTACCATCTTGTACGATTATTAAACTTAACGCATTTCTAGTTTTGGCTCAGTTGCTTATCCTTTCTGTACAATTAAAAGCCGCATCTCGCTTGAGTTTTGCACTATTTTGAACAACACTTCAGTTATCTTTCCACCCAATAAAAACATTATGCCAATTCAGCTGTTAGATGGATTTCGTCGTCAGTATCAAAAAAAGCTAGTCGCGGTAAGTTTGACGGTGTTGTTGTGTCTAAATTTCCTTCTTAATCATTTACTACACCTTCAGGTTCACACGCAAGGCGAAGAAGCCGCGGCTGAAATTTCTCAGCTATCAGCTGAAGCTTTTGCTACGGGAGTAAGTGAAATAGCTACGAAGTATGGTTTTTCGTTGTTACCTGTTGCGAATGCAGAAGAGCACCAATTTGTTGCCAATGACCAAACCGTTACCTTGTACCATGAATCTATATGGATAAGTCATGGATATATATTGATATTTTTCAATTTATTGTCGATTGGGCTGGTGTTATTCGTACACCGGTGGTGGTTTTTATACGGTAAGGCTGAGTCGACTTCACATGCGCAGAAGCCTGTGGCTTTACCAGCCCCCGCTCCAGAAGGGCAGTATGCATTATTTGCGTTAATCCATTGGCAGTGCAGTACGCCTAAAGAAGTTGATCTGCAGTTACATTTTCAGCTTGCGCTGGTTAAAGGCGTTGGAGAGTTTGGGACTGTGGCAGTTAAATATCTGGCTTCAGGGGCATTAGCCGTGACAGTAAAGCAGATTGGGGCGACTAAAGGTATGGATTTGGTAAAGCAAATGCACGAAATCGTTTATCGAGTGCTGTTAGAGTTTCGGGGGGATTTATCTCGCAGCAAAGTGAAACTTGGCGCTTGTTTTTATCAGGAAAATAAACAACAGACACAGGTTTATCAGAGCGCAAAATCAGCGCTCTCAATTGCGCAAAATCAAGTGTGGCAACATACTCATCTAGTGCATCTTACAGAGTTATTGGCAAAACGCCTTAACGAAGACGGTGAAGCTTTGCTGAGTTATTTGAAAGCCGGACAGTTTTCCTTATTCTTCCAGCCGTTGTTCGACTTTTTAGCCGAAGACGTAATTGTAAGCGAAGCGCTACTAAGAGTGACTCACAAAGAAATGGGGCGAATTTCGGCCAAGCAGGTGATGCAACACCTTTATACTCCAGAGCAATTTCAGTTTCTGGATAGAGCGATAGTGAAGCAGGTGTTGTCTGTTTATGAGCAGGAAAGGAGTTTTGGTAAGGTAAGCATTAACTTACATATTTCGAGTTGGGTGGATAGTCAGTTTATTGAGTGGCTCGAGGGGCAGCTAATTGCGTCTCATAGCGGGGCGGCAATTGGGTTTGAACTTAGCATAGAAGAGGTCTATCAACATGGAGAACGTTTGCTAGCGGCTTTTGATAGGTTGAATCGACTTGGGTGCGATATTTATTTGGATAACGTTACACAAGCTCTTACGCTAGGGCGCACACCGCTTGCCGAGTTGGTAAAAGCTATCAAGCTCAGCTGCGAGCTGGTACACGGCATTGAAAAGTCTGCGTATCGTAAACGCACAGTTAAGCAAATAGTCGCTCAAGCAAGAAGCTTGGGTATTCCCGTGTATGCAGTGGGGATTGAAACCGTTGCTGAATTGAGTTGTATCAAAGGGCTTGGAGTGAAAGGGGCCCAAGGGCATTATTTTTCCGCACCGTTACAACAGCTCGCTGATATTCACTAAAACGCTAACCGCATGAGCTGATTAGGCCGACTTTTTATTAGTCAAATATCTCAAACCATCTAATCCTTGTAAGCCGCCGGTATGGATTGCGGTGATCACACTGCCTCTTTTGAAGTATCCTTGTTGAGCCAAAGTGAAAATGGCGTAAAACAGTTTACCAGTATAAATAGGCTCAAGAGGCAAACGATATTTTACCTTCATTTCATGACAAAAACTCAGCAATTCAGGTGTAGTCTTGGCGTAACCTCCGTGGTGAAAATCATGGAGTAGCTGCCATGGCGCGCAGCGCTGAGCTGTGATTAATTCATGTATCTCCTGTGCTAGGTATTCAGCACCTCTTAGTACCGTAACGCCTAGAACCTGCGTGTGATTAGGTAATCCCGAGATTAGTCCTGCCACTGTGCCGCCACTACCTACAGCCGTCATGACATAATCACTTTGAGGCAAGGAATGCGCTAACTCTTCAACGCCTTGCAGTGCAAGTGCATTAGTGCCGCCTTCTGGTATGAGATAAGCATTATTAAACTTGGCTTGCAGAGTTTGAATGTATTCAGGCTGATTTCTTTGCCGATATTCGACTCGACTCACGGGATGAAGTGTTAGCCCGCAAGCGCTTGCCATTTTTAGCGTTGGATTGCGCCAGTCAATCTCTGGGCCTCTAACAATTAAGTGACCTTTGATTGCGAAAAGTTTGCACGCCATGCTAGTAGCATATAAGTGATTGGAAAACGCCCCGCCAAAAGTGACTAACTCTTCAAGGCCAGCTTGCTTTAGGTGGAGTATATTGTATTTTAGCTTACGCCATTTGTTTCCTTGGATCACCGGGTGGAGCAAGTCATCACGCTTAACCTGCAACGTTAAACCGTATTTTTCCAATGTCGGGTGGTGAATAGTTTGGATCGGTGACTCGGCGATATTGGTGATGGTTTGCATGATGAAATCAGTCTGATATTTTGCACACTATAATAAAATAACCCGAGCGTTTCACTCCAGAGGTTATCATACATCCTTGATTACCTACCTTCTATTTTGGACTTGAATTAGTAACACATCGCGATGTTAGAGAAAAATAGACAAAATCTCAGCTAAAAACTGGCAAGACGCTGGTTAATAGTTGTAAACTCAGATATTAATTGTGCAAAGCTTGTGTTTTACTTTGTAAGTACATAGCATAGAGCCCTAACTATAAGAAATAACAAGACCAAACAATTGCCGCTGTTGGGAATGGAACATATGCGAATTGCTCCTTTAACTTTTATTGTCTCGGCCTCGATCCTGGCCATGGGTACTGTTGCTCAAAGCGCTATGGCGCAAGATACTGCAACGGTCACTGCCATCGAGTCTGAATTGTCTAACAAGCAAAGCGAATTAGACAGATACTCGGTCGTTTTAGAAAAACACCTAGCAGAGGAAACGCGTCTGCAGTCTCAACTTGAGTTATTGAGAAAACGTTCAGGTGAGTTAGACAAAGAAAAAAATCAGGCCTTAGACGCAATGAATGAGTTGTATCGTCGGCTAATTGATGATCCTTCCATTGATATTTCTTCTGCGCAAACGCGGTATCAACAAGCTGTGACAGATCACAAGCAGAACAAAGAAGACATTGCGATGCAAATTGCGGCGATTGCATCACAACGTAAAGATATTGAGCAAGTCCGTGTGACTAAGCACACCTTAGTAAATACGCTTGAAAACTTAAAAGATCAGCTTGGCACAGCGCGAGTAGAGCGACTACGTAATGAGTTTACTCGTGAAGGTACACTAGAAGTAGATCACACGATTAACTGTAAACGCACAGAGACCTTGGCGGCTTGTGAACAGCGTGGTCAGCAAATGGGGCTTCAAAAAGCAACCAAGCGCTTTATTGACCAGATTTTTGCAAACCTAACCGAGAGTCGTGTTGTTGAGCCAAAACGCAATATGGCTGGCGCGCAGGTTCAAGTGGTTAGCAGCCATGTTGTAAATAGTGGGTTTAGTGGACAAGGCAACTACAACGTTAACCTCAGTGTGACGATGCGTGGTGATGTAAATAGCAGCCGCTTATGTAACTTGTTGAGCTTAGACAATCGTTATTGTGCTGAGTATGGCACTCCGCTTGCCGTAAATTACCAGTCGAACTACTCGACAGTCTACAGTGATAACCAACTGACTTTTTCGGACGAACAAAGTGAGCCGGTTGAAGTTGCGACTATTACAAAGCAGCCCGTCGTGGAGACCCCTCTTGTAAAAAAGTCACAAACGGCTGATAAAACAGTCGAGTTAACTTTAAGATCAAATGTTTACGACGACGAAGTATTTATTAATGGAGTCAGTTACGGCGCGACAAAAACGACAGTAGCAATTCCTGCTGGATTTTATGATGTTGAGATCCGGAAATTAGGTTATGAACCTTATAAAGCACGCATTAACCTACGAGCTGCGCAAACCATTAATGCGAAATTGGTGAAGAAACGCCAATCGGTAACGTCTGTTGTAACGAAAAAGCCTGAGCCTGAAGCGCAACAAGTACAAGTGGTCGCCGTAGCAACCACCGAAAATAAGCTCGCTATTATCCCTGCGGGCACTTTTAAAATGGGCGACCTGACGGGTAATGGTTTACCAAATGAGCGTCCCGTTGTTGAAAAAGTGTTGAGCCATTCATATGCCATGCAGAGCACTGAGGTTACAGTGGCGGCTTTTCGCCGTTTTGCGCAAAGCACAGGATATAAAACCTTAGCCGAACAAGGTAAAGGCTGCGCATACTATAAAAATGGCGAACCGGTTTGGGAGCTTGAATATAATTGGGAAAACCCAGGTTACGAGCAATCAGATAATTTTCCCGTTGTGTGTGTTGCCTATGACGATGCCAAAGCATATGCCAACTGGTTATCTGGTGAAAAAGGGCAGCAATTTAGATTACCCAATGAAGTTGAATGGGAATATGCGGCGCGTGCAGGCACTGCATCTGAGTACCCATGGGGTAATGAAATCGGAAGAAACCTAGCTAATTGTGGTTGGTGTGGCAGTGAGTGGTCTAATAAAAGTCCTTCACCAGTTGCCCAATTTTCACCGAATAGCTATGGCTTATATGATACTGTAGGAAACGTTTGGGAGTGGACGCAAAAGCGTGCTTCTCAGAGCGATGTTACAGTGCGTGGCGGTGCATGGAACTTCGCGCCGAGTTTGGCTCGAGTGTCAACTCGCTTAGCGTTAGCGCCAGATTTTAGAGCGAATTATATAGGTTTTCGACTTGTTCGAGAGCGATAAGTAGTAAATTAAGAGCAGCAGGTGATGCTGCTTTGTTTGACAGAATTCTGAAAGGTCACCCAGCCTCATGTTTAAAAAATTACGCGGATTATTTTCTAACGATCTCTCTATCGATTTAGGGACGGCAAACACACTTATTTATGTAAAAGAAGAAGGCATCGTACTGAATGAGCCATCGGTGGTGGCAATTCGTCAGGAGCGAGCTGGTGGCCCAAAAAGCGTTGCATCAGTGGGTACTGCGGCTAAGCAAATGCTAGGTCGAACGCCGGGTAACATCAAAGCTATTCGCCCGATGAAAGACGGGGTGATTGCAGACTTCTATGTAACAGAAAAAATGTTACAGCACTTTATCAAACAGGTGCACAATAATAACTTCATGCGTCCAAGCCCTCGTGTACTTATTTGCGTACCTTGTGGTGCAACGCAAGTTGAAAAGCGTGCTATCCGTGAATCCGCAATGGGTGCTGGTGCACGTGAAGTGTACTTAATTGAAGAGCCAATGGCTGCTGCAATTGGTGCTGGCCTACCAGTATCTGAAGCAACGGGTTCAATGGTTGTTGATATAGGTGGTGGTACGACGGAAGTGGCGATTATCTCACTAAATGGTGTTGTTTATTCGTCTTCAGTACGTATCGGTGGTGATAAGTTTGATGAAGCGATTATTAACTATGTACGTCGCAACTTCGGAAGCCTGATTGGTGAAGCGACGGCTGAGCATATCAAACATGAAATAGGCTCAGCGTTTAAGAGTGAAACGCCGATTGAGATTGAAGTTCGCGGCCGTAACTTAGCTGAGGGTGTGCCACGCTCTTTCACACTCAACTCACATGAAATCCTAGAAGCGTTACAAGAGCCTTTGATGGGGATAGTAAGTGCAGTAATGGTTGCGCTAGAGCAGTCGCCACCAGAGCTTGCCTCTGATATTTCTGCCCACGGCATGGTATTAACAGGTGGTGGCGCATTACTCAAAGACTTAGACCGTTTGTTGATGGAAGAAACCGGTATTCCAGTGGTGGTTGCCGATGATCCATTAACTTGTGTGGCAAGAGGTGGTGGTAAAGCGTTAGAGATGATAGACATGCACGGTGGTGACGTATTTAGTTACGACTGATGAATTTATTATTTGGCCGAACCGTTCCCTTACAACTGCGACTTACTGTCGCAGTTGTGCTTAGTATTATTCTGATCATTGGTGACCGTTACACAGTTGGTGGGACTATGGTGCGAACCAGTTTAAACACTTTGGTCAGTCCGCTACTGTACGTTGCTAACATTCCTTATGAAGCGTTCAACTTGGGCCTGAAAAGTCTCAATACCAGAGAAAAGCTGCAACAAGAAAACCAAGCACTCAGAGAAAAACAATTAATACAGAGTGAGCAATTACAGCAACTTCAGTTTTTGCAAAAAGAAAATCAAGAATTGCGCGCCTTATTAGGTGCTTCGGCTAGGGAAACCAATCAACGTTTAATATCTCAAGTGTTGTCTGTTCATTCGAACCCTTATAGTCATCAGGTGGTGATTAATCGCGGTACTATTGATGGGATAAGCGAAGGGCAGGCTGTTATTGACGAAATGGGCATTGTTGGGCAGCTAACTCAAGTCGGTACAACGACCTCAAGAGTGCTGCTTATGACAGATACCACCCATGCGACACCGGTCAGAATATTGCGTAATGACGTTCGCACTGTGGTTGAGGGGACGGGTAAAATCAATAATGTTCGCCTTGCTCATGTACCGCATAGCATGGATATTCGCATTGGCGATGTGTTGGTCACTTCCGGGCTTGGTGGTACTTTCCCTGAAGGCTATCCGGTGGCTGTAGTTACTGAGATAGACCGAGACGAAGGCCTACCATTTGCACAAGTACAGGCAGAGCCGATTGCACAACTAGATCGCATTCGCTTACTCGTGGTGTTAGGTAAACGCAGCCAAGAGGCAATAAATCATGAGTAAACATAGCAACTTATTGATTGCATTGAGTGTCTTTGTTGCGTTAATCATGGCACTTATGCCGTTGCCTTTTTCACTTGAACCATTTCGTCCTGACTGGGTATTATTGGTGTTGATGTACTGGTCTTTGGCCGTCCCTCACCGTGTGAATATTGGTTGGGCTTGGATGACCGGCCTAATAATAGATTTAGCGATGGGCGCGCCACTCGGGGTGAACTCGTTGACCTATTCCATTTGTATTTATATTACCGCCAGCAACTTTCAGAAAATTCGTAATTTCTCCATCTGGCAGCAAGCAGTGCTGATCGGGCTATTTCTCGCGCTCTATCATTTGTTACAATTTTGGCTTAATCATTTCTTGCTTGATATCTACTTTAACCCGCATTATCTGTGGCCTGCGGTTACGGGCATGGTGTGCTGGCTGTGGATATTCCCACTGCTGAGAAAATATCGTAGACAGTTTAGGATCAGATAATGTCTATCTCTTTATATTTAGCTTCGGCTTCTCCACGTCGCAAAGCGCTACTTTCTCAGCTGGGCTATTCGTTCGAGCAATTTAGTGTTGATGCTGATGAAAGTCCGCTAGACGATGAAAGCGCATTACAGCTTGTGGAGCGTTTAGCGTGTTTAAAAGCGCAATCAGGTGTGGCGCTAGGGTATACCGACAAGCCGGTTCTTGGCAGTGACACTGTGGTTGTCATTGACGGAGAAGCGCTTGGTAAGCCTCGTGATAAAGCGGATTTCAAAGCGATGATGCAGCGCCTTTCTGGTCATACGCATCAGGTGATGACGGCGATTGCACTTGCAGATACAAGCAAAGTACTGAGCGATGTGATTGTGACCAATGTGACTTTTAAAACGCTAAGCGAAACTGAAATTGATGCCTACTGGGACACCAACGAGCCGCAAGATAAAGCCGGTGGTTACGGGATCCAAGGGGTAGGTGGACGCTTTGTAACTGAGATCCAAGGTAGCTATTTTGCAGTTGTCGGCTTACCTTTATATGAGACAGACGAATTAATTCAACGGTTTTTAAAATAAAATATGAGTAGCGAACTACTAATCAATGTCACCCCAAGTGAAAGTCGCGTAGCCTTAATCGAAAATGGGGTGCTGCAAGAAGTTCAAGTTGAACGGATCGGTAACCTAGGCATCGTCGGTAATATTTATCTTGGCAAAGTAAGCCGAGTTCTTCCTGGTATGCAGGCTGCTTTCGTGGACATCGGCTTGGAAAAAGCGGCATTTCTACATGCGTCAGATATCGTGAACAGCGCTTCTATCGAAGAGGGGGTGGCCGAGTCCCCAGTTAAGAAAGTGCAGGACATTCGTGAGCTGGTGAAACAAGGCCAGTTCATTATGGTACAAGTAGTCAAAGATCCGCTTGGCACAAAAGGCGCTAGGCTGACGACGGATATCACTATTCCCTCACGTTATTTGGTGTTTATGCCTGATGCGACGCATGTGGGAGTGAGTCAGCGTATTGAAACCGAACAAGAGCGTGACCGGTTAAAAGAGATCGTTGCACAATATAATGACGAAAACGGTGGTTTTATCGTTCGTACCGCTGCTGAAGGCGCTTCGGAAGCAGAGTTACAGCATGATGCGGAGTTTTTGAAAAAGCTTTGGCAGAAAATTGTAACGCGCCGCCGCAAAACGAGCAAAGCAAAAATTTTGCATGAGGATCTTACCTTAGCATTTCGCACCTTGCGTGATTATGTTGGTGAGGACATGGAGCGTATCCGTGTTGACTCAAAGTTAACTTACCAAGAGCTAAAACTTTTCACTGAAGAGTTTGTTCCCCAGCTCGCAAGTGCACTTGAGTATTACCCAGGTGAGCGTCCCATTTTTGACTTGTTTGATGTTGAAACTGAGATCCAAAAGGCACTACATCGAAAGGTTGAGTTAAAGTCTGGTGGCTACCTTATCATTGACCAAACAGAAGCAATGACAACGGTTGATGTCAATACTGGCGCGTTCGTTGGCCATCGTAACCTCGAAGAGACGATTTTTAATACTAATGTTGAAGCAACGTCAGCAATTGCGCGGCAACTAAGGTTACGAAACCTTGGTGGTATCATTATTATCGACTTTATTGATATGGTATCTGACGAGCATAAACGCCGAGTATTGCACTCTTTAGAAACTGCGTTGTCTAAAGACCGAGCGAAAGCCAATATCAATGGACTCTCTGCACTTGGTCTTGTAGAAATGACCCGCAAGCGCACGCGCGAAAGTCTAGAGCATATTCTTTGTGATGTGTGTCCATCTTGCTCCGGTCGTGGTTCACTAAAAACGGTCGAAACCGTTTGTTATGAGATCCTACGGGAAATCGTGCGTGTGAATCGTGCTTATGATGCCGACAAGTTTATGGTTTATGCCTCGCCAGCAGTGAGCGAAGCCTTGATCAACGATGAGTATCATAATTTAGCTGAGCTTGAATTATTTATTGGTAAGCAGGTTAGCATTCAAACTGAGAGCTTATATAGCCAAGAGCAGTTTGACGTAGTAATGATGTAAAGGGTAGCGGTACATGCAGGCTAAGGCCGTCTGTTTTTTCTGCCTGCGTAAAGCGTGGCAAATCTTTGCGATCACTTTAGTGACACTCGCGGTGCTGGTGTCTGCGCTGAAGTACGCCTTGCCCTATGTTAATGATTATAGAAGTAACATCGAAGCGCTGATCCAAAAGCAACTGAATGTTGATATTAGTATTGGCCAGATCAGTGCGAGTTGGGAAGGCAATGGGCCTGCTCTGGTGTTGGAATCGCTCTCTTTTAAAGACAATAAAGACTCGCCAATCTCCATTAATATTGCCAAAACCTCTTTGCAGCTCAATGTATTTGAGTCTGTACGACAAATGCAGATCGCATCTAACTATTTTGTACTGGAAGGGTTTGAGGCCGATATAGATCTGAGCAAATTAAGCGCGGCTCAAGATCAAGGTGCTTTTGAGCAGCAAGCATTAATTGAAAGCCTTTTCTTAGGTGATGTTGGGCATTTTGCGGTGCAAAACAGTCGTCTTAATATCACCTTTTCTAGTGGTAAGACCCACAGTTTATTATTGAAAGATTTGGTGTGGCAAAACTCTAGTGCATTACATGAGGGGGCAGGAGAAATCGCATTACCTGGGTTTTCTCAAGGCCAGTTTAACGCTCGTCTTTCTTTGTCGGGGCGAAAGCTACGTGAATTGGCAGGGAATATCTATGTATCCGCGGATAAGGTTAATCCGGTCGATTGGTTAGAAGAGCTTATCACCTTAGCACATCCAGACCTAAAAGCAGACATCAATGCTCAGCTATGGCTAGGCTTTGAGCAAGGTACGTTGCAAGATATTACAGTGGATATCAAACCCAGTACCTTGACTTGGCAAGAAGACGAAAATCAGCGCACATTGGCATTAGACGATGCGCAATTTCTGTTAAAGCCAGATCAGCAAGGTTGGTGGGTGCAAAGTAGTGGTATCCAGTTTAGTCGTAATCTAGAAGCGCTTGCTCCTATTTTATTTGAAGCGAAATGGCATAAAGATAACAAGACCTTTTGGTTAAAGGATATTAACGCCAACTTTTTAGCTGAGTTAGCACAACTTGCTAAATTCCCTGGACGAGATTTGTTGTATGGTATGAATCCCAATGGTCAACTGAGCGCAGCGAAATTCAGTCTTGGTACTAATAACGCTTTTGCGGCATGGGGAGTTATTGAAGAGATAGCTTTTGAGCCATTTCATGGGATCCCGGGAATTTATGGTACCAGATTAGAGGTGAATGCGACTGATGAGCAAGTTAGGCTCAATTTAAGTGCTGAACAAACTGAATTGCTATCCAAAGAGACCTTCAAAGATAATATTAAGCTCCAGCAGCTCAGTGGTGATGTCTATATTCGCAATCAACAAGCACAAGGCTGGCAAGTTTCCAGTCCCAACTTTTGGCTTAGTAATCAAGACGTAGCATTAGCCACAGAATTTTCCTTGCAGTTATCAGATGACCCTCGGCTTGATTTATATGCGGAGCTACTCGGTGGGCGTGGTGAAATCGCTTCACAGTACTTTCCTGTCAGTATTATGCGTAAAAGCTTAGTTGACTATTTAGAAGCAGGGATCCAAGGTGGTCAGCACTTGCAGACTCAAGTCTTACTGAGTGGGGCGCTTTCACAATTTCCATTCGCTGATAAGCAAGGTCAGTTTGAAGTTAAATCACGTTTGAATGATGTTACTTTTGGTTTTGCACCGGATTGGCCTAGCGTTACTTCAGGGGATGTCACACTACACTTCGAAAACGAAAGAATGGATATCTACGCACACCGTGGAGAACTTGTTAATCAAAGTATTGATGAGGGTGTCGTTGTGAGTATTGCGGATCTAAATCACGCTGATGTGCTGACTGTTGATATTAGTCACTCCACAGAAGCGAGCACGCTACAGCCTTTCTTTGTGGCAACGCCGCTCGCAGATCCACTCGCGAATATATTAGATATTGTTCAAGGTAAAGGTGATGCAAAAGGGGATGTGCAATTGGTCGTCGACCTGAAATCAGGTGCCGTACATGCTAAAGGTGACATCTACCTAGACAACAATCCTGTTTTTTTGGCAAAGCCTGGCATGCAATTACAGCAAGTGAAAGGTGTGGTTAGCTTCGATGATGACACTATCAAAGTGAATAATTTGACCGCTAAGTGGCTGGACATGCCCCTGTCGTTGGACTTATCAGGAAGCGGAGATAAGCAAAATTATCAAGTAACGACCAAGGTCAGTCTTGAAGCTGGGGTTGAGCAACTGCAACCGCACGCAAATGGAATTATTGACGGCTACTTTGAAGGCAATAGCGTGCTGAGCACTGAGCTTATCCTTAATTTTGCCGATGCTGGATTTAACTATAAAGCCAAATTTGCTAGTGATTTACGGGGGATCGCGAGTCACTTACCCGATCAATTCGGCAAACCTGCTGATCAAGCTAAACTGCTAAGCGGCACAGTATTAGGGGATGATATTTCGAATCTTGTTACGGCAAGCCTAGATAATCAATTGTATTTTAATGGCATCGTTGAAAATGGATCCGGTGCGATGCGTAATGCACACCTGATAATTGGCAGTAAAGATGAAGGCTTAAATGCATCCGGTTTTGATATCACAATCAAACAACAAGAAGTCGAGCTGTTGCCTTGGTTACCACTGATCAACCGCATTATCAAAGCGCCAAATTCAGGTTCCGACCCTGCATTTCTACCAGCACTGAATCAGGTAAATGGTTCTTTCTCAAAAGTAACATTCTCTGAGATCCCTTTCCATGATGTTGACTTTACTATGGCCGCGATTGACGGCGCGATGCAGCTTAAAATCAATAGTAAAGAAATGCGCTCACAAGTGGCTATTCCAGCGTCAAACTCAAGCCGGCCTATTCACATTAATAGTGATTATTTACGTCTAAATTTACCTAAGTCGGAGCCGCAAGCGCAAGAGACGGTGGAAAAAGACGTTCACTCATTAGATTGGTTGTTGAGCTTACCTGCAACCGAATTTGTGTGCGGTGACTGTAAAGTTGATGAATATCAGTTAGATCAGGTCAATATGTCGTTGTTTGGGGATGGTAATAGACTCAATATTTCAGAGTTAGTGATTGACAAAAAAGATCATAAACTCAATGCCAGTGGCCGGTTTGAGCAAGGTAAAACGACGCTAAGCGGCGCGTTAAACAGCAATGACTTTGGTGAACTAACGGATGAGTTTGATATTACTTCGACCATTAAAGACTCCCGCGCCAACATAGATTTTGTCCTCAATTGGCAAGGCGCGCCATACGAAATGGATTTACCTAGCCTAGGTGGCGAGTTGACTTGGCGCTTAGGAGAGGGCCACTTGGCAGAAATAAGCGACAAAGGAGCACGTGTCTTTTCATTGCTGAGTTTGGACTCTTTGATCAGAAAGTTACGCTTGGACTTTAGAGATGTGTTTTCTAAAGGCTTTTTCTATAACAGTATGAGTGGTTCGGTACAACTAACGAATGGTATTGCGATCACTGAAGATGCGAAGCTCGATGGCGTGCCCGCGGATCTAACGATACGTGGCTATGCCGATCTCAATACTCACGAAATTAATTATGATTTAGCCGTCGCACCACAAGTCACGTCGAGCTTACCTGTGATTATGGCATGGGCGGTGAACCCTGTGACGGGATTAGCTGCACTGGCATTAGATAAGGTTATCCACTCGGCGCGAGTGATCTCTGAGATTAATTTTAAAATCACCGGAACGATGCAAGAGCCGGTGGTTACCGAGGTTGATCGTAAGAGTAAAGAAATTGAGTTACCCAAACCGGTTGTGCCTCTTAGTGAAGAAGCTATGCCAGATGGAGCTGATGAGAATACCAGTAAAGAAGCACCAGCAATGAATTCAGAATCACATCCAAGTGCTACACTTAAGCATAGTGAGCAACCTCTTGTGTCGCAAAATAAGGAAAGTGGTAATGGCTAAGGTGATTGCATTGCCAATGTGCTCGGCTAAAGCACCCCAAACAAATATAGATTATCTTAAAAGTCAGCTGGTTAAGTTAGTGATGGAAGAGCCAACCTTAGTTTGTTTACCTGAAACTTGGCTGGCGTTTTGCGACAATGCGCAACAGACTTGGGAATACGCGCAGCATAATGAAGCACTGCTTGGAGAGCTTTCAGCGCTTTGTCAACAATATAGCATTTGGTTGGCGGCAGGTACCATCGCGATACCAAGCCAGAGCGATAAATATCTGGCTGCGAGTTACTTATTTGATTCGAGTGGCGAAATCGTAGCACGCTATAATAAGATCCATCTATTTGACGCCGATGTGAGTGACAAAACTAAACAATATCGAGAGTCTGAGCGAACAGAGCGTGGACAGGATGTCGTGGTAGTGGATAGTCCATTTGGCAAAATTGGATTAAGCGTGTGTTATGATCTGCGCTTTCCAGGTTTGTTCCAAATGATGAGAGCGAAGGGAGCTGAGCTATTTTTAGTCCCGAGTGCTTTTACCTGTGCAACGGGTAAGGCACACTGGCAGCCATTATTACAGGCGAGGGCGATAGAAAACCAATGCTATGTAGTTGCAGCCGCGCAAGTAGGTTGTCATGAAAATGGCCGAGAAACCTATGGACACAGTTTAATTGTATCGCCTTGGGGTGAAGTCTTAATTGACTCTGGTGCGAATTTAGAACCTATTTCACAGCAGCTAGATAGCGCGTTTCTTGATTCGATCCGGCAAAAAATGCCGGTTGCGGATCATAACCGATTTAAAAGTGAGTTTTTATGAGTAATGTAGAGCAGAATTTACTGACCAATAGCCAGCTGACACGTGAGCAATTATCACAGACTCTCGAGTATATTCATCAGCACAAAGTAAATTATGCCGATCTGTACTTTCAATCAAGCTACCACGAAACTTGGGTGCTGGAAGACGGCATAGTCAAAGACGGCAGCTACAACATCGAACGTGGTATTGGTGTGCGTGCAGTGAGTGGTGAGAAGACTGGCTTTAGTTATTCTGATGCCATCAATATTGAAGCCTTAACCAAAGCTGCAGAAGCTGCGCGTAGCATTGCGCAAGCTGGCGAAAGCAGTAAAGTCCAAGTATTTAGCGATGTAAAAGCACCCATTCAATTTCAACCAGCACAGCCAATTACCAGCATGAGTGATGCGGATAAAGTGGCTTTACTAAGAGAGATTGAACAGTGCATTCGCGATTTAGCACCTGAGGCGCAGCAAGTGGTCAGTTCGCTGTCGGCGGTATATGAAGAAGTGTTAATTGCCGCAAGCGACGGCACATTTGCAACCGACATTCGCCCGTTAATACGTTTAAATTGTTCGGTACTCCTTGAGAAAAATGATCGCAGAGAGCGTGGTAGTGCCGGTGGTGGTGCGCGTTTAGATTATGGTTACTTTAAAGAGTTAGTAGACGGTGCACCGAGATGGATGCAGTTTGCCAAAGAAGCTGTGCGCCAAGCACGCGTGAATCTTGAAGCCATTGATGCACCAGCAGGTGCGATGCCTGTGGTGCTCGGTTCTGGTTGGCCGGGCGTTTTGTTACACGAAGCTGTTGGACATGGCCTAGAAGGTGATTTTAACCGTAAAGGTGCCTCTGCATTCAGTGGCAAAATAGGTGAACAAGTCGCTTCGAGTCTTTGTACTGTGGTGGATGATGGCACGATAGCCGACCGTCGCGGCTCTTTGAATGTGGATGATGAAGGTACGCCAGCGGCATACAACGTACTGATTGAAAATGGTATTTTAAAGGGCTATATGCAAGACAAGCAAAACGCGAGCTTAATGGGCGTGGCGCCTACAGGTAATGCGCGTCGTGAGTCTTATGCCCATTTACCGATGCCAAGAATGACAAATACCTACATGCTTGCGGGTGAGCACAGTCAAGAAGAGATCATTCGTAGCGTAGATAAAGGCATTTTTGCTAGTAACTTTGGCGGTGGTCAAGTGGATATTACCTCTGGTAAATTTGTATTCTCAGCGTCTGAAGCCTACTTAATTGAGAATGGTAAAATAACCCAACCAATTAAAGGTGCAACGCTTATAGGCAATGGTCCAGAGGTGATGAAAAAGGTCTCTATGGTAGGCAATGACCTTGCGCTTGATAGAGGCGTTGGGGTATGTGGTAAAGATGGTCAAAGCGTCCCTGTGGGAGTCGGTCAACCGAGTTTGAAGATTGACGAAATTACTGTCGGTGGTACAGCGTAATACTACCTGCGGTAACTATTCATAAGCCAAAAGTAATAAGCAAAAGGCGCATCAGCGCCTTTTTATGTTGTATCAGAGCCACAACACTGCGTTACGGCATAATCGCTTCTTTTAAATACTGGAACAGCTCTTTGTAGGCTTTGCCTGGCTTCTCAGCTTTTACTTCTTTACTTGCTTGGCGCGCCATCTGGCGCATTTTTTGACGCTCAAGTTCAGGATACTTATCCAATAGCTCATTAATCTTGCTATCTCCTTTGGCAATCACTTCATCGCGAATAAGCTCAATCTTATTCAGCAATACGTCTGCTTTATTGTTCTTATTTAGCATCAAATCCATCGCAGCCTGAATATCTTCGACATTTGGAGTACTACGCAATGTCTTGGCAATGTAGTTCATATGACGACGGTAAGCATCTGTTTTAGCACGGATCCTATCCGCAACAGTCATGGCCTCTTTAAGCTCGTCCGTTAGAGGTAACTTCTCACGCTGCTTCTTGCCAAGCCCTGCAATTTCACAGCCTAGTTCATGCAACTCTAGCGCCTCGCGCTTAAGCTCGCTTTTTGAAACGTAAATAATCTCTTCTTCGGTCGTTTGCTCGTGTTTAGCCATTGGTCTTGTCTATACTAGTAAATATTAAGGTCTCTACATTAGAGTATACCACAATTGATCACTACAATAGTTAGTAGCTGTGATAGCATATTAGCTAATATGTTTTAGTTAGACGAGCGAGCGGATAAGGTATCTATGACTCAACCTCAACAACACCCTATATATAATCAAATTGATGATGTGAAAAATGCAGTTGCCGATGTGTTAGCGCATGCTAAAAAACTAGGTGCAACCTCGGCAGAAGCGGCGATGTCTAGTACCTCTGGTCTGTCTGTAAGTACACGAATGGGAGAGGTTGAAACCATTGAGTTTAATCAAGATGGTGGTCTTGGTATTAGCGTTTATGTGGGTAATCATAAAGGCTCAGCATCAACCGCGGATCTGAGTCCTGAAGCCCTGCGCTCAGTGGTTGAAAAAGCCGTAGATATTGCTCGATTTACCTCGGATGACCCCTGTAATGGTGTGGCGGATAAAGCCTTGCTAGAGATGTCACCAGCAGATTTAGATCTTTTCCATCCTTGGCAAGTTTCTCCCGATGAAGCCATTGAGCAATGTATTGCTGCTGAAAAAGCTGCGTTAGCATTCGATCCTCGAATCGTGAATTCTGATGGCGCGAGCTTATCGAGCCACCAAGGGATCCGTGTATATGGCAATAGCCATGGCTTAATTGCAGGGTTTCCACGCACCAGACACAGCCTGAGCACCATGGTGATTGGTAAAGAGGGTGAGCAAATGCAACGGGACTCTGCATATGCGTTATCTCGCGTGCACGCGGAGCTAAAATCCCCTGAAGAAGTCGGTTTAGAGGCGGCACAATCAACGCTTGCAAAATTAGGCAGTCGTAAGGTGTCAACGCGCAAAGTGCCTGTTATTTTTCGAGCGGATATTGCTAACAGCTTATTTGGGCACTTAGTGTCAGGTATTGGTGGCGGCGCGCTATATCGTAAGTCTAGCTTCTTGTTGGATTCTTTAGACACACAAATTTTTAATCGCTGCGTTAACATTGAAGAGAAGCCACATTTATTAAGAGGGCTTGCTTCGAGTCCTTTCGATAGCGAAGGTGTAAAAACCATCGACCGTGAAATTATCACAGATGGCGTGCTCAATACTTACTTATTGGCAAGCTATGCTGCACGTAGAATGAATATGCAAGCGACAGGTCACGCAGGTGGGATCCATAACTGGTTAGTAAAACCAACACACGACGATTTAACCAGCCTACTTGAGTCGATGGGCACTGGTTTGTTAGTCACTGAACTTATGGGGCAAGGTGTTAATACGGTAACTGGTGATTACTCTAGGGGAGCTGCTGGTTTTTGGGTCGAAAATGGAGAACTTCAATATCCTGTAAGTGAAATTACTATCGCTGGTAATTTAAAAGATATGTTTATGGGGATTGAAGGCGTTGGCGCTGATATTGAATGCCGAGGAGCAGTACAAACCGGCTCTATACTACTCAATAATATGCAAATAGCGGGCGAATAACTCCCTCTCTCAGCTCAAGAAATGCTGGTTTTGACCAGCATTTCCCGCTATTTTGACTCTATTACTGCTACACTAATAACCAAGTTGCGGTGCCAAGGAATGCAAAGATCCCTACGATATCAGTAACGGTTGTTAGTACCACACTACCAGCTAGCGCTGGATCGATATTCATTTTCTTTAACATAATTGGAATACTGGCACCTGCAATACCCGCTGCGACTAAGTTCATAAACATTGCGAAGGCAATTACAGCACCGAGTGTAAAATCCCACTGCCATATAGCAATAACCCCAGCGATCAAGACAGACCACAGCACGCCGTTTAAGGCGCCGATCGCCAGCTCTTTACCCATTAAAAACTTTTGGTTAGTCTGGTTAATATGACCAAGGGCAATACCGCGAATCACTAGGGTTAGCGTTTGGCTACCGGCAACGCCGCCCATACTTGGTACTATGCCATTTAACACCGCGAGAATAGGTAAAATATCCAAAGTACCTTCGAAGAAGCTTGCAACAAACGCAGCCATCAAGGCAGTTAGCAGGTTAATCCCAAGCCAAATAGAGCGGCGCTGGCTACTTTTTAAAACTGGCGCAAAGGTGTCTTCTTCATCTTCAAGACCTGCCATACTTAACAAGCTGTGCTCAGCATCTTCACGAATAACGTCAACAACGTCATCAATGGTGACACGGCCAAGCAAATGGGCGTTATCGTCAACGACGGGAGCTGAGATCCAGTTATGACGCTCAAAAAGCTGCGCCACTTCAGACTCATCCATGGAGATAGGGATCGTTTCCTTATCTTCATCCATCAAGTCTCGAACCATACTGTCAGGAGACTTAGTTAATAAGGTATTGACTGGTAAGGCACCCAAGAAACAGTTGTCTTTATCGACAACATATAGCTCATCTGTGCCGTCTGGCAATTCGCCTTTAAGACGTAGATATCTAAATACAACTTCCAAGGTAACATCGGGTCGAATAGTTACCGTGTCGGTGCTCATTAGCGCACCGGCAGAGTGTTCCTTGTAGGACAAAGCTTGTGTCGCACGTTCTCTATCTTGGCTATCCATCGCTCCGATAACGTCTTTGTAGACGGTATCAGGCAGGCTTCTTAGGACATCACCAAGGTCATCGTCGTCCATGTCTTCTGTAGCGGCGGCGATTAGCTCAGGTTCCATCTGGGCGATGATCCCAAGTCTTACGTCCTCTGACAGTTCCTCTAAGACATCCCCTTGGATATCTGGGTCAACAAGCTGCCACAGCATAGAGCGAATTTTATGAGGGGATGATTCTAAAAGCAGTGCAGTGTCACAAGGTGCTGTTTCTGCGAGCATACGCCTAACTTGAACAAACTGACCACTGTTTAAGGCGTTAGTTACCTTTTGGAGTTGTTCCAGTGTGTAGTCTTGTTCAAATACTTCAGGCATAGGCATCCTTTTTGATATTAATGGTGGTTAACGTGATTAAGTTAACCCTATTCATTTATTTTATCGCAGAAATCAATTTCTTAATTTGAATTTTATTCGTGTTGTTTCTGCTGGTGGGTTGCTATCGTTAATATACGTTAAAGGTGTACGCAACGATAAAGTAGGATTTTCCGGCAACTAGCTTTACTGCACGAAAGAAACCTAAATTGGTATTACAGTGTAACTCAGTTTATTAGGAACTACCAAGGTTTACGCTTAATTATGAGAGACTTATTAGACCACTTTGGTTACGGAGGAGGGGGAGATTAGCAGGGAGTAAATGAATCAGGCCTTATTGTTTTACTGACGATTACTCGGATTCATTAAACTTATTTTCTATCAGTCCGCCAATGGCGTCTAGTGCATACTGAGCATCAGGACCTTCACAAACCACTCGGACTTCTTTCCCTTGGCTGCTTTCAAGTAACAACAGCGCTAGTACGCTGTCAGCAGCAGCACTTTTGTCTCCTTGATATAAGGTCACTTCGGCATCAAATTGGGTTGCTAATTGCGCAAGAACCGTCGCTGCTCGAGCGTGCAGGCCGAGTTTGTTTTGGATTAAAAACGTATCTTCTAACATTTAACCCTCTTGCTCTCGGTGACGAATTTTGACGTTGGGATGGGTTTTAGCAAAACGTTCACCAATGGTTTGCGCTAAGTATACCGAGCGATGTTGCCCACCTGTACATCCTATTGCGATCGTTAGATAACTGCGATTGTTACGCTCTAAGTGTGGTAACCAAGTTTGTACGAAGGTTTGGATCTGCCAAGTAAACTTTTGCACGATGCTGTGACTCGACAAATAGTCTTTGACTGGTTGATCTAAGCCAGTTAGCGGCTTAAGCTCAGGCTCCCAATGTGGGTTGGGTAAAAAGCGCGCATCAAAAACGTAATCCGCTTGTTTTGGGATGCCGTGTTTAAAGCCGAAAGATTCAAAGGTAATAATGAGTTGTTTGTCTTTTTTACCTAAGATTTTTTCGCGGATATCTTCTGCAAGTTGATGAACGCTCAGGCCTGTAGTATCAATGAGAAAATCGGCGCGAGTGATCAGCACGTCTAACAATTCCCGTTCTTTCTTTATCGCAACATCTAATGGAAGATTATGCAGTGAAAGAGGGTGCAAACGGCGTGTTTCTGAGAAGCGCTTTATCAGGGTTTGATCGTCACTGTCTAAATAAAACAGGGTAGGTTTGGCAAAGCCTGGTAAGTATTCAAGAATGTCATTAAACTCGTCCTGTTCTTTAGGTAAGTTTCTAACATCAATACTGACTGCAATTTTATTATAATTGTCCGAAACACTGCGGACTAAAGACGGCAGCAAATTGACCGGAATGTTATCCACACAATAGTAGCCTAAGTCTTCCAATACTCGAAGCGCTACAGATTTACCAGAGCCTGAGCGGCCACTGATAATGATAAGCTCGAGTCCTTTTTCTTCATCACTCATCAAGTTCACCTTGGATCACTGCATATAACTCATCATCACTTTTTGCTTGCCTAAGCATTTTGCAAAAAGACTTGTCTTTGAGTGTATCAGCAATCGCCGCTAAGGTCTTCAGGTGCTGTTGATTATCACCTTCAGGTACGATGAACGCGACAAAAATATCGACAGGCTGCTTATCTATGGCTTCAAACTGGATCCCTTGCTCGCTGACAAGCACCATTGCAAGGATTTTATCCAAACCTTCAAGTCGACCATGGGGAATGGCAATGCCTTTACCGATCCCTGTGCTGCCTAATTTCTCTCGCGCCATTAAGGCGTCCAAGATAGCATGCTGACTGGTATTTGGAATTTGGCTATGAGCCAGTTCGCTGATGTATTCTAAAATACGTTTTTTGCTATTAAAAAGGACCGCAGCTTTACTGCAGTCCTTGTTCACTAATTCACTTAATTTCATCTTAGTGTCGAGTGAGCTTCTCTTTGTGTTTAATAACTTGACGATCTAGCTTGTCGATAAGGCCATCAATTGCGGCATACATATCTTGATGCTCTGTTGATGCAAATAGCTCGCCGCCGTTTACGTGTAATGTTGCTTCTGCTTTTTGTACTAGTTTCTCGACATCAAGGATCACATGCACATTATTGATATGATCAAAGTGCCTTTCTAGCTTCGCAAACTTGTTGGTGACATAGTCTCTTAATGAGTCAGTAATTTCTACATGGCGACCAGTTAGATTTAGTTGCATAAGCATTTTTCCTTCTTGGGTTTTACGTCTTATATCAAGCTTTTACGCTGATTTGACGGTGGAATGGCTAGGGATTCACGATATTTTGCAATCGTACGTCTCGCTACCTTAATTCCTTGCTCAGCTAAGATATCTGCAATTTTGCTGTCACTCAATGGCTTCGCGGTATTCTCTGCAGCTATCAGCTTTTTGATAAGTGCTCTAATTGCTGTAGAAGAGCACTCACCTCCATTTTCCGTACTTACATGGCTAGAGAAGAAATACTTCAGCTCAAATATTCCCCGAGGTGTATGCATGTATTTTTGTGTTGTCACACGGGAAATTGTGGACTCATGCATCTCAACCATTTCAGCAACATCATTTAGCACCATAGGGCGCATTGCTTCGGGGCCATGTTCAAAGAATGCCTGTTGTTGTTGCACAATGCAATTGGTAACTTTTAATAAAGTATCATTTCGGCTTTCTAAGCTTTTAATAAACCACTTTGCTTCTTGTAAATGTGAGCGAATAAACTGACTATCCGTACTGGATTTCGCCGTTCTAGACATCGCAGCGTAATGGTCATTTACTCTTATTTTAGGCATAGCATCAGGATTTAGCTCTACGACCCAACGACCTTTTACTTTTTTCACCGATACGTCAGGGATCACATATTCAGGCTCTTCATGAATAATGCTTGCCGCAGGCTTTGGGTTAAGGCTATGTATTAACGTCATGACCTCTTTGAGATCGGCTTCTTTAAGGCGCGTTTTCTTAGCCAAAGTTCGATAGTCACGGCTGGCAAGCAAGTCGATATGCTCTGTCAGGATCATTTTTGTTTCGGCAATCCATGGGGTATCTGGGGCGAATTGGTTTAGCTGAATGCATAAGCATTCTTGTAAACTACGCGCTGCGATACCGACAGGGTCAAAAAGCTGAATGCGTTTGAGTACGGCTTCGACTTCATCTAGCTCAATAGGCTCTTCGCTATTCTCGTCATTAATGCTTTCTAAAATGTCTTCGCAAGACAGTGTTAGAATGCCTGACAGGTCGACCGCTTCAATAATCGCAATCGCAATAGCTCTATCTGTTGGACTAAATGGTGTCAGTTCGAGTTGCCACATGAGATAATCGTGGAGAGATTCAGAGGTTTCCCCTTGATAAACATTATCGTCATCGGGAAGTGGACCTGAGCTTGCAGCAGGCGCTGCACTCATATACTCGTCCCAAGTGACATCCATGGCAAGGTCATCGCTCACAGTGTCTTTGCTCATGGCGGTATCTGAGTCTATCTCATAGTCACTAACCTGCGTTTCATCGGCTGAATCTTGATTGTCGTCAGCACGGCTCTTTTCTTGGCTGTGTTGGTCAGCGTTTTCGCCGTCAGTATTATCACCTTCTTCCACTTCCAACAATGGATTGCTGTCTAATGCTTCTTGTATTTCTTGTTGCAGATCCAATGTACTAAGCTGCAGCAAGCGAATGGCTTGTTGCAGTTGCGGAGTCATTGTAAGTTGCTGCCCCATGCGCAGCTGTAATGATTGCCTCATGTATCTCTAACAATCCTTTTTAACAGTTATTAATACTACGTCTTAACTATAGCTTGAATTGTTCGCCTAGGTAGACATCTCTTACGGTTTGATCTGCCAAAACATGTTCTGGCGTGCCTGCAGCGATTAACTCACCATGTGAAACGATGTAGGCCTTTTCACATACGTCCAGTGTTTCTCTAACGTTATGATCGGTGATAAGCACACCGATACCACGGTTTTTTAGGTGCTCTATGATTGTCTTTATATCTAACACCGAAATAGGATCAACACCAGCAAAAGGTTCATCTAACAGGATAAACTTAGGGTTTGCGGCTAAAGCACGAGCAATTTCGACTCGTCTTCTTTCGCCTCCCGACAATGCCATGCCCTGTGAGTCGCGAATGTGTTGAATATTAAACTCATCCAGTAACTCGTTTAGTTCAGCTTCTCTTTCAACTTTAGATAAGTCTTTTCGAGTTTCTAAAATCGCCATCAAATTTTGATAGACCGTGAGTTTTCTAAAGATTGAAGACTCTTGCGGTAGATAGCCAATACCAAGTCGTGCACGGCTGTGCATCGGTAACAAAGTGATATCTTCGTCATCAATCTGAATATAGCCTTTGTCGCTTGGTACTAACCCTACAATCATGTAGAACGTAGTGGTTTTACCTGCACCATTTGGTCCTAATAAGCCTACAATACTGCCAGCCTGAACACTTAAACCAACATTTTTGACGACCTGACGACCTTTATAACTCTTTGCTAGACCAGTTGCTTTGAGCTCGCTCATTAATTGTTACCTTCTTCCTGCGCTTTTTTCTCTTTAGCGTCTTTTTTGTCATCAACAGGAACAAGGATGGTTCTTACTCGAGAGTCTTCTTGGTCTGAGCGCTCAGCGCTGATCAATTGCTTTTCAATGTCATAGGTGATGACTTGAGCATTGATTTTTTGCCCAGTTTGATTGATTTCAGCATCACCAGAAATCACTAGGGTTCCCTTCGCTACGTCGTAACGGATTTCATTTGCTTTGGCTTCTAGTAAGTTGCCATCGGGTTGACGTTCGCTAAAAGTGGCAGGGCTGCCAGTTGCCACAAGCAGTTGCTTGTTAATGCCGAGCTCCGCGCGGCGGTGGACCTCTAGGCGATCGGCATTTATCTTTCTGTTGCCATGAATAATAACAACATTCTGTTCAAAAATACCGATGTTGCTTTGCAGTTGAGCTTGCTGACGGCCAGCATCAATAATGACTTCATTTTGTTCTGCAGCAATTGCTAGAGTAGAACTTGCAAGCAAGCCGATGAAAACTAGTTTGTTAATGATTTTACTGGTCATAATAAATTGTCTTTGTGTGGTTGATGAGTTCGATCACTTGCTTTTGTAGATCCGCATGCAGTCCTTTACCTGTGATCCTAAGACTAGGACCGTTGATAACGACAGGGTGTTCCGACTTCATCAATTTTTGCTTAATTTCAACTCTTACATTATCGGCATTGATATCCGTGATCATGGCGTTAGGCGTTAAATTCTTTGCCAACACATTGCCCTCTAATATCAAGGTGTTGTTTTCGTATAGGGTTGCTTCTAATGCGCTTATTTGCCAATTCTGTTCACCGTTATATAAGGTGAAAATGGGCTTTTCAAAGTGACTAAAGCCAAGATCTTGATACAACTCCATCTTATCAGCAGTTACCTGATAGTTTAATAAGCCATTTTCACTATAGGTCGTTTGCTGAAGCGTGGTTGCAACATAATCGGGTTTAGCTAACGGTTCATCTTCTTTTGCTGGATCCGCCTCTGATGGATTAAACATGGGCGACCACATCCATACCATTAAAGAAGCGAAAACAATGAGTAAGATGACACGTAATACGGTCATGTACTTGATCCTTTGGAAGTCAATAAGTGATTTTGGCTGAGCATTAGAAGATCAGTTAGTTCTCTCACGGCACCAAAGCCACCTGGCATCAAGGTCGTGTAATGGGCGATATGTTTAACAAGAGGATGTGCATCATTGACGGCAACGGCAAAACCAACTCGTTCCATTACGGGTAGATCTGGGCCATCATCACCAATATATGCAATTTCGTCATCATTAAGGTTGAGCTTAGTCTTCAGTTCATCATATGCCACTAACTTGTTTTCTTGACCTTGGTAAATATAAGTTACATTTAAACTAGTCATGCGTTGCTGAACTATTTGTGAATGTCTACCTGTGATAACGGCGACTTCGATACCACTATCAATCAAGGCCTTAATACCAAACCCGTCTTTGGTATTAAATGCTTTCAGTTCTTCACCATTGTTACCAAGGTATATACGGCCATCTGAGAATACGCCATCAATATCGCAAATTAATAATTTGATTTGTTTTGCTTTTTCCCAAGCTTCAGTTGAAATCGTCTGATATAAATCTTCAAATTGCATTACAGCACCCCCGCTCTAAGTAAATCTTGCGTATTCAAGGCGCCAACCGGAATGTTGTTTTCGTTCACCACAATCAAGCCGTTAATCCGTTTGGTTTCCATAATATTGAGTACCTCAGCTGCGAGCATATCGGCGCGTGCCGTCGTACTTTTAGCCGTCATTACTTGCGTGATTGGGGTGGTGTGAATATCGACCTTTTGTTCGATAATACGGCGCAAGTCGCCATCGGTAAAAATCCCTTGTAATTGCGAGCTTTCATCTACGATTGCCGTCATACCTAAACTTTTTGCGGACATTTCAAATAAAGCTTCTTTGACTGTGCAGTGACTATTGACCATAGGGATTGCATCCCCTTGATGCATGACATCAGCAACGGTTAGTAGTAGACGTCTTCCCAAACTACCACCAGGGTGGGAAAGTGCAAAATCATCAGCCGTAAAGCCTCTGGCTTCAAGTAGCGCAACCGCGAGCGCATCACCCATCACTAGCGTAGCTGTGGTGCTGGCCGTGGGTGCAAGTCCTAGTGGGCAGGCTTCTTTTGATACTTTAACACAAAGGTGAACCGTCGCATTACGAGCCATTGTAGAGCTTGGGTTGCCTGTCATGGAAATAACGGGGGCCCCTAAGCGCTTAATTACAGGTAGGATTGAGATCACCTCTTGGGTTTCCCCTGAGTTGGAGATCATCAGTACCACATCATCTTTGGTGATCATACCTAAGTCGCCGTGACTTGCTTCACCTGGATGAACAAAAAATGCGGGGCTGCCAGTACTTGCGAGTGTCGCTGCGATTTTGTTACCGATGTGGCCGGACTTACCCATGCCAATCACGATGATGCGACCTTGACAGCCAAACATAATTTCACAGGCTTTTACAAATTGCTGATCAACAAACTGTTGCACTTCTTCTATTGCTGCAAGTTCGGTAGCAAAAACTTGATTTGCAGAATCAATAAATGGGTTCGTTGTCACAAGGCTTCCTCAAATGATGTAGTAAATATAACCGACGAAGCTTGCGACAAGTATGCCACCTTCCAAGCGGTTGATGCGGCGCTGACCTGTTAAGCTGAGGCTCATTAGGATAAGCAGCAGTGTCGCGCCAAGCATAATAAATATATCACGTGACGCAATATTGGCGTCGAGGACGGATGGGTTAATGATCCCAGCAATGGATAGCACGGCCAATATATTAAAGATGTTCGAACCAATAATATTGCCAAGCGCTAGATCGTCCTCCTTCTTTAGTACACCAGCAACACAAGCAGCAAGCTCGGGTAAACTAGTACCAACGGCGATAATGGTTAATCCTATTAGCAGGTCACTCATGCCAAAATATTTGGCGATATCAACCGCAGCGCCAACGAGATAGTCCGCGCTAATAGGCAGTAAAATCATACCCACGATTAACCAGAAAACAGCTTTTTGAGTTGGAATATTATTTGGCACTTCTTCACAGGCTTCACTGACAAATGGGTCATCATTATCTCCACCACCACGCTTGGTGATAATGATAAGTGCAAGAAGAAAAGCGGCGAAACCGACTAATAACAAAACACCTTCTACGAAACTAAAGTGGTTATCACTAACGATATACCAAGCTGCCAATGAAACGACGACTAACAGCGGCATTTCGCGGCGCAAAATACCAGAGCCAACGGAGAGTGGCCTTAATAACGCGGTGAGACCCAAAACGAGTAAGATATTGGCGATGTTAGAACCTATGGCATTGCCCACGGCGGTGTCTGTTTTATCTGCAAGAGAGGCTTGCGCAGCAACCATCATTTCTGGTGCTGAAGAACCCATGGCCACGATAGTTAAACCAACAATTAATGTTGGTACACCAAAGTTTCGTGCAAGAGCGGCCGCACCAAAAACAAAGCGGTCAGCACTCCAAACCAGTGCAATAAAGCCAAGAATGAGAATAACAAACGATAAAACCATGAACCTCTAGCCAATAGGATTAAAATTTCGATAGATACTACCAAAAGCGCTCTGGAAAGTATAAGCAAACCGTTACATTTCACTACTTACAAAATTTTACCAAAACGATTTTCCATCTTGTTTGAAAAAAAAGTATCATACTTGGATGAATATAGTCTGGATCTGGAGAGCGACTTGTCGCAGTCAATTGTAGAAATCAAGGATGTAACCTTCTCTCGGGGTGAAAGGATCATCTACAAAAACATGAGCTTTTCCGTACCAAAAGGCAAAATTACCGCAATAATGGGGCCGAGCGGCATTGGTAAAACCACCATGTTGCGACTGATTGGTGGTCAGCTTAAGCCTGATAGCGGTGATATTCTTTTTGCTGGAAACAGTATCCCTAACATGTCTCGAGCAGCTTTATACCAAGCTCGAACGCGCATGAGCATGTTATTTCAAAGTGGCGCTTTGTTTACTGATATGAGCGTGTTCGATAATGTGGCGTTTCCTCTGCGCGAGCATACTGAATTATCTGAAGAGTTAATCCGTTTAGTGGTGTTGATGAAACTCCAAGCGGTTGGCCTTCGTGGTGCAAAAGATTTAATGCCGGCAGAGCTTTCTGGTGGTATGGCAAGACGTGCGGCTTTAGCGCGTTCTATTGCGCTTGATCCTGAATTAATCATGTACGATGAACCGTTTGCAGGTCAGGATCCGATCTCCATGGGTGTTCTAGTTCGCTTGATTAAGTCGCTTAATGAAGTGTTGGGATTATCGTCGTTGATAGTTACCCATGATGTCACCGAAGTACTGAGCATTGCTGACCACGTCGTTATTATTGCTGAACAAGGTGTGATTGGTACGGGAACCCCTGAACAGATGCTTGAACACGAATCGCCATTAGTGCAGCAGTTCTTACAAGGCCTTGCGGATGGTCCTGTGCCATTCCACTTTAAAGCGCCAGATTATCAGCAAGCGCTGTTGCAAGGAGAGTGAGTATGGTCGACTTTTTACAAAAACTAGGCCACAAAACCCTCAGCCGTTTTGCCGCACTTGGCCGTGCCACAACAATGCTTTTTGGGGCGCTATGTAGCTTACCTAATTTCCGAAAAGGCACGCCGCTGTTGATAAAGCAACTTTACATGGTTGGTCATCAATCATTGTTGATTATCATGGTGTCTGGTTTATTTATCGGCATGGTATTGGCATTACAAGGCTATACCGTGTTAGTTGGGTATGGCGCTGAAGATAGCCTTGGACCTTTGGTTGCTTTGAGTTTACTTAGAGAGCTGGGCCCTGTGGTAACCGCACTCTTATTTGCAGGACGTGCAGGCAGTGCGTTAACTGCAGAAATCGGTTTGATGAAGGCAACGGAGCAATTATCTAGTTTAGAAATGATGGCGATAGACCCGCTTAAGCGCGTGGTTGCCCCTCGTTTTTGGGCCGGTTTTATTAGTATGCCGTTACTCGCACTGATATTCTCTGCGATCGCTATTTTAGGCGCACACTTGGTCGGTGTTGATTGGTTAGGCGTAGATTCAGGTAGCTTCTGGTCAATTATGCAATCGCAAGTGTCGTTTCAACAAGACATCTTAAATGGTCTTATTAAGAGTTTCGTATTTGCACTATTAGTAACTTGGATCGCGCTATACAAAGGCTATGACTGTATTCCTACTTCAGAAGGAATAAGTAAAGCGACGACAGAGACGGTAGTACATTCTTCACTGGCTGTACTTGGCTTTGACTTTGTATTAACAGCGGTTATGTTCTCAAGTTAAAAGGTTTTAAAAATGAATACACGGAAAATAGAAATTTTAGTTGGCTTGTTCGTGGCATTGGGCATTGCTGCATTTGTTATGTTGGCGCTAAAGGTGGCTAACTCAGGCTTAAGCGGCAACGGTGAAACTTACACTTTGCATGCTAAGTTCGAAAATATAGGTTCGTTGAAAACTCGTGCCCCAATTAAGGTGGGTGGGGTTGTGATTGGCCGTGTTGATGGAATTCACATCCATCCACAAGAGTTCGTGCCAGTAGTTTCAATGAGTTTAGATAAAAACTACGAGTGTCAGTTTTCCGATACGTCGTCGGTTTCGATTTTGACGTCGGGCATTTTAGGTGAGCAGTATTTAGGTATTTCTCCGGTTATTGCTGCTGAATCTGCGAAGCAAAAATGTCTTGGTCAGGAAGTAACGAGTGAAGATAGCGTTGATCTTGAGTCTCTTTTTGGTGTGGAAACAAAAGCGCTAAAAGACGGTGACATGATCACAGATACAAAATCGGCACTGGTATTAGAAGAGCTAATTGGTCAGTTCCTATTTAATCAAGGGAGCGAGTAAATATGTTAAAAAACATCTATGCAAAATGTCTGACTTTGTTTGTAGCATTGATGGCTACCGCATTGGTTCAGGCGAAAGAAGTGGATTCAAGCGATCCTTATAAAATGGTAGAGCAAGTTGCGGCGCAAACTTTTCAGCGTGTTACGAAAGAGCAAAATATCATTGAAAAAGACAAAGAACACTTACGCGTTATCGTAGAAGAAGAGCTCTTGCCTTACATTGATTACAAATATGCTGCGTATCGTGTATTAGGTTCTTATATTCAAAAGGTTCGCAACATTGAAAGTAAAGAGGAGAAAGCCGCTGCTGTCGAGCATATTAGAGAGTTTATTGAGGTATTCAAAAATTACTTGGTAGCGACTTATGCTGGTGTATTTACTCAATATAAAGACCAAAAGGTAGAATTTGGTGAGCATCGCCCATTTGAGAATGAGGCTGTGGTGGTTGTTAAGACCAAAATTGTAGAACCAGGTAAGCCTGATATCAAAATTGATTTTAAAGTTAGACGCGGGCAAGACGGTGACTGGCGTGCTTTTGACATGATGGCGGAAGGCATTAGTTTACTAGATGCCAAACAATCGGAGCTACATGGTATTTTGCGTCAGCAAGGTATTGAGCATGTGATCCAACTGTTAGATAAGAAGAGCAAGCTTCCGGTGCAATTTAGAGGGGATGATGGTGACGCCTAATATTTCATTCACCGAAAGTAAAGGTGAAATCGTGTTAACTGGTGAGCTTACGAGAGCGAGTTTACCAAGCGCACTGAAACAGTCGACCATCGTTCAAGTGTTGAAAAATGCACAATCAACCGTCTATTTTAACCTTTCTGAGGTGACAAGGGTTGACACCGCGGGCTTAGCTTGGTTAATTCACTCTTTAGGTCAATTGAAACAGCGCGACATTCGTCTCGAGCTGAAAAATACGCCTGAGCAACTGCAAAATTTAATGGAGTTGGGACAGGTGACAACCCTATTTGAGTGAGTCTAATGGAAACAAATCAAGTCGAAACTTTATTGAGAGATACACTATCGCTTGACGAGATCATCGTCAAAGCTAATGGTAGTCACTACGAAGTCATTGCTGTTGGAACGTGTTTTGACGGATTAAGAAGGCTGAAAAGAGAACAGCTGATCTACGGCCCACTGATGGATACTATTAAAGACGGCACTATGCATGCTGTTAGTATTCGTGCATTCACACCTGATGAATGGCAAAAAGAGCGCAAATTTATTCTTCCACAATAACGGAGTGCCGCAATGGATCAGTTTGTTATCCAAGGTGGCACCACTTTAGCCGGTGAAGTCACTATTTCAGGGGCTAAAAACGCAGCCCTACCTATTTTATTCGCCGCTCTGCTTGGCGATGGTAAAAGCCGTTTTTCTAATGTACCGCACTTACGCGATATAGGTACCACTGAAGCCTTATTAAAAACACTGGGCGCTGAAGTTGAGTGGGACGGCGATATCTTAGAAATCAACGGAGCAACGGTAAATAGCGTGCTTGCACCTTATGAACTCGTTAAGCAAATGCGTGCGTCGGTACTGGCGTTAGGCCCATTAGTTGCCAGATTTGGTCAGGCGCAAGTTTCCCTACCGGGAGGTTGTGCTATTGGTGCTCGTCCAGTCGATCTGCATATTTCAGGCCTTGAGAAAATGGGCGCTAAGATCAAAGTTGAGAATGGTTATATCCATGCGGTAACCGAGGGTCGTCTTCGTGGCGCTGAGATCTTTATGGAAACCGTCAGCGTTGGTGCTACTGAAAACTTATTGATGGCTGCAACCCTCGCCGATGGTAAAACTGTGATAGATAATGCTGCGCGAGAGCCAGAGATTATTAACTTAGCTGAATGCTTAGTTGCCATGGGTGCCAAGATCAATGGTGCAGGCTCTAGCCGAATTGAGATAGAAGGCGTTGAGCGTCTTAATGGTTGTGAGCATAAAATCCTTCCTGATCGCATCGAAACAGGGACCTTTTTGGTTGCTGCGGCAATGGCAAAAGGCGAAGTACTATGTAAAAACACGGATTATCATAGTCTTGAACCTGTGCTTGAAAAGCTACGTGCCGCCAATGCTATCGTTGAGGTAAGTGAAGACAGTATTTATGTGGATATGCGTCAACGCGCTTTGAAAGCCGTTAATATTAAAACCATGCCACATCCTGGCTTTCCAACAGACATGCAAGCTCAGTTTACTGCATTAAATGTGGTGGCTGAAGGTAGCGCGACAATCACAGAAACTATCTTTGAAAACCGCTTTATGCATGTGCCAGAGTTACAGCGTATGGGCGCGAATATTCGTTTAGAAGGCAACACTGCAATCTGTGGTGAGACAGAGTCGTTATCTGGTGCACAGGTAATGGCAACCGATTTACGCGCTTCAGCGAGTCTTATCCTAACGGGTATTGTTGCAACAGGCGAAACCATCGTAGATCGCATCTATCACGTTGATAGGGGTTATCAGAAGATAGAAGATAAGCTAAGCCGTTTAGGTGCAAATATAAAACGCCGTAAAACCTGAGCATAATTAAGCAAATTGGTAAAAAACGAAAAGCGTCTTCCGGGACGCTTTTTGCTTAACCTTTTTGCCTAATATAACCCTGTTTCGAGTTCAGCGACTTCCACCGTAATAGTGAGGCGCTGACCGCCCCTGAGTACTTCAAACTCGAGTTTAGTACCGGGCGCGGTATTGCCTATCGTCTTCAGTGTCCTTTGCGGATTAGTCACAGGTTCTCCACCTACTTTAACTACAATATCATGCTCTTTCATGCCAGCTTGCCATGCGGGACCTAGCGGGTCTAATTCGCTCACAGCAAGGCCGACAATTGGTGTGTAGAGATCCGTTACACTTTTACCTGTATTATCAACTGGCGTGCCTCTAAAGCCGAGATAGCCCCGGATCACTCTGCCATCCATAATAAGTTTATGCATCACGTCCAGTGCAAGATCATAAGGGATCGCAAAAGAGATACCTTGGATATCAATATTCAAACGTGTGCGAAATTGTGCAGAGGTAATGCCAACTAGTGCGCCATTAGAATTGACAACGGCACCACCTGAGTTACCAACATTAATCGCGGCATCCATTTGCAGCAAATTATTGAATTGGCTTTCCGTGAGTGTCTGTTTGCCTGTTGCACTGATAATGCCTTGCGTAATGGTTTGTCCAATGTTCAACGGATTACCAATTGCGAGCACCACATCCCCAACACGTGGTGAGTAGTCGTGATCGATAGGAATGACAGGCAAATTCTCGGCTGGAATTTTTAATAAAGCTAAATCGGTGATGGTGTCATAGCCTATCAGTTGCGTATCGCTATATTGGCGGCCATCAGGAAGAAGTACAATGATTTGGTCGGCATTGTTCACCACATGATAGTTTGTCAGTATGTAACCATCTCGGCTCATAATAACACCAGAGCCAAGCTCTCTAACCGTATTTTGGCGCTGGTATCTTGGCTGATTACTAAAGCCCTCGGAAAAAATCGTTACGACCGCTGGAGCCGTTTTTTCTACAGCATCAGCAAAACTCATATGATGGGCCTGAATATGTGGGGCCTCAAGTTTTGGCAAGTTATCCCTCAGCTCAGGATTAAACCAAATGATGATAAAAGCGATCCCAAGTCCGGCAAGCAGCGGTGGAAAAATGAATTTAATTAATTTGAACACAAGAGCTTATATTTATAGTTATCTAATACTGCTAATAATGACACAAAAAAAAACACAGCGACAAGTTTCGCTGTGTTTCATTTTTAATATTTGTCGATTTCGTTACTGAATGAGGTAGAAAACCGTCTCGCGATCGCGTTTAATCCCTAGTACGATATTGCCTTTAATACCATTAATTAGTTTAGACATCTCTTTAACGCTAGTGACACGTTGGCGATTCACTTGCATGATCACATCGCCTTCTTCAAGGCCAACACGTGCAGCTGGTGAGCGAGGCTCTACTGAGGTAATGACGACACCTTCATTGCCATTGCGCTCGCCACTCTCTAGTACCGCGCCTCGTAGGTTTGGATGTACATCCTCTGCATTCGCCTGTTCTTCTTGCTTACCACCAAGCTCTACGTCGATAAACTTGGTTTTGCCATCACGGTAGACACCAAGTCGTACCTCACGACCTTCACCCATCGTAGCCACTTTACCGTGGAGTTCATTAAAGCTTTCAATGTCGTCGCCGTTGAGGCTGACAATGACATCATTGGCTTTCAGACCCGCTTTGTCCGCTGCTGAATCTTCCACCACGCGCATGACATAAGCACCGCGCTTGACATCAAAGCCTTGTGCTTTAGCAAGACCAGCATCTAAAGTACGACCCAAAATACCCAATGAACCGCGACGAACTTCTCCGTACTCAACAATTTGATCCACTAGGTTTTTCATCATGTTTGATGGAATAGCAAAGCCGATCCCGACATTACCGCCAGACGCGCCTAAAATAGCAGTGTTGATACCAATGAGTTCGCCGTTTAAGTTAACTAGCGCACCACCTGAGTTACCTTGGTTGATTGCCGCATCTGTTTGGATAAAGTCTTCATAGCCTTCGATATTTAAGCCGCTACGGCCTAGTGCACTGATTATTCCTGAGGTGACTGTATGACTTAATCCAAATGGGTTACCAATAGCAACGGAAAAATCACCCACTCTCAACTTGTCTGAATTAGCGAGTTTGATTTCTGTTAGGTCTTCGCCGTCGATTTGTAGCAATGCGATATCGGATTCGGCGTCGCTACCGATTAATTTGGCCTCAAACTCTCTGCCATCCTTTAAAGTGACCAGCATTTCGTCTGCATCATCAATAACGTGATTATTTGTAACGACATAGCCTTTATCTGCATCGATGATGACACCTGAGCCGAGGCCACTAAAAGGGCGCTTTTGGCTACGAGGCTGCGGTTGTCCAAAGAAAAAGTCGAAAGGGTCGACACGGCGACGCACTTCTTTAGCGCCTTTTACTTGGATACTAACAACGCCCGGGGCGACCTTTTCTAGCATAGGTGCTAGCGTTGGTAGTTGTTGGCCGTCTACGGCAACAGGAAGTTTGGCCATGCTTTGCTGCGGTAACAGCAATAAGCTAGAAGAAAGTAAAGCGGCCGATAACAAAGATAGTTTAAATTTCATAGTCGTGAAGTACTCCGCTATTAGCGTTAATATAAGTCATAAGGGGCTGATAATTAGCCCCTTATGAGTAATCAATAACTTCTTTTAAAGACTATGGGGTCAACAAAAAGTTTCATCAAGAGGCTTTAATTTGCTCACTTTCTTTTTTTTGACCAGAAAATAGCCCAGTTTCACCTTCGGCATAGTCACTAGGTGGTGCCTCAAAACTTGGGTCTTGTTTACGTCTTCTCTCTGGGCGTGCTTGAAGAGAAGCTTGTAGTTGTTCTGTGGTTTCTTTCGAGAAAAAAGGATCCGCAGGATGAGATGGGCGATCCTGTGTCAGTAGTTGGTTGGTTTCTTCCACATGGGTAAGCAGCTGTTGATAGCTATCCTGCATTTTATTTACTAGTTTTTTGGTGCTAGCTAGGTGATCTGATACGTCTTGACGATATTGCTCAAGGTCATGTTTAGCTTGTTGTGCTTGCACTTCCAGTTCGTCGTGTTTGAACTGCTTTTTCGTTACAAAGCCACCTAAAAAGAATGCAGCAATGGCAACAATGATCAGTAATCCAAGCCAAGTAACGGTAGTCATAGGTTTCTCCCTGTGTGCCTCAACGGCAAATAAAATTAAAACTCTGTTAGAGTTAAATATACGCTGTGAATACAGTCGTGTTAATATAACCTACAAACAAATCGTAAAAAAATATTTAAGTCGATGACGCCTTGGGAAAAATATCAGCAAGATCTACAACGTGATGATTTTCAATATGACAGCGCGCAAGAAAATGCCGTAAAGCATTTACAGCGATTGTATGACGACCTTATCAATCAGCCCCCGGTCAAACAAAACTTCTTCTCGCGCTTGTTTGGTAAAGCTGAGCCGCCAAAAGTGAAAGGGTTGTACTTTTGGGGTGGAGTGGGGCGCGGTAAAACTTATCTGGTTGATACCTTTTTCGATGCGTTGCCGACGGAGCGCAAAATGCGGGTGCATTTTCACCGCTTTATGCATCGTGTTCACGCAGAGCTAAAAAAGCTTAATGAAGTGAAAAATCCTCTGGAAAGCATCGCTGATACGTTCAAATCTGAAACTGACATTATCTGCTTCGATGAATTTTTCGTTCAAGATATCACTGATGCCATGTTACTGGGTGGATTAATGCAGGCGCTGTTTGCGCGCGGTATCGTGTTAGTGGCCACATCGAATATTGTGCCAGACGATTTGTATAAAAATGGCTTACAGCGTGCGCGATTCTTACCCGCCATTGAATTGGTAAAAGCCAATACTGAGGTCGTTAATGTGGACTCGGGTATTGACTATCGCTTACGCACGTTGGAACAAGCGGAAATTTTTCACAGCCCACTTGATAAACAAGCGGATGAAAACTTATTCGACTACTTTAACAAACTCTCTCCGGAGCCGGGTAAAGCCGAACAGGCGATTGAGATTGAAGGTCGGATGATCCAAACCCGAATAGTGTCTGATTGTATTGTTATGTTTGATTTCCCAGCGCTATGTGAAACCGCTCGCTCGCAAGTGGATTACATGGAGATCAGTCGCTTATATAACACAGTGATTCTATCTAATGTGAAGCAAATGGGTCAGCAAAACGATGATGCGGCAAGGCGTTTTATTGCGCTTGTCGATGAGTTTTATGAGCGTAATGTAACGCTTATCATCTCGGCTGCAGCGCCGATTACTGAACTTTATACCGAAGGTACATTGAATTTTGAGTTCAAACGCTGCATTAGCCGCTTGCAAGAAATGCAATCCCATGAATATTTAGCAAAAGAGCATTTAGCCTAACGGCAATTACTTTTTTGTTAAGAGGACTTGTTCGGTGTGGGTGTTTGTAAACATCTTATTTGAACGAGTCCTTGTCACGCACACGTCGTCATTTCGTTGGATTTTTTGCCTTTTCTATTTTTTTCGAAATTCTTCAGATTTTCTTGTAGAAAAAAGCACCAAGCGCTGGTTTTCACCCAGAAGGCTTGCTATAATCCGCGGCCTGCCACGTTGCGTTCTATTGCCCTCGTCGGCTTAGCCACTGACTTGAGCGGCATAAAAGTCTTAAACTCGAAGGGGTTAAAGCAAATACAAGTAGAGCGGTAGTCCAAGGACTGCCTGTGGTTTTAAAATTGAAAACTTTGGATTTTTATAATGAAAACGTTTGTTGCTAAACCAGAAACTGTAAAACGTGACTGGTACGTAGTTGACGCTGAAGGTAAAACTTTAGGTCGCATCGCTACTGAAATCGCTCGTCGCCTTCGCGGTAAGCACAAAGCTGAGTATACTCCACACGTTGACACTGGTGACTACATCATCGTAATCAACGCTGAGAAAGTTACTGTAACTGGTAACAAAACTCAGGACAAAATGTACTATGCTCACTCTGGTTACCCAGGTGGCCTTAAGTCTATCAACTTTGAGAAACTTCAAGCTAAAAAGCCTGAAATGATCATCGAGAAAGCGGTTAAAGGCATGTTACCTCGCGGTCCTCTAGGTCGTGAAATGTTCCGTAAACTTAAAGTTTACGCTGGTAACGAGCACAACCACGCTGCGCAGCAGCCTCAGGTTCTAGACATTTAAGGAGCACTATCATGGCAAATCAATACTACGGTACAGGTCGTCGTAAAAGTTCAAGTGCTCGCGTATTCCTACGCCCAGGCACTGGCAACATCGTAATCAATAAGCGCTCTTTAGAAGAGTTCTTCGGTCGTGAAACTTCTCGCATGGTTGTTCGTCAGCCTTTAGAGCTAGTTGAAATGACAGAAAAGTTTGACCTATACATCACTGTTGCAGGTGGTGGTACAACTGGTCAAGCGGGTGCTATCCGTCACGGTATCACACGTGCACTAATGGAGTTTGACGAGTCTCTACGTCCAGCTCTACGTAAAGCTGGCTTTGTTACTCGCGATGCTCGTAAAGTTGAGCGTAAGAAAGTTGGTCTTAAGAAAGCACGTAAGAAGACACAGTTCTCTAAGCGTTAATTTATTACGTTTCAAGAATTCAAAAACCCAGCTTATGCTGGGTTTTTTGTTTTTAGCATCTCCTATGTGCACATCAATCTCTCGTATTTACGAGGTATCTAATTCGTTTTGTCCTACTTATTTGCTCAAAAATATCGCGTCGAGTTAAAAAAGTTCAATAAATATAATAATTAGTGCAATTCGAGCGGTAACTTGGCGGTTTTTTTTGCTACAATTGGCGAAGCAAGTAGAAAGGCCTGAGATCCAGTCACGCGATTTGGTGCGTATCCTTAGTCGGGGGGTTGATCTTAGTCAGTATATTGTTGTGTCAGATGCGATATCATAAATACTCGGTTTCATGCTCGAAGTAATCATAGATGATTTTCTGCGGGTTTATTCGGGCATGGATCTGGAATAACCTTGTTTTAATCAAGGTATTTATTTATGATCGCGTCTATTTTGTAATTTCTTAAATTAACCTGCTGTAACTGATGTTCTCAATATAGCAAGTGTTGGGAATCAAGTGGAGATAAGTGGATGAGCAATGCGCCTGTAGACAACAGCCGACGTCGCTTTTTAACTATCGCTACCTCTGTTGTAGGTGGCGTTGGTGCGGTTGGAGCTGCTGTTCCTTTTATTGCGTCCTGGAATCCAAGTGAGCGAGCTAAATCTGCAGGTGCGCCTGTAGAAGTAGATATCAGCAAACTTGAGTCTGGACAACTTATTCGTGTTGAGTGGCGAGGCAAACCAGTTTGGATTGTTAATCGTACACCAAAAATGCTAGAACAAATGAAGCAACACGAAGACCAACTTCGTGATCCTAACTCTGAAGAGCCACAGCAGTTGGCATCTGCGCAGAACGGTTTCCGTTCTAAGCGACCTGAGCTTTTCGTCGCGGTTGGGATTTGTACTCACTTAGGATGTTCACCATCTTTCCTTAACGGAAGCTTTGGTGAAAAAGTAGAAGGCACTGATAGTGGTTTCTTCTGTCCTTGTCACGGTTCGAAGTTTGATATGGCGGGGCGCGTATTCCAAAACGTACCTGCACCACTAAACTTAGAGATCCCTCCGTATACCTTTATTGACGACACTACCATTTTGGTAGGTGAAGAAGAAGGGGTTGCATAATGTCTGTTAATGTAGATAAAGCAGCAAATACGGGCGTTGTGGGCAAAGTTGTTGATTGGATCGATGCTCGTATTCCGATGACTCGCGTCTGGAATATGCACATTGCTCAATACCCAGCGCCAAAAAACTTTAACTTCTGGTACTTGTTTGGTTCACTCGCCATTCTAGTACTGGTAAACCAGATTGTAACGGGTATCTGGCTAACTATGAACTTTGTACCTTCTGCTGAAGGTGCATTTGCATCCGTAGAATACATCATGCGTGATGTTGAATACGGTTGGTTATTACGATACCTACACTCTACCGGCGCATCCGCATTCTTTATCGTGGTCTATCTTCACATGTTCCGCGGTATGATCTACGGTTCTTATCAAAAGCCACGTGAACTACTGTGGTTGTTCGGTATGTTTATCTTCCTAGCACTAATGGCTGAAGCCTTCATGGGTTACTTATTACCATGGGGTCAGATGTCTTTCTGGGGGGCTCAGGTAATCATTTCATTATTCGGTGCAATCCCGGTAATTGGTGATGACTTAACGCTTTGGATCCGTGGTGACTACGTTATTTCTGGTGCAACGCTTAACCGTTTCTTTGCACTACACGTTATTGCACTACCATTAGTACTGGTTATCTTAGTATTCCTTCACATTGTTGCACTGCACGAAGTAGGCTCAAACAACCCTGACGGTGTTGAGATCAAGCGCAAGAAAGGCTCTGTAGCTGAGGAAGACAAACCTAAATTTAAATTCCATGAATACTACACTGATAAAAAAGATATTGTGGATGCAATTCCATTCCACCCTTACTACACAGTAAAAGATGTCTTAGGTGTTGCTGGCTTCTTAATTTTCTTCTGCGCAATTGTATTCTTTGCACCAGAAATGAACGGTTTCTTCCTTGAAGCGCCAAACTTTGAAGCTGCAAACCCGCTGAAAACGCCAGAGCACATTTTCCCAGTTTGGTATTTTACGCCATTCTACGCAATCCTTCGTGCTATCCCTGACAAGCTAATTGGTGTACTAGCAATGGGCGCTTCAATCGTAGCATTGGCACTACTGCCTTGGATTGACCGTGGTTCGGTTCGTTCAATTCGCTACCGTTGTGGTTTCCATAAGTTGAACATTGCTCAGTTTGTTGTCACATTCGTTATCCTTGGTTGGATTGGTGCAACACCGCAAACTGACTTTAAAACGCTATTGTCGCAAATCACGACAGTAACTTATTTTATGTTCTTCGTGTTGCTATTCTTCTACAGTAAAAACGAGAAGACGAAGCCACTACCAACGAGGTTGACGAAATGATGAAAAAGCTAGTAATCGGTTTATTCGCATTGTTGCCAACGTTATCGATGGCAGCGGGCCCATCAGTGCCTTTGATGGAAGCAAATAATGACTTAACTGATAAAGCATCTTTACAGCGCGGCGCTAAGTTATTTATGAACTACTGCCTTGGCTGTCACCAAATGCAATATCAGCGTTATGAGCGTACTTTCCGTGACATCGGTATTCCAACTGAAATTGGTCAAGAAACGCTTATTTTCGATGGTTCAAAAGTAGGTAGCCATATTAAAAACTCTATGGCTAAAGATGATGCTGCAAAATGGTTTGGTGCTGCGCCACCGGACTTAACACTTATCTCTCGTGTTAAGTCTCCGGACTATATCTATACTTACTTGAAGTCATTCTATAAAGATGAGTCTCGCCCATTTGGTGTGAACAACGTTGTTTTCCCATTGGTCGGTATGCCTCACGTACTACAAGAGTTACAAGGCTTGCCAACACCGATCACTGAAGAAGTGGAAGAACACGGTCACACAGTGACTAAAGTTGTCGGCACTGAAACAGATGGTACCGGTGAGATGAGTGTTGATGAATATGACCAAGCAGCACGTGACCTTACAAACTTTTTAGCTTATGTAGGTGAGCCTTCTCGCCTAGAGTCAGAAGCTTTGGGTATTAAGGTTATTGGTTTCTTAGTTATCTTCTTCATCCTGGCATTCTTCTTGAAGAAAGAATACTGGAGAGATGTTCATTAATTTGAATATTCAAAGGTGATTTTTGCAATAGGGGCGTTCGCCCCTTTTGCTGTTTAAAGTGATTTAATTACTTTTAGTTTTTTAATGGAGGTAGGCATGGCCGTTGCTGCCAATAAGCGCCCTGTAATGACACTTTTTTCTGGGTCAAACTGTATGTACAGTCACCAAGTACGTATCGTACTTGCTGAGAAAGGTGTAAGTGTTGATATTCACCAGGCTGAAAAGGACAACTTACCAGAAGCTCTACACGAGATTAACCCGTATGGCACTGTTCCTACGCTAATCGATCGTGAGCTTGGCTTGTACCAAGCGAATATCATTATGGAGTATCTAGACGAGCGCTTCCCGCATCCTCCTCTGATGCCTGTATATCCAGTAATGCGTGGTCGTAGTCGTTTAATGATGCACCGCATTGAAACTGACTGGTATTCACTTGCTGAAAAGGTCTCTGCGGGTGGTGATGAAGCTGTACAAGCTCGTAAAGAGTTAACCGAAGCACTACTAGCTGTAGCACCTATCTTCAATGAAGCACCTTACTTCATGAGTGAAGAGTTCAGCTTAGTTGATTGTTATTTAGCTCCACTACTTTGGCGTTTACCACAGCTTGGTATTGAGCTGAATGGTGCTGGTAGCAAAGAGCTAAAAGAATACATGCTGCGTTTATTTGAGCGTGACTCATTCCAAGCATCGCTAACGGATGCAGAGCGTGAGATCAGATCGTAATGACGTCTAATCGTCCTTACTTACTACGCGCGTTTTACGAGTGGATTGTTGATAACGAATGTACACCGCATTTAGTGGTGAACGCAGACTTTCCCTCGGTACAGGTTCCAACACAATTTGTGCAAGAAGGGCAAATTGTGTTGAACGTAAGCCCGTCTGCTGTGACTAATTTCTCTATGGACAATCAAGCGCTGAGCTTTAACGCTCGGTTTGGTGGTCAACCGATGCAGGTATATGTGCCAAACGGTGCGGTATTGGCTATCTATGCAAGAGAAAATGGTGAAGGCACGGTATTTACACCTGAAGAAGAAATCTTTGAAGATGAAGAGTTTGATTTGGTAGAAGAGACGGAAGTCTCACAATCGCCAGAGACTAAGCCGGAACCTGAAAAGAAAAAAGGTTCTCACCTTCGAGTGATAAAATAAAAAAACCTGCGGATGCAGGTTTTTTTATGGCTATTGTTTAGATGTACTCAAAGGCTTTAATCACACGTTTGACACCATTAATATTTCTGGCGATTTCTACGGCTGAGTTTGCTTCTTGTTTGGAGACTAAGCCCATTAAGAACACTTCGGCATTTTCAGTAACTACCTTAATATTTGCGCCATTGACTTCGTCGGCCGCCAGCAGTTTGGTTTTAACTTTGGAGGTCAGCCACGTATCATGTGTTTGCGTCGTGATGCCGATGTTTGAGGTTATTCTCAACTGATTATGTACTTGCTTAATCCCAGCAATGTTCCGTAGCGCACGCTCAGCTTCCGTTTTCATTTCTTGATTAGTGACTTGACCGATCATTAATACTACGCCATTAACACTCACTAGCGTGATATTGGCATGGTCTGCAAGGCGCTTAATCTCTTTGATGGCAAGCGTGCCTTTGATCTCGATATTGTTATCGTCAATTTGTGCACCGATAGTGCGTCTATCATTTGCTGCAGACACCGCACCGGCTGTACCAGCAACTACCGCAGCAGCACACCCTTGTAGTAACAAGATGGCGGCAAGTAAAGAGGTTATTCTCATCATCATACTTCGTCCTGAGGGAATAAAATTGCGTCGATTAGCTCACTTAAACAGTGAGTATTGAATAGTTGTGATTCGATTATCCGGCTTGGGCGTTTACTTGGGATCCGGATCTCTACATCCTGTGGGCCCAACAGGCCGGTAATTTCACCACCATCATCGCCAACTAACGCGATGACTTTCATATCTCTAGTCAGGGCTGCTTCCACTGCGCCAATAACCGTCTTTTCTTGCCCGTTTATGGCATACGCCACCAGCAAGTCTCCTTGCTGCGCGAATGCGCGTATTTGCTTGGCAAAGCGCTCTCTGGCTTTACCATTTTCTGGTGACGCCAAATTATATTGCTCATTCGTTAGTGCAATCGCGGGCAGACACGGGCGTTCGGTTTCGTAAAAGTTGCTTAAGATGGTTGCGAAGTGGTGCGCCAACATATGATTACTTGGCGCGCCGCAGCAGATGATTTTATTGCCATTGATCAGGCTCTGAGCCATAGTCATAGCTGCGGTTTCTAGTGCTTTAGGCAATACTTCGCCTGCCGCTATCTGCGCTTGAATTGACTCTGTAAATATAGACTTTATAGATTCTTGCATGCTAAAAAATATTTCTAATCCAGTTTATTTCAGGGGGATCGGCCCCTTGAATGGCAACAAAGTCGACTCTAAGTTGCGTGTTATGCAAATTTTGCTGTGCTAAATAATTATAAATACTACGCTTTAATCTTTGAAGCTTAGTTTTTGATAGTGCGTTAATTGCGCCACCAAAGTGACTGCTATCGCGATACTTTACTTCAATAAACACTAAGGTTTGCGACTCTCGCATAATGAGATCTATCTCTCCGTATTTACAGAGATAGTTTCTGGTGACGGGGGTTAATCCTTGTTTTACCAAGAATTGCTCCGCAATCTGCTCAAAATGCTCGCCCTTACTCCGTGTGTTGCTAAATAGTCCTTTAAACATCCAGATATCCTATCTGACCAAAGAGTCTCCCACAGGTTTCTCTTGTTGCATAAATAATGGTAGTGGAGGCTGTTCATCTAAGCTCACCAAACGAATTTGTTTATTATGATACTGTGCCCAACTGAGCTTTCGTACTAAGTCACTGCCACCGCGGATGCTGAGCTGGCCGGTTAAGCCATCAAAACTTTTACCCGAGAGCCAAGCCAGTTGGCGCAGCTCGGGGACTAAATTTGTGGCGTCATATGCCATTGCAAACAAGCGCTGCTCTAAGTCGGCCTGCTCAGGCCATAAAGATTGATAGGCATCTCGAAGCGGTGCTTTTTCAACGGCACCCGGTAGCATCCAAGGTTGCTCGGTAAAATAAAGTCCTTCTAAATCGCCCTTATCAGTAACATCAATTTGTTTACTATAGCTGCGAGAGCTGGCATATAAAGGGATCCTGTCGGCAAATGTACTGACATTGACGTCTAAATAGGGTTTGAGCAGTCGAGTTTCCATTGCATCACCTAAAATATAGATGGCATCAATGTCGCGTCTAGAGCGTGTTTCGCTTTTGACCTCTTTGCGAAATAGACTTTTGATGACGCTAGTGCGTGACTTTGAAGCGTCCACCTCTAAAATGTCGGTGATGACATCCGCCATATTTTTACTATTAGTGTAATAACCTACTTCTGGTGCGGTCTCACTGTAGCGTTTCCAACCTTGATCAAAATACTCAATTAAACGCTTACCAGAGGCATTCGCTGGAGCCAGTAACATGGGTTTTTTATAGCCTTTAGCAAGAAAGTGCTTCATTGCTTGCTCGACTTCATGCTCAGGATTAAGCGCAAAAAAGTACTGTTCACTACTGCTAGGCGTAAGCGTTTCGCGTGCATTTAAAAACAAAGTTGGGTAAGCCGCAAAACCTTTATCTGCGAGTAGTTTTTCAACGTTGGATTTTAATAATGGACCAATGACAAAATCGACATTTGCCTCAGCAAGTTGCGTTACGATGTCAGATTCGGATGCCATTTCATCAATGAAGAAGACCTCTTCAATCGCCCCTTCGTCAGTAGCAGCCAAGAAACCATTTTTCAAGGCTGTGCCGAGTCGCTCGCTCGCACCAGATTGTGGTAATAACACCGCAAGTCTTTTAACTTGGTAAGGTTCAAGCGCAACAGCGCCTTGTAAATCTTTAGGCAGCAAAGCAACCGCAGGGTGATTAGTAAAACGACGACGCCAATTATTCATGGCTTGGTCGAGCTGGACGCTCGAACCCAAATAAATTTGTTGATACTTAGCTAGCGTCACCCAACCACGCTGTAAAACAGAGCCAGAATCAAAGCGCTCTAGGGCGTAACTTGATAGCTGCTGTAGCGCGAGCCAAATCTCTTCGTGTAACCCAGCCACCGCTAAGTTATGTTCATTGGCAATATCAGCCGCTTTAAAGTACTCAACCAACGCTTTTTTTGGTAGTTGCTGAGAGGCATAAATACTACCCAATAAATACTCATACCAAGCTTGGTGTTCAGGGGTGTTGAGTCGGCCCTCTAGCGTGTTTAGTATGGCTAACGCATTGGCATACTGCGATAATTCTTTGCGAGCAAGTGCGATGTATAATTTGTTTTGAATATGATCAACACTGGCTTTAGCTTCCATCGCTAAACCAATTTGCTCTAACATTTGCCAGTCTTTTTCTAAGATAGCAGCGTCTCTGGCTGCATATAGCAATTGGATTTTGGCAACGCCTTCTTTACCCTGCGCCTTTGCAAATAACGACGCGGCATTGTCATCCGATTGGCTAACGGCTTTAGTTGTTTTAGTTTCTTGGGGGGATTTGGTGACATTTGTGCTTGTACTACAAGCGGATAACCCCGACAATATGGCAACTAAAAGCGCTATCTTTTTAAACTGCACAGGCAAACCTTCTTTTTCACGACTGAGTGGATATCTTACTGACTGATATTGGAGAGCTCAATGGCTAATCTTCACAACGAAAACAAAATCGGCACCCTACATATTGTAGCGACACCAATAGGTAATTTAGATGACATCAGTGAACGTGCACTGAAAGTGTTAAGTCAGGTCGATTTAATCGCTGCCGAAGATACGCGCCACACCGGTAAATTATTGAGCCACTTTAGCATTAAAGCAAAAACTTTTGCACTGCATGATCACAACGAGAAGCAAAAAGCGCAGCAAATTTTAGATTGGTTAAACGAAGGTAAAGACATCGCGCTAGTGTCTGATGCGGGTACGCCGCTTATCAGCGATCCAGGCTATGCCGTGGTAAACCTGTGCCGTGAAGCAGGTGCTACTGTGACTCCCGTTCCAGGCGCGTGTGCCGCCATTGCTGCCGTGAGTTGTTCAGGCTTACCGACAGATAAATTCCAATTCGTGGGATTTTCACCTGCAAAAAGCCAAGCGCGTCAGCAATTTTTTAAAGATGCAGTCGCCTCTGGCATCACCAGTATCTTGTACGAAAGCACCCACCGCATTATGGCAAGTCTAGAAGATATGAAAATCGCGCTGGGCGAAACACAACAAGTCGTTTTTGCTAAAGAACTGACCAAAACCTACGAAACCTTTTTCAGTGGCACGGTTACTGAGCTTATTGAGTTTTTAACCGCAACGCCTGAAAAGCAAAAAGGTGAACTGGTGTTGATGCTACCCGGTGAACAAAGAGATGAACAGGCATTAACGCCAGAAGCAAAAAAGCTGATTGAGTTACTAGAACCTGAAATGCCATTGAAGAAGGCCTGCGGCGTGGCAGCTGAATATTTAGGGCTAAAAAAGAACGCCTTGTATAAGGCTATGATTGCTGAGCGAGAAGCGTAATACACGCAATTTATCGCGTGCGTTATTGCATTAAAGTGCGTATAATCGCCCGCCTGAGTCAGCCGGATAATCGCTGCCTGTGACGAAAATGATCAGGGGGAGGAAAGTCCGGGCTCCAATGGGCAGGGTGCCAGCTAACGGCTGGGGGGCGTGAGCCTACGACAAGTGCAGCAGAGAGAAGACCGCCTAAGTCCTTCGGGACCGGTAAGGGTGAAAGGGTGCGGTAAGAGCGCACCGGGCCACTGGTAACAGTTGGTTGCAAGGTAAACTCCACCCGGAGCAAGACCAAATAGGGTTCCTTATGGTGTGGCCCGCATCGGAACCGGGTAGGTTGCTCGAGCCTAGGAGCGATCCTAGGCCTAGACGAATGATTATCGATCTCCTTCGGGAGTGAACAGAACCCGGCTTATAGGCTGACTCACACCTCAAGCGTAAACATCCCAACATGAGATGTTTACGCTTGAGACTTCCACTTTATCACCTCACGATCACCTTGTTAAAAACGCCATTTATTTGTATATCTCACCACTTTTCGTTAATTTATTTACTAATTTCACTTGTTGGGTTTATTTAAAATACTGGTAAATAATGATTTTTAAGGTTGGTACAATACTTGGAAAGATAGAGGCATCTCTCAAGCGAAAATGAGTAATGGAACTATCATGTACAAGAACAACAAAGTTTTACTATCAACCTTGTTATGGTTTGGCACGCTTTTATGGTCGGCATTATTTTCATCCTTAGTGAAGGCTGAGTCAGTAGACAAGCTGATCAAAACCCTCATGAAAGAAAGGCATATTCCGGGCTTACAGTTGGCCGTGGTGAAAGACGATAAAATCATTAAGCAAGGAAGTTATGGTTTTGCAGATTTACAGCATCAAGTGCCTGTAACTGAGCAGACGTTATTTCCGATTAACTCGATGACAAAGGCGTTTACCGGTGTTGCGATTGTACAGCTCGCTGAGCAAGGTTATCTAAACATTGACGATGAAATTGGTAAGCACTTACCCGATTTACCAAAGGCTTGGCAGCAACTTAAAATTAATCAATTAATGGGTCACACCACAGGTTTGCCGCCGATCCTTGCATCAAATTATGCCCTAGAAACCATTGTACCGAACGATGTGGAAGCCTCATGGCAAGCTGTGCAAAAGCAGCCTCTTCAATTTACACCTAACTCGCGTTTTAGTTATAACCAAACCGGCTATGTGATTTTGGGTAAAATCATTGATAAATATGCACCTAAAGGGTTTCCTGCTTTTATTACCAAGATGCAGTTAGCACGTGCCAATATGCCAAAAACAGCGCAGGCAGGTTTTGATTATCTTGAACTTATGGTGCCAAATCAGGCTCGCCAATATATTCATTTAGGTGAGGGGAGTTACAAAAACTTTTACGGCGAATTCCCCTATATGTTGAGAACCGCCGCGGGAATGAGTTCAACCGCAACGGAACTAGCTAACTATGTTGTATCACTACAACAAGGCGAGCTGGTTAAAGAGTTAGATATGCTATGGACGCCAGTTAAGCTGAACAACGGGCGTACAGAAGCCTTTAACACCAAGGAAAATGGCTATGCAATGGGCTGGCAAGTGATTCAGCGTAAATATCACCCAGCGATCAGCGCAAGCGGAGGAAACGCGACTACGGTGATCACCTACCCTGAAGACAAGGTTTCTGTGATTGTACTTACTAACCTGTTGGGTGGATTACCCATTGAGTTTGTTGATAATATTGCCGCTTACTATATTCCCAACTTTAACGACGCTAGTAAGCAAAAGGCCTACCAGCCGATGGCGTACTTAAAGCAGCTTACAGATAAACAAGGCTTTGCCGACTTTGCGGCTATGTTTGCAAAAGCGCAGCAAGATACCGGTGTAATGTATGATTTAGAGATCTTGGTGGAGTGGGGCAATAAGCTTGTTGAAGATGGTCAAGTTAATAATGGTATCGAAATCTTTAAATTTGCACTGACACAAAATAACGAGCAGCCATATTACCACAACAGCATCGCGCAAGCGTATGAGTTAAATAAGCAGTATGCACAAGCACTTGAGCATTATCAGCAGTTACTTGCGATAAACCCAAACAGTCAGTTCGCAAAAAATAAAGTAGCGGTAGTGAAGGAGTATCTTTAACTCTCCATAAGATTGTGACGGCAGCCTAAGCAAATCGAAAGCCGCAAGTTCAATTACTTGCGGCTTTTTGGTATTTAACCTGAGGTTTGGATAAGAAATGAGCTAAGTTATTGTTTTTAAAATTACATTTAATTATTTCCTTGTCTAGTGCAAAAACAGGCTGCTAGAAAGGCATAAATTATCCGAAGCTCTGGTTATTTACTATTGGCAATAAATCGCTGTCTATACTTAACGAAGTATTAGAAGCTGCGGTATACTACGCAATCACCTATTTGAGCTATGTACTGCTATAGACATAACTAGTACAGGCCATTGATAGTAAACCTGATTGAGAAAGTCATACCATGAGCCAACAACCTACTCCACCCTTTGAGCCACAAACACCTAACCACTGTGTTGATGCCTTTCGCCGTTTTAGCGTTGCACCGATGCTGGATTGGACGGATCGCCATTGTAGAACCTTTCACCGTAAGTTGACTAAACATGCGGTGCTTTATACTGAAATGATCACCACAGGTGCGATTATTTTTGGTAAAGGGGATTATTTGGCATTTGGTGCGCATGAGTTGCCAGTGGCATTGCAGTTGGGTGGCTCTGATCCTAAGGCGCTGGCAGAGTGTGCTAAGCGTGCTGAGCAATATGGCTACAGTGAGGTAAACCTAAATGTGGGTTGCCCGTCAGATCGCGTGCAAAATGGTCGCTTTGGGGCATGTTTAATGGCTGAGCCACAGTTAGTTGCTGATTGTGTGGCGGCGATGAAGGCAGAAGTGAATATTCCGGTAACGGTAAAAACGCGCATTGGTATTGATGAACAAGATTCCTATGAGTTTCTTACGGCGTTGATTGAAGCCTCGCAGGCGGTGGGCTGTGATGACTTTATCATTCATGCCCGTAAAGCATGGTTGCAAGGCTTAAGCCCGAAAGAAAACCGTGAGATCCCACCATTAGATTATCCTCGCGTTTATCAATTAAAGAAAGACTATCCAGATCTGCATATCAGTATTAATGGTGGTGTTAAAACTCTTGAGGAATGTCAGCATCATTTGGCCCACTTAGATGGGGTAATGGTTGGCCGAGAAGCTTATAGCAACCCGTTTATGTTGTCACAGGTAGATGAGCTATTGTATGGCGAAGCTGCGTTTACGCAAACACGTCATCAAGTCGTAAGAAGCATGTATGGCTACTTTGAAAGTGAAATGTCGAATGGTGCAAACTTTTGGCATATTGCGCGTCACATGTTGGGTATTTTTCAAAATCAGCCCGGTGCGAGAGGATTCCGTCGTCATTTATCTGAAAACGGTCACAAAAAAGAGGCTGGCATAGAGGTGATGGAAAAGGCGCTGTCTTTTGTACCCGAAGTATAAAATGCGTTAGCTCAATCCTGTGTGTGAAAAAGACGATTTTATCGTCTTTTTCACTATTTAATGTATCTCAATAAATCTATTTTTCTTTTCAAAAAACCTTAACTCAATGATTTAATTTTGTTTTTATTTTTGGCACGGCTCTTGGAATAGTCTAACTATATTATAAAAGGAGCCGAACAATGACCATCATCAACAGAATTGAAGACCTTATCAAAGCAGAACTTAACGCGTTACTAGACAAAGCGGAAGACCCAAAAAAAATGGCAACTCAGTTAGTGCGTGATTTAGAAGAAGCGCTATCTGATTGTCGTGCAACGGCAGCTGAGCTTATTTGCCAACAAAAAGTAGCGCAGCGTCAAGTTGAGCAAGCAAATAAAGCTGTGGCAACGTGGCAAAGCAAAGCCGAACATGCTCTTGAAAAAGGTCGTGAAGATCTTGCCCGCTCAGCCCTTGAGCAAAAGCAGCGAGAAACCGAAAAAGCACAAGAAGCACAGCAAAAAATTGATGACCTAACGCCTGCACTTGAAAAACTCAGCGCAGATGCGGACAAGTTGCAAAGCAAAATTCAGCAATTAAAGGCAAAAGAAAAGGCCATGTTGCGCCGCTTGGAAGCTGGTAAGGCAAGGTTAACCATCAAACAAACGCTGAATAGTGACGACATGCGCTCTGCAACGCGCAAGTTCGACGAGTTAGAGCGTAAGGTGTCGCGCCTTGAAGCTGAAGTCGAATCCTATGACTTAGGGCAGCCTGATGTATGGCAGCGCTTTGAAGATGAGCAAAAGCAACAACAAATCGACGATGAATTAGCCCAACTGAAGCAAAAAATGGCGAGCTAGGCTCGCCTCCTACACCAACTGAGCAATCAAAGCGAAAGGGGATAAAGATGAAAAATAGATATCAATCAACACTGTCTCACATGAATAGTTCAAAGAAAATTGGTGGCGTATGTGCGCAACTAGCACAACGTTTTGATATGCCAATTTGGTTAACGCGTTTACTAACGGTATTGTTGTTTTTTAAGTTTCCAATATTTGTAATGCTAGCGTATGGCGTCGCTTGGTTTGCAATGCCAAAAGCGCAATACGAAAACTAAGTAGCGGCGACGAGGTAGGCACTATGAAAGTCGTGGCCGGTATATTATTAGCGCTGGTATTTTTATTGGCGCTATCTTGGGTGTCGCTGCCACTAATATGGTTAGACATCAGCGATCTGCAACTCGATATGGGATTTGACCTAGGTTGGTTTGGCTTTGAAATACTCACGTTGCTATTTGCAATTGTAGCCCTGGTGGTGCTAGGAGCACTCTTGAGCGCAGGTGTTTTAGGGTTGCTCCTTATTGTGTTCATTGGGCTAGTAATGACATTGCTATTTAATTCGCTGATAGTGCTATTTCCACTCATCTGTATTATTGCAATTGTGTGGTTAGTGGTAGACAAATCTGCTCAGGCAAAAGCTTGAGTAGTGGTTTTTGTTGGTGATAGGAGATAAAAAACACGCTAAATTGGGATCTGTGATATAGTTATTTGCAGTTATAAATCCAAGGAAAGCCAACATGAAATCAAGTGTAATCAAAACCTTAATTTTTGCTTTATCAACTTTTATCGGCTTTAACGCTTCAGCTCATCAAGGGCATGAGCATGGTGAACATCATCATGGTTCGGAGCAACTTTCTGTTCACAACGCAACCGTGCGTGCATTTTTACCGGCAGCACCTTCAACTGCAGGTTATCTCGTTATTGAAAATCCAACACAGCAAAATAAAGTGTTGGTTAAGGCTGCGCTCGAGGGTGTTAAGCGTGTTGAAATTCACGAGCATGTACATAAAGAAGACATGATGAAAATGCAACGCGTTGACGAGCTTGTTATTCCAGCGGGGAAATCAGTGACATTTCAGCCTGGTGGTTATCACTTAATGGTGTTTGAACCAATAGAAACATTAAAAGTCGGTGAGCAGCGTAAGCTTACGCTATATTTTGCTGATGGCGATAGGATCTTCACAGTGGCTGAAGTCGTCGCACTTGCAGATATGTTTGGTGGCAAAGAAAAATCAAACGCAGGACATCACTCTCATCACTAAAAACAGTGAGGTATTAAATGGGAAATCATACGGGAAAAATCATCTCTGGCATTATCGCTGTCATACTTCTGGGTTATGTTATAGCCGTATATTGGAGTGTGGAACCAGAACAGTTTGACGTCGTCGCAGTTGCAAAAGCGGATGCGCAGAAAAATGGCAATACATTGGTCACTGGATATGTAACGACACATACCTTGATTAAAGTGACGGATACATTGCTGAATAAGCCGGGCGGTTATTTGTCGAATGACATGATGCCACCAAGCGTAATGATGGATAACATGCCTGCTTGGGAGTACGGTGTGCTTGAGATGACACGAGATCTTACGCTTTCGATGCGTAAAGATTTTAGTCGTTCACAATCTCAATCGACAGAGCACCCGAGTTTAAAGCTAGCTCAGCCACAGTTTAATATCAGTTCAACAGCGTGGATGTGGCCAAGTGCTGAAGGTGAGTATCAAAAAGGTAATGATTTACTACGTCAGTATTTGACTCAAATTTCTGATAATAGTAACCGCGATAGCCAGTTTTATGCGCGTGCTGATAACTTGAGAGCTTGGTTAAAAGAGGCCGAAAAGCGCATGGGCAGCTTAAGCCAAAGATTAAGTGCGAGCGTAGGGCAAGACAGATTAAATACCGATTTAGCTGGGGATTCGGCAGCTGATCAAGCAACCATGACGCCAAGCCATAATATGGTGAAAACCTCTTGGTGGCAGATTGATGATGTATTTTATGAAGCCAGAGGCGCCACATGGGCGTTACTGCACTATATGAAAGCGGTAGAGCATGACTTTAGACCTGTGCTTGAAAAGAAAAATGCACTTGTCAGCCTACAGCAGATCATCAGAGAGTTAGAGGCGACTCAAGAGACGGTGTGGAGCCCTATGGTATTAAACGGCAGTGGCTTTGGCTTGGTAGCGAACCATTCTCTGGTTATGGCAAATTATATTTCGCGAGCCAATGCGGCTCTCATCGAACTTAGTGAACTTTTAGCGCAAGGATAACATCATGAAAAAACACTTTTTAGCAGCGGCATTATCTCTCGCTTGCTTAGCACCTACTGCACACGCAGACACGGTACTCGGGCTTTATGTCGGTGCAGAAGGGTGGGATACCGAAACCGAAGGTAGCTTTGCTGAAAAAGGCAATATGCAAACCTTTAACTTTGACGATGAAACTTTTACGAGTTTCTATGCTGCACTTGAGCACCCAGTACCGCTGGTACCAAATATCAAGTTACGCTATACCGAGCTTGAGCTAAATGGTCAAACGACGTTAACAGAGTCTTTTGACTTTGGCGGCCAAGTTTATACGGTAGGTACTGACGCGACAACAAACGCAGATCTAAACCACATCGACTACACATTGTATTACGAAGTGTTAGACAATGACTTGTTGACGTTAGACTTTGGTGTGAACTTTAAGCAGTTTGACGGTTCTATCATGGTAACTGGTACTGCAAATGGTCAAACACGCACAGAAGAAGTTGAATTCTCAGGCTTTGTTCCTCTCGGTTATTTGCGCGGTGAAGTGGGTTTACCACTTACAGGGCTAAGTGTTTTTGCCGAAGGCAGCATGCTTGCAATTGATGACAGCAAAATCCAAGATTATCAAATTGGTATCGCTTATGAGTTTATCGACAATATGGCTGTTGATGTTGCGGTAAAAGTGGGTTACCGCTCTATGGTACTTGAGCTAGATGATATCGATGATATCTACACAGACCTAGATGTCTCTGGTCCATTTGCAGGGATCCAACTACACTTCTAAGATAGTGTAGTTTACTCCTTTAGCGGCTTGGTACGAGTGATCGACCAAGCTGTTTTTGTTTGGTAAATAGAATAGTTTCTTTATCTCTCTTCCCACTCGAGAGAAAACTCGCTTTCAAAGGCCTTTTCTACAAGTTGTTTGTATTGTTTATTTATCGGGCTTTGAAGTAATTTTTTTAGCTCGTCTCCGGTTTGCGTCAGCTTGTAATAGCTTAGCACCAAGTCATTGGATTTGGCCGTTAAGGTCATTTTTTTACGTAAATACACCAGCTGCATTGACTGTCCTTTTTGTAGTGAAGCGGACTCAATTTCTTGCCGGTAAAGGATATTAATGTCCATCAGCGTAAGTATATTCGGGAAGTTCAGCCCTGCTTGGCTTAAATTGATGGATTCAGTGCTGCCTTTACGTAGCAAATCAAAAATAGACGGCTTTTTATAGTAGCCATGAAGAATAAGGTAGCTGTCTTCTTTTTCTAAGTAGCCGCACAGCGGAGCGCATCTTTGTAACGCAGTTGCTTCACGTTGGGTCATCATCTTTAGGGTTTGCAGACTTTTAATTGAAAAAGTGCCAGGCGTAATGCTTTCACCTACTAATATCTTTGCCCACAATTTTTGCATGGAGTGATTGGCAATGTCTTCTGCAAGGGTGATGAAGTGCTCCAACCAATCGGGGTCTGGGCGACCTCGGGCGGTAACCTCGGGGCACAATGTAAGCGCCATGCCCATAATGGCCTCAAGATTTTGCTGGCGCTGGATTTTGATTAGTTGTTGGCGCTTGAGGGCGCGTTTTAGTGTGCCATGTTGAGTTCGCACCGTGTATTGGTTGTCTTTATTCTTATCAGACTGATAACGGTCATTTTGAGTGACAAGTGGTGTGATCCGTTTCACCATAGGGTAGCCGAGCTTTTCTTCAATCGAAAGCGCTAAGGCTGATTTTACTTGTGCATTTTTGACTGCCATATCAAGCTCGTAGTTTATATCGTGTGTGCATATGATTTACCGCGGAGTTAGTGAGTTGCTGTAAATACTGCTGCATAAAAAGTGCGATGAAACTGCCAATAAAGGGCGTATTGGCTCTTCCTTCAATTGTGATGGTCAGTTGTTTATCGGCTTGAATGGTAAATAAATTAAGGCTAATTTTGGCTAAATGTTCATCGTCTAAATGTAATGACAGTTCTAAACTCTGTTCGTCGATTTTGGTGATGGTTATTTCTGCTTCTCCCCAAGGATGCACTAACACTGCTGAGGCTCCTACTCGCTGTCTTTTTGGCAGTATGCGAAAGTGGATGTCTTCAGTTGTTTGCCAATTAAATAATGTCGGCCAATGGGATAACACTAATGGGGAAAGTGTTGTGTTATTTGCAGAAATATCGGTGCTTTTTACCACTTTATAATGGTGTGGCATCGCTAAACCAGCAATCACGATAACAAGTGCTAAAATCATCAGCATTCTAATAGGAGTAGATAAACGTTTGATACAGAATCCTCTTTGGTAAAAAGTATGCTAAATCATCTCTTTTGTTCTATGCTCGACTATAATATTTCATGTATGTTAATCAAACAGAACTGTAATAGTAAAAATGTACCATATTTTGTAAGATGGTAAACACTGGAGTGAATCAGTGCCTATAATTAAAGAGTAGTGCGGATTTAAAGGGTAAAACATGGCACCTGAGCAAGAAGATTATTTGTTTGCAGAGCACGAAGAAGTTACTCAAGAAGAAGAAACGACAAGTGCTTTTTGGGATGTCTTAGTCGTTGATGATGATCCAGAGATCCATTCTGTTACTAAACTTGCGCTGTCTAATTTAGAGTTTTGGGGTAAAAAGCTCAGGTTTTTTCACGCCTATTCTGGCAAAGAAGCCATTGAGATTTTAAAAGAACAAAATAATATCAGCATCCTATTACTTGACGTGGTGATGGAAACCGACGACGCAGGTCTTAATGTCGTTCGTCGAGTGCGCGAAGAAATAAAAAATATGGCAGTACGTATTATTATGCGTACAGGACAACCGGGTTATGCACCGGAAGAAAAGGTCATTCGTGAGTTCGACATTAACGATTATAAAATGAAGACAGAGCTCACCCGCAGCAAACTGGTTACCTCGTTGCTTACCGCTATCCGTTCTTATCAACAAATTTGTGAGCTCGAAGCGCAAAGCCACGCACTAGAGCAGATCCTTTCAGCTTCTCGTGCCATACTCGGTCATACCGATATGGGCTCCTTTGCAGCGGCAGTTGTCGCTCAATTGGCAAATATTTTAGATGCGTCAGGCGAAGGCTTAGTGAGTGGCTACCTAGATGATGATATGCATTTAAGGGTGTTTGGCGGTAGTGAGCAGTACCGTGAATTCTTTGGTCATGGTATAGAGCAGCTTGATAATGGTCGTGTCATCATGCAAGTACAAAACTGTATTGATACCGAATCCCACCAATCTACCGCGCATGACATTACCTTCTTACTTGAAAGCAAAAACAAAAAGGCAGCCATTTATTTAGAGCTAGAGGGCGAGCCGTCGGAAGCGCAATTGAAGTTTGCTGAAATATTTCTGACTAACGTTGGTGTTGGTCTTGATAATATCAAGCTATTCAATGAGTTGCGCGAGGTTGCTTACAAGGATAATCTAACCAAACTTCCCAATCGCGCTAACTTTATTGAGAAAATAGAGTCTTACTTTAACCAGCAGCAATCTCTCGTTTTTATTCTTGTTGATATTGCCCAATTTTCTGACATCAATAACGGTTTAGGCCAAGAAGTTGGAAACTTGTTGTTATTAGGGGTTGCCGAGCGAATTAGTATTGAGTTTCCAGAGGCCCAGTTAATTTCACGTATTGGTGCAGATGTGTTTGGCTTTTTAATGCCTGAGTCGCAGTTTGATGAAGAGTCTTTTATTGATAACTTGTGTGTTCCTTACCATGTTGGGGAGCATTTGTTGACTATGCACTTTCATATTGGAGTGTGCCGTCAAGAAGACTTCCAACCGCAAGGAATAGAAACCTTAAAACTTGCGTATATTGCGCTTAACCAAGCAAAACAGTCGAGTATTCCACTGGATTGGTATACCCCAGATTTAGAAGAAAAAATGGCTTGGAAGCTGGGATTAATAAGACAGCTCAGGCAAGATTTTGAGATGAAAAAACTAGAGGTCTGGTATCAGCCTCAGTTTTCCATTGTTGATCGCAAGGTGATTGGCTGTGAGGCTTTATTACGTTGGCCTTCTGGAAATGGGAATTATATTTCCCCTGCGATTTTTGTTCCGCTTGCGGAAAATGCAGGGCTTATTGTCGAAATTGGCCAATGGGTATTAGAACAAGCCTGTCAGTTGCAGGCAACTTTGCAGCAACAGGGATTCGGTGAGCTTAGCATTGCTGTTAACGTCTCTGTGCCGCAGTTTAAGGTGCCAAACTATGCACAGCAGGTTAAGGACACTATCTTGTCATTTGATGTAGAGCCTAAACATATAGAGCTCGAAGTGACAGAAAGTGTAGTCATGGACGAAGTAAACTCGGTGATCAATACACTTCAAGAACTCCAGGAATTTGGTGTTGAGGTGGCCATTGATGACTTTGGTACTGGATTTTCTTCTTTGAGCTATTTGCAAAAACTACCTTTAGCACGGCTTAAAATCGACCGTGCTTTTGTCAAAGATATCCCTCATGATGACAGCGGTGCAATTGCCGATCTTGTCATTTCTTTAGGTCAGCATCTCGGCCTAAAAACAATTGCGGAAGGCGTTGAGACAGAAGAGCAAATGACGGTGTTACAAAAGCTCGGCTGTGATGAAGTACAGGGTTTTTTACTCGCAAAGCCTATGCCTGAAAAGGAGTTACTTGAGTTTTTAGATAATCAGAACAGTGTATAGTAGTGACCTAGGACAAGTATATTACTTGTCTTATGTGTTGATGAAGCAACCTTTAAAAAGTGCAGTGATGATCTGTTATGAGGGTCGCTTTTAGAAAGTTTTTCGATTTTAGCCTAAGGGTGCAGAGTGAAATATGTGTTTGTGATATCTACAACACAGGAAGTTAGTGCAGAAGCTCAACTCAGTCTAAATCCAAAATAGGGCGAATATTGCACAAACAAATTGATGCTCACATGAAAAAACAACGGTATTTTGATTAAGACACTGTTACATGGTTCCCATAGGTTAGTTTCCGATTACAGCTTAAATTCTCATTTATAAAGATTACCAAAATAACTTGTACCTGAAATGTGTTTTTTGCTAACGTTGCATAGAAGTTGATTAAATTTTGATCTCTTTAAACACATAGAAGGATATTTAAGTGAAAAAAATTATAATATTACTATGTACTTTTTCTGGAAGTGCATTTGCAGTTGGAGTTCCAAGCGGCTGTAAATATGAAGAGAGTACAATACACGAGCTTAATTTACTTGAATTACCAGCTACTATCGAAGCTGGTTGGAACTTGTATCGAGCCCCAAGTTTTTACACGGTCGTAGAATTTCTGAGATCTTTACCCGGTATAAATTCAAGCTCTTCTGCAAAATTATCAGGCCCTACTTATCTTCTACGTAATCAGAGCTACAGATTTAAAACAGATCTAGAGGTAGGTAATCCAAATGACATGCTTCGAGATGTCGCCTACTACAACTCTGAAAGGGGTCGTTTAGGTAATGACCGAAGTAATTGGGACTCAAATTCATACTTTAATCTGGCGTTTAATTCTACATATGGTGCAGGCTTAGTCTGGTCAACAGTGAGTGATGAGTGCTCTGCTAAAGGTGTAATTGTTCAAGATATGCCCAAAATGGAAGCCGTTAAAAATCCGTATGGTGATAAATACGAAGTAAAAATTGATTTTGAATTAGATCAATTCTCTGAAGCTGCTTTGGATCCTAATGTACCTGTAATTGTTGGTGTTACGACAAAAAGTGATTATTTTAGCGGAGGCACTAAGCGCGTAACCAAAGCAATTTACAATGCGGAGAATCAACTTACTGGAAGTGCTGTGGTAAGAATGAGATTTTCGATGGGTGGTGGACCGTATTATGTGGAAGCATTTATGAATGATGGCAATTATGGTCAGACTAAAAAGCTAGGGATGGTTATGGTACCTGGAGAGCCAACTCGTCCACCCAGCTGCCCGACATGTAATAAAAACTGAGTGAAATGACATCTAAATAATAGTAAATGGCTAGCAATTAGCCATTTACTATTTAAAGTGCTTACATTCTAAATGTAAATCCTGCAAAGATGTAACGGCCTAGGATATCGTGGAACCCCGGATAGGTGTTACCATTAGAGAAGGTTGTAGGGCCATCAGGAACGAGCGGTGGCGTGTTGTCAAACACGTTATTGATACCGGCTCTGAATGAGAGGTTTTCAGTTGCGTTCCATGTTGCAGCAATATCAACATAATCTCTTGCACTCAATGGTACTAGTATTGGTGATTTTGATGGGTCAGCCAATTCCGCAGCTGTAGGACGATAGAACTCTTCCACTTCACTCACATAACGATAGGTCGCTGTAATATTCACATCCCATGGAGTTACCCAAGTTGTTTTAAAGTTATAACGCATATCGGGAACTGGGCTTTCGCATACATTTTTATCCCATTTCCCGGCACACTTATCAACAATCCCACCTGGTGCGTTTTGTGTATCAAACTTCTCCATCCATGTACCAATTAGAGAGAATCTTAAAAGACCCATATCCTCAGGTAACGTGTAACGGTATGATGCATCAAAATCAATACCTGAAGTCTCTACACTACCAATGTTGGTATCTGTAGCGGTTACGGCATCTTCTCCTAACCAAAGCGAACCGGTTTTTTCACCACGGTTTATTAGGCCACAGAGCTCTTCGTTATTGTCTATCGCACATTGCTCTACGATATACTGTACTGGGAAAGGTTGAATGGCGTCGTTAACGGTAATATCAAAGTAATCTACAGCGATATCTAAGCCTTCAACAAACTCAGGAGAGTAAAGAATACCAAATGAATAGGTATCAGACTTCTCAGGCTTGAGGTCTGGGTTTCCTGCTTCAATCGCATTGTATTGCCCCGCTGGATTTGAAGAAACAGAACCATATTGGTCTGCTGTAACACCGGTTCTCATACACTGCTCAAGTGTATAAGCTGGATTAGCTCCCGCACAAGGGTCGTCCCAGTTTACTAGGGCAAGTGAAGACGGTCTCGCCAAGTCTTGAATGTTACCGGCACGCACTGCTCGTTGATAGCTTGTACGTAAACCTAAACTATCGTTAATGCGTATATCAAACGCTGCTTTGTAGGTATCTGTTTGTTTATCTGTTGAGTAATCAGAATAGCGATAAGCGAGTTCTAATGTAATGTAATCCGCAAATGAGCTATCTTCAATTAATGGAATATTTAGCTCAGTAAAGAATTCATTTACATCAAACTGGTCTGAAACGGGTTTTCTTGGTCCACCTTGACCTGCGCCATCGTTAGAAATGAAGTTAATGTCCGGATTAAAATCAATAGCTTCTTTGCGGTGTTCCAGACCCAATACAATACCGACGCCTGTTGAAGTACCAGGCACGACTATGCCATATTCAGTTAAGTCCCCAGTGACGAAACCACTGATTTGTTTTGAACGTGTATCACCGCGAGCAAAGAGTGGAATGGTAAGATAATCAATTTGCTCTTGGGTAATATTTGCTGGGTCGAATATATTCCAAGGGATACAGTCGGGATCGCTACCATCAATAACTGACTCACAGACAATCTTGCCATTGTCATCAGTGGTTGCTTTTAAGGCTCTAACAATTTTTCGTTTTGATAGGTCGTTTTGGTAGGTTTGTTCATAAGACACATTTCCGTAGTTAAAGAATGCATCATAAGTCCAGTTATCATCAATTTCGCCTCTCATACCTAATACAAAACGGGTAGAGGTGTGTCGTAAATCATCTTGGCGAGGGCCTCCTTCTACGTTTCGTTTTGCGATAAATGCGCCAGATACAACACCATCGACCGCAGGCCCATTGGCACCGCAAAGGACTTCTCGTTGTTTTGCTGAAAGAAGCGGGTTATCACATTTAATATCGACTTCATTGAAGAAAGAACCAGATGGCGCAATTTGTGCCACGGTACGGTTATCCATGTAGTTCAATTCAGCATAAAAGGTATGTTGATCGGTAAAATTGTAATGGCCAAGCAAACCAAATGTTTTACGCTTGTCCGGACGCTGGAAGTAATTAAGTGGGCCAAAGTTATAGACACTATTACCCGTTGGTACTAGATCATCTCCTGCGACTTTAAAGTCATAGCTAGCTTGGTCTGTGATCCTACCGTCAGGTATTGTGCCAGAGCCACGACATATTCTTTGCCCTGGAGCTGAACTCGTTCTGCTACGATTGATATTCATTGAGCAGGCACTAAAATCACGGGAGTCCTGACGGATTTCATCAATTTCACGCCAAGTGAGGTAACCTGTAATATTGCCTTTATCGTTAGCTGAGTTGATACCAAAAATCATAGATATATCATGAGTATCACCGTCAGTAACTGAGGAATCAGGAATGTCGAAGCCTGAGGCAGTTAGCGCTCGTTGCATGTCTTTATGGTCATTTTTATGGTTGTAAACGCTTCCTTGATAGTCGACTTCAAAGCCTTCAAAGTCGTCTTTCATAATAAAGTTTACAACACCAGCAACAGCATCAGAGCCGTATGTTGCAGATGAACCACCGGTTAGCACATCTACGCGCTCAACCAAAGAGGCTGGGATTTGGTTTACGTCGGCACCAACACCCTCAATTCCAGCTGGTGAGCCTGAGGGTAATCGGCGGCCGTTGACTAAAACTAGTGTTCTAGAAGGGCCTAAATTTCGAAGGTCAACGGTTGCTGTACCAGTAGCACCGTTTGCTGTACCTGAAGTCTGATCTGCGAATACCGCAGGCATGTTGTTCAATAGGTCTTCAACTCGGGTAATGCCCGCGATTTCTATATCTTCAGCGGTTACACTCGTCACAGGACTCGCGCCAGTCATTGCAGCTCGCTTGATTCGTGTACCGGTTACTTCAATTCGTTCGACAGTATTCGCTGTTGTGGTGCCTGACTGTTCAGCATAAGCGATGCCAGATACACCCACTGTTAGCGTTGAACAGGCAAGTAAAGACAGCCTAATGTTCGCTGATAGGTTTGAAAGTTTCATATTATTTCCTTATGTATTTTGTTAGCAGAATAGGAAAATTTCCCTGCAGCATAGAACTTACATTGCATTTACAGAAACTTCAATACTTAGGCTGTAAAGTAGCCAGGAGGAGCCGTGGGGTAGGTTTTTATAGCAAAATTATAAAGATATAAGTTGAAATAATCTATTTTTGAGAAATAAAAAGGGTACCTCAAAGGTACCCAGAATAATTACTATTCAGCAATGAATGCCTCGCCTGATTTGATCCACGCTGCTGGTGGCAACCCTTTCAGGTGGTAATCAAAGTACTCTTTCATGCGAATTGAATAGTCCAACTGATTAGGCAGCTTTTTCAGATGGTGAGGTTCACCTTCGTATTGTAAGAAAATGGCATCTTTATCATGTCTTCTTAGGGCTAAGTAGTATTGGATACCTTCTTGCCAAGGAACCGCCCCATCTTTATCACCAAACATGATCAAAATAGGTGTATTTACCTTATCCGCGTAAAATACCGGAGAGTTCTCTATGTATAATTCAGGCGCCTCCGTTAACGGTTTACCGATACGGCTTTGGCCTGTTTCGTACTGGAACTGTCTTGCAAGACCTGATTCTAAACGGATCCCACTGAAAGCAGAGGTCATATTGGATACTGGTGCGCCAGAGACAACCGCTTTAAACATATCCGTCTGTGTGATCATAAATGCACTTTGGTAACCAGCCCAAGAGTGGCCCTGCAAGCCAATTTTATCTGGATCAGCAACACCTCTATCAATAAGCGCTTGCGCTGCATTGAGCATTGTTTGTGTTGCGGAGCGCCCAGGGTGACCAATTTCAAAACGAATATCAGGCAAGAATATCGCATAACCATTTGAGGTATACATTGGCAGGTTTGGTCTGTGGTTTAGCACCATTTTCGGGAAGTCATACATGCGCTGGCTCATATAGCGGTAGAAGTAAATCACCACAGGCACTTTATCACCAGCTTTATAATCAGCAGGTTTGATTAACACGCCTTGAAGATCTTCGCCATCGTAGCCTTTGTACTTCACAAGTTCAGGTTTTTGGCCCCAAGCAAATGTCTGCTGTTGTGGGTTTAAGTCTGTGAGTTTTGACGGGTTATTAAAGCCACTATCTGATATCCAATAATCAGGAAATTCTTGATAAGACTGTCTTGTGAAAATATAAGTGTCCGCCTCTTTGGCTTTTCTCACTACACTATATTTAGCTTCGCCAGACAAAACAGTTTGCAACTTGTTATCTTGTAGGGAAAGCGTTGCAATATGCGTTTGTTTATTTTCGAGGTTGTGCGCACTTAACAGTAAGGTATCGTCTGGGTTAAAGCCTAGTTTGTCCTTATCTTTATACTCAATGCGGTATTGTGTTTGGGTCTTATAGCCGTCGGTTAGCCGAGTTGCTTTTGCTGTTTTGGTATCAAATGCCCAAATATCATATTTACTGTAGACGTAGAGCGTCGAGCCATCGAGCTGCCAACCAGCAAATCCAAACCCTTTATTTGGTTCTGGCTTATCATGTTTATCATCCGCGAATAGTGCGTTTTTAACCGCTTTGCTTACTGGGGTAAGCTGTTGAGTGGATAGCGACTTCAACCAGACTTGTTCACCGTCGAAATAGGCAGCATGTTTACCGTCAGGCGCGACAGTAGGGCGGTTTGAACTTTCTTTAACGATGAGTTGTTTATCACCATTATCGATATCAACGCTGTAGTAGTCGCGATAAAACCCTTTGTACATGATTTGCTTTAGGTATGGTGTATCGTCACTGCCCAGCACAAAGTTTGCGTTTGTGTAAAGTGAAATAGAAGGCACCTGAAGGTTTTCAAGCTGTACTACACGCTCGCCATTTACGTGGTAAACCGCTTGATAATGTTGATCTCGGCGGCTTTCGTTCCATGTTTTTATTTCTCTAGTTTTGATTTCAGGATCGGCATTGTGCCAAACCTTTAAGCCTTTTTGTTGGCGAATGGTATCGTAATCAAAAAGCGAGCTTTCATCTGTGTATTTGAGTACTTTGGTTTTTTCTTCAAGCTGTGGACGATTTTCAAAAAACAGTCGAGAGCCGTCTTCAGACCATTTGATTGATGCTGTTTTGCCTGAAAACCAACCGCTTGGGTTGTGGATGTCGGTAATTTTATTGCTTGTTGGAGACCATAATTTGAGCTGGTAGTTGCGACGGCGTTTGTCATCGTTGACATAATTACCCAAATAAAAAGCGACTTGTTGTGAGTTGGGTTGCCAAGCAATGTCTCCCAAAGTGACACCTGGCTCATCAATAAGACTCGTGATTTGATTGCTTGCTAAGTCAATAACAGCAACACGGTTTTTACTGCCGTCCTCACTGCGCTGATTGACCAGTATTGCGTTACTATTTGGTGCAACTTTGTATGCTGCGATATTGTCATAGCGAGTACTTTTATTGTGAGAAAGGTTCAGCACTACAAGCGTTAAGGCGTCATCACCCTTATCTGCACTGATTTTGAGTTCATCAGTTTGCTCGTCTGTATTCGCTTTTGCGTCTGACTTTTTGTCGCCTTTTTTTGCATCCTCACGATACACCAACCACAGGCCATCATCTGAAAGTTGATAATCTTTAACTGAGCTAAAAGTTTGTTGTGCTTTGGTTGTGGTGTTCACCAACACTAAGTTGTTCTTTAGCGTTTTTTTCTTCTTTTTATCTGCAGTTTCTTTTTCAAGTAGGGTAGGGCGTTGGGTAAAACCAACCCATTGAGCGCCTTTATTGATAACTGGATTTGTACCACGGGGAACTGATGCAATCAGTGCTTTATTATCGAGAGAATACACTTGGCCTTCGCTGTCACCACGGTAAGGCTTTGCACTTAGGCCGAGGAATGTACCTTGTTCGGAGATTACTGTACCTTGTGGGTAACGAAAATCAAAAACGTCTTTAAATTCAAGGCTGGGTTTAGCTGCTAAGCTGCTTACACTAAAAAGTGCCGCACTTAGAAGAGAGAGTTTTAGAGTCATATCTAGAGCATTTTAGTCTTTATTTATTGTGTTTTTATCACTTTTAACAGTGAAACTAAAATGCTCTGCGGTGTGCGGATGTATTTAAGCGGCTAGCCGCAGGTGTTTAAAGCCAGATTTTCTCAAGCTCAACCCACTGTTTATCGAATTGCGCGGTTGGTTTTGCTTTAAAGTCACTTCTTACAAACTGGTTCATCTTACCTTCAACAAAAGCTAAGAATAAGTTAGCCAGTACACTTTCTTCACTCGTGAATGCCTTACCTTCTCGCAGCTTGCGCTCTCTTAAAACTTGTTTGAATTGTGTCTCAAGCTTTTCAAATAAGCTTTGAACTCGTTCACGTAAACGTTCTTGCTCACCTTGTAGTGCATCTCCCGTTAAGATACGTGTGATGCCAGGATTTTTCTCTGCAAAGGCTAGGAGTAGAGTAAGAATGTTGTAGATCCGGTTACGAGTTTCTTTTTCGTTTTCTAGGATTAAATTAATGCGTGACAGCAACGTATCTTCGATGAACTCAATAAGCCCCTCAAACATTCTCGCTTTACTTGGAAAGTGACGATAAAGCGCAGCTTCTGAAACCCCGACTTCAGCAGCGAGTTTAGCTGTGGTGATACGTTGTCCTGGGCTGGTTTCCAACATTTGTGCGAGTGATTGAAGAATTTGCTCTTTGCGATTACTACGTTTTGTCGCTGGCATGAAATTTCCCTTATTTTTCTAATTGTTATATTATTTTTGTCGGGTTTATTAAGCACAGAGAGTGATGCGCAGAAGTGCAAACCCCGACTTGTTTACACATTATCGGGGTATCATGTTAATGTTTTATTCAGTTTCTTTCCAGTCTTTTACATGAAGGTTATTTTATCTTTTCGGCAATAGCTTGCATGACAGTAAGTGCTAACTCTTTTTTGCTAGAGTGAGGGAGTTCAAGTCGGTCTTTTTTCCAATATAGGGTCAATGTGTTGTTATCAGAATTAAAACCACCTGTGCTATCCGACACATCATTCGCACAGATCATATCCAACCCTTTATTGACCAATTTTCCTTGCGCATATTCGGCGACATTCTGCGTCTCAGCTGCAAAGCCAACGGTATAAGGACGAGATTGTTTTAGTGCTGCGACATTGGCGATGATATCGGGGTTTTTAACCAATGTTAGTGTGATTTCATTGCCTTGCTTTTTAATTTTTTGCTCGGCAACGGTGGCTGCACGGTAATCAGCAACCGCAGCGCAGCCGATAAAAATATCTGATTGTACGGCATACTCGAGTGCAGCTTGTTGCATCTGCTCAGCACTTTCTACATCAATTCGAGTAATTCCTGTGGGGGTATTCAGTGAAACCGGGCCTGCGATCAGATTTACGCTTGCACCCAAAGCCTTTGCCGCCTCAGCAAGACTAAAACCCATTTTTCCTGAACTGTGGTTAGTAATAAAACGCACCGGATCTAATGCTTCGCGCGTCGGTCCTGCGGTGATAGTTACCGTTTTTCCTGCTAATACTTGCTCAGTAGGGCGAAGTGCAGCTAAACACAGTTGCACCAACTCATGGGGTTCAAGCATGCGTCCTGCGCCTACATCTCCGCAGGCTTGCTCGCCTTTACCGGGTCCCCAGATTTGGACATGGCGTGATGCAAGGGTATTGAGGTTTGCTTGAGTCGATAGATGTGCATACATCTGTTGATTCATTGCCGGCGCTACGGCAACAGGCGCGGGCGTCGCGAGCAGTAATGTGGTCAGTAAATCATCCGCAATACCCGCCGCCATTTTGGCGAGGATATTCGAGGTCGCAGGAGCAACCAGCACTAGGTCTGCCCATTTTGCAAATTCGATATGCCCCATTGATGCTTCTGCTTGTGGGTCAAGCAAAGAGTCAGAAACGATTTCACCAGAGACCGCCTGCATTGTCAGTGGCGTGATAAAGTGCTTAGCAGACTCCGTCATCACCACTTTGACATCTATTTGCTGTTCTTTTAGGCGGCGAACGAGTTCTGCGCATTTGTAAGCAGCGATACCACCGCTGATCCCAAGTAAGAGGCGTTTATTTCTTTGCATGTTTGTTTTATACGATCACAGTATCAATAAACTAAAGATATCACAGTCGGTGATAATTTTTGAATTCTCACTTTTTGGTAGCTACACTTTGGATGCCATGGAGGCAAACACATAAAAGGAAAAATTATGCAAATATCAGCCTTACCCAAATCCGCACGGCCAAGAGAAAAGTTAATAGAGCAAGGCCCTGAGGCGTTATCCAATGCCGAGTTATTGGCTATCTTTTTACGCACTGGGATCAAAGGATTAAATGCCATAGAGCTTGCCGAATCCCTGTTACAAGAACAGCAAACGTTACAGCGTTTATTCAATGCCTCATTAGAAGAGTTTTCAGCGTTAAAAGGCTTAGGCGTTGCCAAATACACTCAGTTACAGGCCGTTTTGGAGTTAAGCCGGCGTTATCTAAAAGAAGAGTGCTTAAGAGAAACGGTATTTCAAAACCCGACAGCGGTACGTGACTATTTGAGTGCTCAACTACGGGGGCTTGGGCATGAAGTGTTTATGGTGCTGTATCTAGACAACCAAAATCGCCTGATAAAAGATGAAGTGTTGTTTCACGGTACAATTAACGCGGCCTCGGTTTATCCAAGAGAAGTAGTAAAGGCGGCACTAAAATACCACTGTGCAGCCGTGATTTTTGCCCATAACCACCCATCGGGCGTAGCAGAGCCCAGCGAAGCGGATAAACTCATCACGAAAAAATTGCAGCAAGGCTTGGCACTGGTCGATATTAATGTACTTGACCATTTAATCGTCGCCGGAAGTCATTGTATTTCGTTTGCCGAACGAGGACTGATTTAAGCTGAGTTGCTGTTTTATCAGGTGGGTTTCGCTTTCTCAAGTTGTCCTTTTGAATTGAGCAAAATGGAATGGAGCTTGATCACTCAGCTTTTACTCGAAGTGTGAGGTAGCTGGTGGAGTGTTGCAGCCCAAATATACGTATAAGCACGAAAATTAAACAGTGAAAATTACGATGTAGAAAGGGCCAAAAAAGAAATTTGCTCGTTAAATCAGCATATTTGTATAAATTTTATAAATTAGTTCAATTTAAATGCAGTTTTTACTTTCCTAGTGGGCTTCGGATCATTATAATTGGCCGCTATCAAATTTACCCATGAGCTGATTTCAGTAGGATCAGATCCTTGATCTCTGCCTGTAGATACTGTATAAAGAGCGCCCTTTGATTTTACCTAGGGCACGCAGTTAAAAGGCCTTTAAGGGAAAATTAAGCTCGAGCGAAGTTATTGGAGATACATAGACATGTCTAAAGTCTGTCAAGTTACAGGTAAGCGCCCAGTGGTTGGTAACCACCGTTCGCACGCGCGCAACGCTACTAAGCGTCGCTTCCTACCTAACCTACAAACACACCGTTTTTGGGTTGAAAGCGAAAAGCGTTTCGTTTCTCTACGCACTACTACTAAAGGTATGCGTATTATCGATAAAAAAGGCATCGACGCGGTATTAGTAGATATCCGTGCTCGCGGCGAAAAAATTTAAGGAGCTTAAATCATGCGTGATAAGATCCGTTTAGTTTCAACTGCTGGTACTGGTTATTTCTACACTACCGACAAGAACAAGCGTAACATGCCTGAAAAAATGGAGATCAAAAAGTTCGACCCTAAGGTTCGTAAACACGTGATCTTCAAAGAAGCGAAAATCAAGTAATTCGTTTCAAGAATCAATAAAAACCCAGCCTCGGCTGGGTTTTTTGTGTTTGTACTTTAATTTTTTACGGCTAATTGCCAAAGCTCTCCACTTGGTTGCTTCAGCTCACTGAAAACCACATCGCCGTTTTGCAATATATCAAACTGCCCAATAAATCGTTGTGGCGGGGTGAAATACAACTTTTTTTGTTTAGTCTTCAGGTCAAATCGCCAAATACTTTTGTCTTTTTCATAGTAAAGCGCATTATCTCTGAGCCGCCAATTCAGCCAATTTCTCACCGATACATCCGTCACAACTACAAACTCTTGCCCGTCTTCCAGTTGCCAAATTCCGGGCTGTGTAAACTTGGTAAAATACAACACATTATTAAGCTTGTAGCCGCTGTAGCCACCTTGTGTTGTAAGTTGCTGATGTTGGTTTGTTATTAGATTTAGAGACCATAACTGCCAACTACCAGAGCGTTCACTGCTGTAAATGATTTCATGGTCATCTTGGCTGTAATTGGCAACGTAAGGCTTAAGCTCAGTACCTATAAGTTGCATTGTTTTTTGACTGTTGATAGCAAACTGGTAAATGGCGTCTTGATATTCAAAAAGTATTTTAGAAGCGTCATTGTTGAGTTGATAACGTTGAAAGTTAAAAATGTGAGGCAAGTGAACTTGAGTGTGTTGTTGTGTTTCAGTGTTGATAGACCATAAAGCGGAATGCGCGCCGTGATCCGAAATATACCAAACTTGCGGCATTTGATTTGCGCGAGGTAAGCGATTCAACGCCTGATTATCAACAAGTGGTGAAAAGGTTTGCTCCGATACGTCGAAAAGGTGAATTAGGCTAGTTAACTTATATTGATTAAAGAGCAGGGTCTCATTGTTATCTTGTAATACTAGGCTTTCGATTGGTGCTGTGAGCTTGTGAAGCAGTTTTACTTTGCTCGATTTTATATCAGCGCGATAAATGCTACTGCCTGCGCTAAAGTAAATAGATTGACCGCTAGCAGACCAAGTCAGTGCCGTGAGATTATAAGGTAACTTAACGGTGCTCTTGACTGACATGCTTGGGTAATCGTACACCGTCAGTTCGTGCTTATCTTCTCCAAGATAGCGTGCGGCGGCGAGTTGGTCTTTAGTTGTGGATAAGCTAAATAGATGGTCGCCCCTGAGGTTTCCTGAGATTGGAGGAAGCGTTAACTGGATATGCTGCTTTGTATTCAAGTCGAAACGGTAAAGGCCGTATCCACTATGTATATTTGTGCGTTTTCGATAAATGATTTCGTGCGGATTTGCGCCCCATATTAGTTTAATGTTTTCGATAGGCTGGCAAGAGAATAGCGTAGTGTGCCGTGCCTGCGCGATATCAAACTGTTTTACGGTACAGCCATTATCATCGTCAATATAGGCGATGTGCTTGGCGTCTGAGCTTAAGGCTTGTGTGCTGATGTTGCCAGAAAACAGCTTTCTATGTTGCTCGCTGTGATTGAGCCATAACTCCGATTGCTGAGTGTCGGTAGGATGCAGGTAGCTAAAGCTTTTATATTGAGGCGCGCTACTTAACTGTAGCTCGATACCGCTCTGGCTCGTTAATTTTTGTGGTAGGAGTGGTTCGTTATTTTGCGCTGGCTGCATGAACTGATAGGCAATAAACGCACATACGCTGGTAATAAGTAGAGAAACACCCAAAAGTGGCGCGATCCGGGAGCTGGTCTTATTTATTGTAGCCGGAGTATGACTTGTGGCCGCGGGAATCAGTCGATATCCAAGGGTAGGGATAGTCTCTATATACTCAGTTTTACCATCTAATTTATTCATATACTGGCGCAATGTCGACACGGCTTTATTGATTGCACTCTCTGTGACTACGCGACCTTGCCACACTTCTGCAATGAGTTTATCGCGCGAAACAACATTACCATTTGCTGCAATTAAGGTTTGTAGCAATAAGTATGGCTTAGGCTCAAGTCTGATGGAGTCTGTGCTACTCGTCAGCGTTCGATTAACAGTATCAAACCGAATGGCTGCAATCTCATAGCGCATTTATTATCCCTTTGATTATATTGTTTATATTTATTGGTAAGGAATTCCTCACAACGATTTCATGTGAATTCGTCGCGCCCTTTTTCAAAGTATTTAACCTGAGCTGCGGATAATTAATGCCTTTCTAGCAGCCAGTTTTAGCGCTAACTGCGTTGAATTCACTTCCAATAGCCAGCTATTGGTGCGTAAATTCGCCTTGTTTTCCCTAAAACTCTCTGGCTAGACAAGGAGAAAACTAAGTTGTGCTTTAGCAACAATGAGTTGGAACATTCCTTATCCAAACCTCAGGTTATTTAGAGTACATGAAAACAATAAAATAGGAATGGCCAACATGACAAGTCGAATGTTTTTAAAACAGGCGTTAGGTTTAACACTCGCAGCTTTAGTCGCGGGCTGTGGCAGCAGTAGCGACAGCAAAAAGGCGTTAAGCAATGACGATGGAGTGTTAAAGCCCGTAAATGGTCTGGAGGTTCATCAACTCAATGAGCGTTACTATTATATGAAGCCGATTGAAAAGCCACATAAAGCGTACAAGCTGATGTTAGCCTTTCATGGTTCTGGAGGCACTGCTTACGGTATGGCAGGTTTAACCAAGCTACATGAGCAAAGCGATGATTATATTGTTGTTTATCCCAAATCAAAAAACGAAGAGTGGAATGAAGGCTGTGGTTGTAACAAGGCACATCGTTTAGGTGTAGATGACTTAGGCTTTGTTGATCAGATGATTGCAGAAATAAAAGCCAAATATGATGTCATTGACGGTGAAATTTATGCGACCGGCTTTTCTCAAGGCGGGTTATTTGTACAAAACTTATTATGTAACCGCTCGGAGACGTTTAATGCGATAGTAACGGTTGCAGCACCTATGTCCTACCAATTAGGTGATAGCTGTAACTTTTCGACACCTACAAACTACCGAATTATGCACGGTAAAGCAGACTCAGTATTGCCCTATAATGGCAAAAGTCACGCAAATTTTGGGCTACTCTCGTCACTTCAAGCGATTAAAATTATTGCTAATCTAAACTATGAGGCTGCTTTATCTGTTGATGAAGAAATAGCGGAAGGCGTGACGTTAACTCACTATCCTAATCGCAATATTCAAACGCAGCTCATTAGTGTAGACGGGGCTCGTCATAGTTGGAATTTACCACCTGTTCAAACCACCGAATCGATAATGGCATTTTTTGAGTCGACAAGCCGTTATGTGCTGCCCCAAGGCTCTGATCTTATCGCAGTAAACAACGATTATTACCATGTTCGGCAATTAAAGCAGCATGCAGATAAGCCAACCGTGGTCATGCTCTCGGGTGCGAATATGCATTTTCATAGTGATAGTGCTTGGTTCGCGTTACTACAGCCTTACTTGGCAGAGAGTTTTAATGTTTACGTCATTGATAGGCTAGGGCAGGGATTAAGTAGTGTTGATGACACACCTTCCATGAATAAATTTGCACACGACCTCCCTGTACTATTTGAAAAGCTCAATCTCAGTGATGTGCATTTGTTGAGTTACGCAAATAGTAATTCAGTGCCGCTAATTGCGATGCAAAAATCACAGGAGTTTCAACAAAAGATAGCAAGCATGTTGTGGTTAGACCCAGATATTTTACTGCCACATTCTATTGCTCAGTATCAAGGTTACCCAGTTGATGTTTATCGTCAATACGGACAAGACTTGATTGATCATGTTGCTGCTGGTAATTGGCAAGAAAAGATGGATAGCAAAATAGCTGAAGAGCAGGCGCATATTGAAACACTGCTTGAAGGAAGCGAGTTTGCAGACTACATGGATTGGCAATATTTCAATCACATAATGCAAACCCGCCACAGTGTTGCAGCTCAACTTACTCGAGTACACGAAATGATGAACTACCATGATGACTTGGAGTTAGTAAGAAACTGGCAGCCAGACAGCAGCATTCCTATTTCAGTGATAGATAGTGAGTTTGAAAAACTAGATATCGCCAATGCAGACTCTGAAGAAGCGAAAGCTAATCTCATTAAATGGGAGGCAGAGGGGAGAAAATGGTCTCAAGAAGTTGCTGAAACCAGTGGTGGGCAGTATTTACCAATATCATCAACTGAGCACCTGATCCCATTTACCCATCCTGAGCTTATCAAGCAGGCATTGACTGAGCTTGCGAGCCAATGACACCAATCCAGTTTGCTAGATGAGCGCTTGAAGCGTTGAATTAACATATAAAAAACGCGAGCTTGTCTGCCGCTCGCGTTTTAATTTTAAAAGATTATTTTATATTTAAATCAGTCTGTTACCTCATAGTAAAGCACTACTGTCACACGTAGAATCTGGAAGATTTCTGTAAAGCCTTTGGTTATAAAGGTTATGCGTGTTTTCCAGAAAAATAGCAAATTTCCACAATTTCTCCCGAAAAAATAAGTCGCCTATCGTATTTTCCAGAAAATTACCGCTTAAATTTCAAATTGTATTTTGAAACTTTCATTGGAAATACATGAATCGCAACTTTAATTTTGACTTGTATAAGTCATGTTTTTTAATTCAAAATTTCAATCGTCTCTTCAATATACTCTTCGAAATTTCCAACGTACTTTGAAAGAAATGACCTTTTCTTTGTGTTCTCACCAATACAAATAAGATTTGCTCGGTTATTAAAGTGTTTTTCATTGTATGTCGTAGCTGAGTTAACGTTGCTTTTAGAGTCAGCTATTGAAAATATTATTTGCTGATTGTTTGATGAATGATTTTTTATAAAATCGAGTATTTCATTTTTACTCTCATCTTCAAAGTCACCCTCGAATATGGCATCAAGGAGAAAAGGCAATACATGTGTGTGGCTCGTTCTTTTTATAATATCTACAAATGCAAAATTGTATGCTAGTAGGGTTTTAAGTAGCTCAACACCTTGTCTAGGAAACGCAGGTATTTCATACAGTAAATAAAATTGTTCATTATCAAATGGTTTGACTTTTAATTCTGAAGCATATTTTTCAAAAGTTGCTTTAAAAGCATAACTAGCTCTACTTCTTTCTGATTTTACAGCTTCATCAGTCTTGAACTTACTAAGTTTTTCTTCAGTATTAAATATCTTTGATGTAATTTCACCGAGTTTACTTTTTAGCTCATCAGACAATTTTATGTTTACTTTGTTGCTTAGCCACGATTCGAGCGTCACGTTATCTACTTTGTACTCGATCAACTCATAATAGTCTTTTTCAACGATTACTTTTTTGTCATTAATATCACTCAATACTTTGTTAAGTGCTCCTTGTGAATCTTTAAGGGATTTTATGTTTTTATTTAGTTCTTCTAATTGATTTTCCGTATCATTTAAATCTTGATAATAGTTATAAGTATCTTCCAGAGAGTGTGATAGCTCATGAGAGCAAGTTGGACATTTTGTTTGAGATAAAATATCTTTGTTTAAGCTTCTTTTTACTCTAAGCAATACCTTCCGGCTTTCCTCTAATAGAGTGATTTTATTACATAATATAAGGTATTCTTTTTCAAGCTCTATTAGTTTTGATTTATTTTCTTTGTAAGGTTCAATATACTCAATGGTTCTCGCGGTAAATATTTCATCTTTTAACTTAGCTAGCTTTATGGCTTTGTCATTTTTCTCTATTCTATGAATGATTCTTGATTCAGCTTCCAGCTCTTTCTTTTGTTTTTCGAGTTGACTTTTTTCTATCCTATCGTAATTGTTTACTATGCCTAGGAAGTAGTCAAAAAAATCATTCTTAAAGTTTTTTACAAAGTCGAGACCTCTAAATGATTTATGACGAGAAACCCAGCCAACATCTTGCGCTATGTAATAAGGCAAAAACATAGCTTCAAGTGAAGCTGGTTTGTATTCATTATCGTACTCGAGATGTAAGTCGAAACAGAATAACTCAGATAGAAAAGATTTTAATTTTATGTGCTCTCTAGACTTGTTTCCACCTATACCAATAAATTTTACAGGTGCTTTATTTTCGACCTTAATAGACACAATTTCATCATCTCTTACAATTGACACCTTTGTGGGTGTTGGGTTGAAAATAGTAAGATCCAGTCTAAAAATAACTTCTTCTTTGAGCAACTCTGCCAGTTTTCTCTTTTCGTCATTTATCCCGAATGTGTAGATAATGGATTGTATAAAGGTACTTTTTCCTGATGTGTTTTTTCCATGGACAATATTGATTCCTTTGGAAAAATCAGTATTAAAATACTTTTTATCATTTTTGCTAAAAGCAAAGAACTTATTGTACTCAATTAATGCGCCCAATTTTTAATCATCCATTTTATTAATTGACTCGAAGTAAGCTGCATACATAGTGGCTTTTAGTGTTTCTTCCTCCAACTTTGAGCTATCTTCATATCTAAACTTCGCAACAAGTTCTTCGATACATTCATCTTCGTTGTAACTTTTGCATTCCCTATAGTTCGACTTTACGAACATCAAAATTTTCCGATGCTCAGCTTCTTCCTTACTCTTAAACAAATCAAAGGCTAAGCTAAATTTTTGTTCAAATATTTCACGTTCAAATGGCTTAATCTTTAGCTTTTGAGCAATTTCCCTTTTGTGATCCCTCCAGAACTGAAAAGCTTTAGATTTTGTTGTAATAACTTTAATGACATTGTTGATGTCTTGGCTATGTATTTGCTTTGATTTATCAGAGAGCCTGGCAATACTCTTTTGGTTGTATGTTAGTTCTGCATTTTTGAATAGTCCAAAGATTGATTCTAATGCTGCTTTCGAATCATTAATTTTTCTATCAAAAACATCTTCAAGCTTGGCCCTTAGTTGGTTTTCTTGTTCTTTATTAGTTTTGTTAAAGTCTATATATAAGAATTTTAAATTTTTTAACTCATCACTCAGGTTTTCTTCAACGAAAGCATCGTGCTTTGCAAGTTTATCGGTAATCGCCTTCTGTAGAATAGGATCCAAATCGTTATAAATGACCTCAATATCTTCCTCGTTTACAGTCTTAGAGTATGTACTCTTCTTTTTATTGACTGTTACTCTTTTCTCTAGATGTATGGCTGTATTTGACGAAAAGTACAGGTCATGGCCGTAACTGGAACATTTTGGATGTGAATCTGAAATCAGTGATTTCCCGACTTTTAGCACTTTAATAATGATTTCAGCTAGTTCAACACCAATTTTCCAATTACCACTAGACTTCTTTTTCGATTGATAGGTTTCGACTTTGATCGCTTGGCCATGATTATCTAAATAGCAGAACAATATATCTTCTAAATGTTCAAGTGATAAAAAATATTTAGTGCCAGCAAATTTGCTATCGTAGTTATCTAGTATGATGAAAAGAGCCATATTTCTTTGCAACGCAAAACCTTGCTGTGCCCTCACACCCGCATTTACGCTTTGATCAACCAATTGCCATTTCCTTGATTCTATTGCTTGTATTGGAAACTTTTTGAATATTTTACAGCTCCCATTAACTTTCTTTAGAGTCAGAGCTAAAAGTGAAGACAAAGCTTTAATATAGCAAATTTCACTTTTATCACTTGTTATATGTTCGGTGTTTACAAATTGAAATGCAACTTTTTATTTACAAGAATACTGGAGCGGTGGAACCACTTAGAGAATGTCTTACGCAACATTGAAAATAAAAGGTGTCTTGAGGGAAGAGCAGACAGCTATGGCTCGTGTTAAGATGCATACTTGTTATCAAATATTTAAACCTAACATTGAAATACAGAAAGAGTGATTATTAGGTTCTTTGCTTTGTTTCAAGCGCAGTTAGCAGTGCTTCTTTCTCTTTTTGGGGCAACTTCTCAAATAAAATAACAAACTTGGCCATTTCATCGTTTTCGCAAAAGAAGTAGTTTAGCGGAACACCCAGCTCTTCAGCTATTCGTTTTAATGTTTGCAGATCAGGTGTATGCCTGCCTTTTTCGTAATGATTCATGCGCCCACTCGCAGAGCCTGGCTCCAGACCAATTCTAACTCCCAAATCTCTTTGAGAAATATTTGCTCTTGCCCTAGCTTCTTTAAGCCTAATAGGGAGGGGGTTAATAAAATCCAAAGGTAAATCATAATAAAAAGCTGGTACTTAGATTCTCTAAGCTTTGATCGGGGAATATGAAAGTGAGTAAAACTTACTCAAATGAAATGAAGTTATTGGCGACAAAAAGAGTACTGTCCGAGGGAGAGCGAGTCGCTGATGTGGCGAAAGACTTGGAGATAGGCCAAAGCACGTTATATGCTTGGATCAAAGCGGCTAAACAAGATGACAGCTCAAACGGTAGCTTGGTCGTTAAATCATTAAAACAGCGCCTCGAAGAAGTGTCAAAAGAGCGTGATATCCTTATCAAGGCTGCGTCAATATTTGCCAAAGAGCTGTATTGAACTGAGATTATTGTTTAAGTTTCTGACTACTAGATAATTATAAACTTATTTCTTGGGTTGCCTTAACTCATTTGAATATACCTCCTCTAACCTTGCAACCAGCTCCACATGCCGTGTAAGCGAATCTCCTGCTATTTAGAGTAACTATCTGCTTTTTATTTCGTGTGCCGCACAAGGCGGCTGCACTCGCTAAGTGGGTATATCCTTGATACTAAAAATTAACACTTGTAGAACAAGGCAGGATTGTTTAACAATGAGTAGATAACATTAATTCGAGCTCAATTTGACAGTACTAGAAGCTAAGTCACTAGATAAATGTGAATTAGCCTGTCTCGCTCATGAGTGCATAACGGCACTAATTTAAGGATATTTGCATGATAGAAATGTTGATGGATCACAAAGAGTGGATTTTTAGTGGTATTGGTGTAGCTCTCTTGGCGTGGCTCGCAAAACTGAATGTAAAGGCAATACTAAAAGTTCTCATAAAGGTCATAGTTAAAACTTATAGCAATGTGATTAGTCTTTTTTATCTGGAAAGTCACACTGCAAATAATATGAACATTGATCTGCGTCCAAGACATAAACCTTTCGAGTTATGGCTGGATGGGTTGCCCAAGTTTAAACTTTGGTTGCGAGGCGCAAACTTCAATCCGTTTGATATCACGATAAAGCAAATAACTATTGAGTTTAACTATGGCGGTGTGAATGTTAAATGTGACAACTTCATACATAGGTGCATAGTCCCTAGATTATCTTTTAACGATGTTATTCTTGTTGAAGGCAATTTGACCGCTGAGCAAGCAGATCATATTGCAGGTTTGGAAAATGGGCAAAGTTGCCATGTAAGCATTAAAGCCGTTTTAAAAACTCCCACCAAAGAAATCACTTATGAGCATAATTATATGGATGGTATTGAGCCGGCTCTTGTAAATGCTAATGGCCGTAAAGATAAAGTTCGGAAAAAATCTACGCTTGCAGAAGTTGAAAGTGTGAGAGTGTAGCTAATCATCGGAGAAATTGTGCATGGTAGAGTTAATACAGAAACTAGCGTCAATAGATGAGTTGGAAACATGGGAGTTACATTGCCAAGGATATAGTGTTCAAGATAAGAAAGTAGCATTCCAAACAGCTCAACCTCTGTGGGTAAAACGAAAAGCCTCTGAGGGAACGCTATATTTACACCCTGAAGTGATTGGCCAGCTTCGCGATCAAAACTGGATTCCGAATGATCTGCAACTGCGTATGATATGGGCAAGTGTCTTAGCGTCAGCAGAAGGTTTTGACAGTAAAGTTCGTTTTAGATCAATTAAAGCTAGTCTGCGAAAAAGATATGGGCATGATTGGTGGGAAGATGTTTATCACCGGCAAAAGTTTGCATTTGCTGCCAAAGAGCGTATTCGTAAACAATCAGCTGAAAATGGTTTTGCGGTTAATACGCTGATTGCCAATACTCATTTATTTAATGAAGCAATGAAAGATCAAGTCAAAGCAGCGTTGAGCATGATACCAAAGAGTTAACAATACATAGCAAACACGTAGCTCTAAATCAACACTCTGGAAAGTACTTTTAAGTGAACAAGTTTTAACTAATTTGTCAGATTCGCTAAATAGGAATTTATCAAATCGGAGCCTGTTCAGCGGCAGGAGCGGAGCATCAGCGTAACTAGTTTCTGCCTCAAAATGCGTTAACGTACATGCTCTGAGGGCGACATAGAGAAGAGCGGACGTTGGTAGCGAGAAAGCTACGTAAGCTTTTATACAAAGTGCTTGATTTTATCCTTTAGCATTATTACTTGCCGTTTTAGGGTAAAGTGACAAACTGGAATTTAACGCTGTATTATATGCTTGTTTACAGTAGCAATTATTCCTCGGTGTGTTATAAGCTACCAAAGCGGGACAGAATAAGCTGTTAGGTGAATACCCAGCTCATATCAAAACTATTGTTTCTTTAGATCAACCACTTATAACAAACTGCTTCAGCACAAGGAGTTTAAAATAAATGGAAAACACAGCGGTAAAAATACCTATACCTATTAAAATGTTGTGCCTTTTTAAAAGTAGTCTCATTTCTGCTAACAGTCTTTGTCTTTCAATCATTGCACTGCACTTGGTTATCTCATTTTTATGTAATGACTTCACCATTCTTTCAGCAGGTGGTGGTTTGTTATGTGCCATATCTTTAATTCTCTTTTTAAGTTACAACGTACCCACAACAGAAGAAGATTATTTAAAGTACTTGAAAACAATGTATCCTCTGAACCATGAACAAGGTGTTTTAGGTGAACGGGTCACAGAAGAAAGACGTATAGAGTTAGAAAATCCTAGGATAGTTAAAGGTAATCTTCTTCTCTCTGTACAATCTTATTATCTTGTTTGGTCTGTCATAGGTACGTTAATTTGGTCTTATGCTGGTTATCTTTAAAACAATCTTTTATTAAGAGTACAATTCACCTAACAATCCAATTAGCTGGGACAATTTTGCCCATTATTGAAGCGTTAAATGTCCTATACAGCCAAGCATAGATAAGGAAATAAATTGGAATTATTAGCTTACACATACATCATTGTCACTATAGGCTCACTAATCGGAGGATTCACACGCTGGTTATATCCAAATGTAAGTGATGACGTAGCCGAACAAGTAAAACCTATAAAATTAAATTACACTTTAGCTTTATCATTTATTATAGGCTTAGCCTTATCTACATATTTTTATATTGGTATTTCTGGTTCAAATGTAGAGCTAGGTTTTATTCTTCAACTCAGCTTGCTAGCAGCCGTTTTAGTGTTCAAGAATATTGACAGGCTGCACAAGATAAAATTTGATAAAAATATTTAACAGGCAAAGGCTGCATCGCCCTACGGGCTGGACGCGCTAATACGCGTCGCTGCTTTGGGCGTTGGCTTTTTCATACCTAGTCAGAGGGGGTTATGGTCATAACTCCAAAAATTATTTGTGACACATGTGATACGAAACACTTATTAAAGGTGACTCTTGGAAGGGAAGATAATCAATATCATACTTTCCCTTGCACAGAATGTGATGAAGAAATTGAATTTGGGTTGGAAAACTTGTTTTCAAAAGGCGAATATCGATATATTCGTAATTGTAGTGAAGCAAGCTTTGGATATAGTGACGCAATTCAGGTTCATTTAAATCCTGACTTCGGTGTTAGTCATAAAGTTGTTGAGGCTGGTGATTGTATTACAAGCAACCTTCTCTAATATATTAGAGATACAGCGAATGGCTCAGGAGTTAGAGAAAGAAAAAACGAAGGTGTACTGGAGCATCGTGTAACATATGATAATTATAACAGCGAAGTAATGCGCTTTTATTTAAAAATCTGTGCCTTGTTACATAAAGACAAAGCTACTCTTGCAGATAAATATATTGAAAAAATACAGGCAACTTTGAGGAGCAAAAAGGTAAGAGATTAGAGTACTATTTTAGTAAGCTTTTGAACCACATTATTGGCTCTTATGGCCACGATGTTCTTAATGGTTTGCGAGAGGAAAAGGCAAAAGCTGGGGATTTAAGCGCACTCATTCAATTTAACCAAAACACTAAGAATGATAGCTTTAGTATTTTTGAAGAATTTATAAGTTTATTTAATGAGTTTTCCCAACTTTTTACTTATTTAAATCGCGGCTTGGACGTTGCTAAAAGTATAAAGGTGACTTCCACAGGCTTTAATAGAACAAAAAGATATTATAGCTCTGCTTATGAAGCCTTAGCAAAAATGCTTCATATACCAGCCAAGGCGGGATCGCACTTTTAGCTAATTTATGATCAAATAGCGCCAATCCCATTGCTAGGCGCAACCAATGAACCTGATTGAACACCTTACAGTTGTAGAAGAAACTCGCTCTAATATCAACAAAAAGCACGACTTAGTTGATGTCATTTTCCTTGTTATTAGTGCCATCATGTCAGGTGCTGAAGGTTGGCAAGATATCCAGCTCTATGGCGAGTCGAAGGAGGATTGGTTGCGATAGTATCGGCCATTTAAAAACGGGATCCCAAAGCGCCATACCATCGCTCGGATCCTCAAATCTGTGGTGGCAGAGTCACTGCTGGAAGCGCTGTTAAACTGGGTCAACGAGCAGCGACAAACCGCAGGTAAACCAGTTATTGCACTCGACGGCAAAGTACTGCGTGGTTCATATCGCGGCGATAAAAAGGCGGCATTACAACTTGTTACTGCATACGATACAGAGTCAGGGTTAGTATTGTCACAACAGTCCACCGAAACCAAGCAAGGCGAGATAAGTGTTGTGCGGCAAATGCTTGAAGTGCTTGATATTAAGGGCAGTGTTATCACAGTGGATGCACTACATTGTCAACGGCAAACACTAGAAACGATTGCTGCGAAAAAAGCCGATGTTGTGGTACAGGTTAAAAAGAATCAACCCAAGCTACACCAGGCTGTAACCGAGCAATTTCAACGCGTATTCGATGCTGGTAAAGAGCAAGTCGTAACCGAGGTAAAGCAGCAGGCACATGGTCGCACAGAGACGCGGATAGTGTATCAACTCAAGCCAAAATTAGACGAAACGTTAGCGGCGCGTTGGCCGACAATCCGCAGCATCATCGCGGTAGAACGGCACAGAGCCTGCGGCGGTAAAACCAGTATTGATACCAGCTACTACGTCAGCTCAATGTCACCAAAACATAAGATGCTAGGCCACTACATCCGCCAACACTGGCGTATAGAGAACGGTCAGCACTATGTATTAGATGTTGTTTTTAAAGAGGATTCATCAAGAATTTGTCTCGATGGTGCGGTGGAAAATATGGCCCTATTCAGGCGTTTTGTAATGAATATGCTCAAGCAGTGTGAATGCGGCTTACCGAGTCAACGTAGCAAATTGAAAACTGCTGGCTGGAACGACAAATTTAGGGCACAGGTGTTCTTTGGCTTATAAGTAATCAAAGTATGCTCTGCCCCTCATTAGACGATCATCTGTCTTACTTTGTGCATTCACTATCTTTCAAATAGTATTGCTCTATCGAAAGCACTAAAATACTTATTTACCCTACTAGGTGAGTTTTAGTTAAGGTGTTGGCTATAAATAAAAAACGCGAGCTTGTCTGCCGCTCGCGTTTTATTTTTAAAAGATAATTTGATAACTAAATCAGTCTATTACCTCATAGTCACAAATTCCTCGGAACCAGTCGGGTGTATCGCGACTACCGAGTCAAAGTCTGCTTTGGTTGCACCCATCTTCATTGCGACGGCGAAACCTTGGATCATCTCATCTACTGCGAAGCCGATGCCGTGTAGACCCACTACGGTTTCTTCTGGGCCTGCGCATACAAGTTTCATGCGACACGGTTGGCGGTGCTGAGTGACCGCGGTGTACATTGCAGCAAAGGTAGAGGTATAGACCTTGATGTTGTCTTTACCGTACTTTTCTTCCGCTTCTGGCTCTGTTAGACCAATTGTGCCAATCGGTGGGTGGCTAAAGACGACGGTAGGGACTAGATCGTAATCCATTTTTGCGTTTGGCAATTCCGGATTGAATAGGCGCTCGGCTAGCATTCTACCTGCTTTTACGGCTACCGGAGTTAGCTCTATACCACCATCCATAATATCACCGAGCGCGTAGATACCTTTGGCTGAGGTGTTTTGCCATTCGTCGACTTTAATATGGCCGCTAGGCGTGGTTTCTACATCTGTCGCAGCGAGGTTGATAAGATCTGTCATTGGTTCACGACCAATTGCCCAGATCAGTTTGTCTACGGTGTAAGACTCACCATTTTCAAGATGTAAGGTGACGGAGCCATCCTCTTCTTTGGTCACTGACTGTGGTACTGCGTGAGTGTGCAGCGTTGGACCTTCTTTTTCCATTACTTCAGTTAAGGTTTCAACCAAGATAGGATCAAAGTTACGAAGAGGGGCGTGCTTACGAACAAATAGATGGGTTTCTGTGCCCAAGCTGTGCAATACGCCCGCAAGCTCTACCGCGATATAACCCGCGCCCACAACCGCTACGCGGCGAGGTTGCTCTTTAAGCTCAAAGAAACCGTTTGAATCGATACCGTGCTCAGCGCCTGGAATATTAGGGATCGTTGGGCGGCCACCTACGGTAATA